>DASTUE010000048.1:0-34757 GCA_035759805.1 Lysobacter sp. | reverse complement strand
GGCGTGCAGGCCAGCTACCAGCCGCTCAACGACATCACCTCACCGGCAGGCAAGATCGCCGGCGCGGCGCAGGCCCGACGCGGCAACGCCGTCCTGCATCACGTCACCATGGCCTACGACATCGACACCACCAAGATGCTGGAAGTGCTGCGCATCGGCCGCGAGAAACTGTCCGACAAAGGCACTGCCAGCGCCGCCAAACGGGTCGACCCCCTGCGCAGCCAGACCGGGCTCAGCCGCGAGGCGGTGATCGCCCGCATGATCGACACCTTCCGCCGCAACCACGGCCTGCGTGACGACGCGCTGACCTCCGATGAGCTGGATCGGGCTCAGGCATTGGCGAAGGACAAATTCAGCACCGAGGCGTGGACGGCGGACGTGCCGTAGGCGGTTCCGGCGGATCGGCGAGTTGTAGGAGCGACGTGAGTCGCGACCTCCAGCATTTGTGCGTTCGCGACTCACGTCGCTCCTACGTAAAGGGGTGGCCATGCATCTGATCCGCGTGGAATTGCGGTCCCGTGCCACCCGTATTTTTCACGCCACCCATCGGCGGGCGCTGCTAGCTTCTTCACGAATTCCCAGTGCGGAGAGGTGCCATGAACGCGTCCCGGCGTATTTCCCATGGGTGGCATGGCCTGCTGGCCCTGGCCACATTGGTGCTGCTGGCCGCCTGCGCCACCGGCCCGCGGGTTCACACCGACACCGATCCGCAGGCCGACTTCTCGCACTACCGCACCTACGGCTTCTACCAGCCGTTGGCGATGGAGCAGTCCGGCTACAGCTCGTATCTGTCGGATCAGCTCAAGACCAGCATCCGTCGCGAGATGGACGCCCGCGGGTACCGTTTCGACGCCGCCAGTCCGGACCTGAAGGTCAACTTCCAGGGCGTGATCCGCGAGCGCACCGATGTCTACCAGGTGCCCCGCTCGGACGTGCGGTTTTTCTACAGCTACCGGGCGCGCAGCTATGTCGGCTTCCCGGTCTGGTACGACGAGACCCGGATCAGCCAGTACACCGAAGGCACGCTCACGGTGGATCTGGTGGATGCGGCGAAAAACCGGCTGGTCTGGACCGGCGACGCGATCGGCCGGGTGACCCAGAAGACCGCCCAGCAACGTGCCGTCGCCGCCGACCAGGCGATCAGTGCGATCTTCGCGAAATACCCGTATCGCGCCGGCAGCGGCGCCCCATCAGTGCCCGCCACGCACAGATAGGCGGCACTACTTCCCGCCGCCGCTGCGCCAGATCGAGATCACCAGCCATGCGCCGGCGATCGCGGCGCCCACGAACCCGAGCAGGCCGAATGCCGGCAGGCCAAGCAAGGTCGGGCCGCCGGCCACGGTGAGGGCGATCGACGAGCCGATGATCAGGGCCGCCAGCACCACGCCGACCGTCAGGCGGTTCGCCGAATGGTTCACCTGCACGCCGAACTGCTCCAGACGGTCGACATCGACCCGCAGCTTCAGGTTGCCGCCGCGCGCGGAGCGCAGCAGCCGCCGGATGTCGCGCGGCAACACCGACAGGATGCCGGCCGTATCGGCCAGGGCACGCAACCCGTCCTTCGCCAGCGTGCCGGGCGAATAGCGCGCCAGCATCGCCCGGCGCAGGAACGGCGCGGCCTCCCCGGCCATGTCGAAGTCCGGATCCAGATTGCGGCCCAGGCCTTCCAGGGTCACGAACACCTTGATCAGCAGCGCGAGGTCGGCCGGCAACACCAGCCGGTTCGCACGCAGCAGCGCGGTGACATCGATCAGCATCGCCGCCAGGTTGAGCTGCCCCAGCGGAACACCGTGGTACTGGTCGACCAGCGCATCCACGTCCTGCGCCAGTTGCGCCTCGTCGACCCGCGGCTGGTTGGTCCAGTCCAGCAACACATCCGTCACCCGCTCCGCATCGCGCAGCACCATCGCGTCCAGCAGCCCGACCACCTGCGCGCGCCGGGTATCGGACAGGCGACCGACCATGCCGTAATCGATCAACGCGATGCGGTTTTCCGGCAACACGAACACGTTGCCCGGGTGGGGATCGGCGTGGAAAAAGCCGTCCTCGAACATCATCTTGAGCACCGCCTGGGCACCGCGCCGGGCGATCAATCGGCGGTCCAGCCCGGCCGCCTCCAGCGCCACGACATCCGACACCGCGATCCCGTCGACGAAGTCCTGCACGTTCATCCGCGCGCCGGTGTAGTCCCAGTGCACCCCCGGCACCACGATCTCGTCATGGCCGGAAAAGCTGGCGGCGATGCGCTCGGCATGACGGCACTCGGCCGCCAGATCCAGCTCCCGGGTCAGCGATATCCGGAACTGCCGCACCACGCCGGTGGGCTGGAACTGGCGCAACTCCGGAAACCGCGCCTCGATCGCCTGCGCGGCCCGTTGCAGCAGCCGCAGGTCGGCTTCCACGACGCGCCGGATGCCCGGCCGCCGCACCTTGACGACGACTTCGCTGCCGTCGTGCAGCCGCGCGCGGTGCACCTGGGCGATCGACGCGGCGGCCAGCGGCCGGGGGTTCAGCCAGGCGAATACCTCTTCCGGCGGCGCCCCCAGATCATCGACCAGTTGCTCCCTGATCGCCGCGAACGGCACTTCCGGCGCCTGGTTCTGCAGCTTGCCGAACTCGGCGATCCACTCCGGCGAAAACAGGTCGACACGGGTCGCCAGCACCTGGCCCAGCTTGACGAAACTGGGGCCCATTTCCTCCAGCGCCCGGCGTACCCGGACCGGCGTCGGCAGCGCCACCAGCTCCTCGATATGGCCCAGCGGCAACACCCTGCCCGCCCCGGACAGCAGGCGTGCGAGACCCAGCCGGCCGACCATGTCGCCGAATCCGTAACGGATCAGGATCGAGGCGATGTCGTACACCCGCCCCAGGTCGCGCGTGGCAGTCAGGCCTTCCCACAACATCGTGCGTCTCCGGTTGCAAGGTCGACGCGGCTGCCGCCCTCAGATCACGTGCATCATCACCGCGACGTAGTGGCACAGGCTGCCACCGAGCACGAACATGTGCCAGACCGCGTGCGAGTAACGCAACGACGGCCGGTGGTAGAAGAACGTCCCCGCGGTGTAGCAGATGCCGCCGGCGAACAGCCAGCCCAGCGTCCAGCCGTCCAGCGCGCCCCACATCGGCTTGATCGCGACCACCACCAGCCAGCCCATCGCGATGTAGATCATCGTCGACAGGCGCTTGAAGCGGCCGGTGAAGAACAGCTTGAACACCACGCCCGCCACCGCCAGCGTCCAGATCGTGGCGAACATCCACCAGCCCCATGGCCCCCGCAGGCCGATCAGGGTGAACGGCGTATAGGTACCGGCGATCAGCAGGTAGATCGCGCAATGGTCGAACACCTTCAAGCGCGATTTGGCCACCGGATGGCGCACCGCGTGGTACAGCGTCGAGGCGACATACAGCAGCAGCAGGCAGACGCCGAACACGATTGCGCCGGCCAGTTGCCAGCGGTCGCCGAGCAGCGCGGCCAGGGTGATCAGCACCGCCCCGCCGGCCAGTGCGGCCGTCGCGCCGAGGCCGTGGGTCAGCGCATTGGCCAGCTCTTCGGATGCGCTGCCGGCCGCCTGGTCGGCGGGGTCGGCAGGCCCGGAATCGGTACGGTTGCGCATGGTCGCAATGCTAACGCGCTTTGCGTATGGCGGTTGTGCCCACGCCCGCGGTTTCCGTATTGCCCGCGTGCTGTCATCGCACGCGCGTTGTCTGTGGCGGGACAACGCGCGATGCGCGGGACGGTATCGGCTTTTCCAGCGCCGACCCGCCCCTCTGGAATCAGGCCTTCTTCAGGAAGCAGGTCTTCAACACCAGGCCCTTGATCTTGTCCGAGCTGCCTTCGATGTTCTCCGGGTCGCCCTCGACCAGGCGGATGTTGCGGATCACGGTGCCCTGCTTCAGCGGGATCGACGAACCCTTCACCTTCAGGTCCTTGATCACGGTGACCGTGTCGCCTTCGTTGAGGGTGTTGCCGTTGGCGTCCTTGACCACCATCGTGTCAGCCGGCTTGGCATCCGGGGTGATCGGCCATTCGTGGCCGCAATCGGCGCAGACGTAGTGGTCGCCATCGGGGTAGGTATTTTCCAGGCCGCATTGGGTGCAGGCGGGAATATCGGGCATCGGGCCCCTCCAACAGGTCAGTGAACGGGACCGGGAGTATAGGACTTCGTGCATTTCCCACCCGCCGGGCCCGATGCCGGCTGCCGGTAGCGCGTAGACTGGCGTGCGGCATGGTTCGTCGGCATGCCACCCTCGCGGCCAACTTACTGGCACCAAGTCCGCTCCCTTCATGCGTCATCACCCTGCTTCACGGGTGGCGCCATACCCCGGGAGTCCCCATGCCTGGTTACACCACGCGCCAACAGCGCCTCCGCCTTGGCGGACACGACTACCGCATCCGCTCGCTGAGCGATCACCAGCAGTTTTCCGATCCCGACGGCCGTGCCGAACGGCTCGGCATCTCATCGGCGCAATGGTGCCTGTTCGGCCAGGTCTGGCCGGCCGGACGGTTGCTGGCCAATGCGATGGGCAGTTTCGACATCGCCGGCAAGCGCATCCTGGAAATCGGCTGCGGACTGGGGCTGGCCAGCCTGGTGCTGCAACGCCGCGGCGCGGACGTCATCGCCAGCGACATGCACCCGCTGGCGGAACCCTTCCTGGCGTACAACTCCGCACTCAATGCGCTGCCCTCGGTGGCCTACCGCAAGCTGCGCTGGGGCGTGCCGTTGCCGACCCTGGGCCTGTTCGACCTGGTGATCGGCAGCGACGTGCTGTACGAGCGCGACCACGCGGAGATGCTCGCGAACCTGGTCGATCGCCATACCCATGCCGCCGCCGAAGTGCTGATCACCGACCCGGGTCGCGGCAACAGCGCGCCATTCAGCCGCGCCCTGGCGCTGCAGGGGTTCGAGGTCAGCGAGGAACGCGGCCCGATGGACGATGGCGACATCCCGCCGTTCCGGGGCCGCCTGCTGCATTACCGCCGCGACGCCGTGGCCGTGCCCCTTGCTGGCGTATCGCGGCAATGAGCGCCGCGACGTACCGGTACGACGACAGCGACCAGGTGGTCGACCCCGACGTGTCCTGCAACCAGTGCGACGCGGTCTGCTGCCGGCTGACGGTGGTGGTGATGCCCGACGACCCCGTCCCGCGCCATCTGGTGGAGCGCACCGAGCGTGGGCTGGAGGTGATGGCACGCGACGAGGACGGCTGGTGCGTGGCGATCGACCAGAACCGCATGTGCTGCAGCATCTACGAGCAGCGGCCCGCGATCTGCCGCAAATTCACCATGGGCAGCGGCTACTGCCGCAGCGAGCGGGAGGCCTACGCCCACCGCTACGACCGCGAGATCCCGCTGACCGTCATCGACGCCGCCTGATTCCAGCCGCAAGGCGCGCTGGCGCAGGTCGCAACACCCAGCTCTCCACAGCAGTGTCGCGACGCTCAGGAAAGGTCTGAACAGCCCCGCTGCTCGGTCTCGCCGACGGCGCGCGCCTCGCGGAGCGGCTCAATCCTTGACCAGACCGCCATCGACCACGAGGTTCTGGCCGGTCACCGCGCGCGACCACGGCGATGCGAAGAACAGCACCGCATCGGCGAACTCGGCCGGCGTCGTCACGCTCTGCAGCGGCGTGCTGGCCGCGATCAGGTCGAATACCGCCTCCGGCGTCGCAGCGCTGGCATCGGTGGTACGCAGCAGGCCGCCCGACAGCATGTTGACGGTGATGCCGAGCGGGCCGAGATCGGCCGCCATCGTGCGGGTCAGCGACAGCAGCGCGGCCTTGGCGGCGGTGTAGTCGTGGTACGGCACCACCGGGTTCTGGAACAGGTTGGTGCCGATATTGATCACCCGCCCGAAGCCGCGCTCGCGCATGCCGGGGATGGCGGACTGGATGATGTTGAGCGCGCCGCGCACGCTGCCCTCGAACTGCGCCGAGAACTGCTGCCAGCCGATCTGCTCCGCCTTCGCGCGGGCATCGCCATCGAATGAAAAATCCGCCAGCGCGTTGTTGACCACGGTGGTGACCGGCGCGCCGAAATGCGCGTGTGCCGCGGCGACCATCGCCGCCACTTGCGCGGCATCGGTGACATCGGCCTGCAGCGCCAACGCGCGATCGCTGCCGATCTGGCGGCACAGCGTCTCGGCCGCCTCGCGGCTGGCGCGGTAATTGACCACCACCCTCGCGCCTTCAGCGGCGAAGGCGCACGCAATCGCATTGCCAAGCCCGCGGCCGGCGCCGGTTACCAGGACGATCTGTTCGGAAAGTTTCAAGTTCACGACTCCATGATGGCGTCACCACCGACCAGCCGGCAGCGAAACCGCCATGATCCCCTACCCGGCACGGACGTGCTGAGGCCCGGCGTGCCGCGACCCGTCATTCCCGCGAAGGCGGGACCAGATCGAAGGCCTTCGCGGGACGACGGCGATTGTTCAGGCCTTCTCCAGATCCAGCGCCTGCTCCAGGTCCCCCCACAGGTCATCGACATGCTCGATGCCGGCCGACAGGCGCAACAGGCCGGCGGTGATGCCACAGGCTTGCCGCGTGGCTTCGTCCAGCACGCGGTGGGTCAGACCTGCCGGGTGCTGGATCAGGCTGTCCACCGATCCCAGGCTGACGGCGGGGGTGATCAGGCGCACACGGCTCATCACTGCGGCAGCGGCCGCGTGCCCGCCGTGCAGTTCGAACGCCAGCAACGCACCGGGGCCGCGCATCTGGCTGGCGAGCAGGCCATCGCCGGCCACCGTGCCCATGCCCGGATAGAACACCTGGGCGACCTTCGGATGCCCGGCCAGCCGCTGCGCCAGAATGCCGGCGTTGTACTGGGCGCGCTCCACCCGCAACGCCAGCGTCGGCAGGCCGCGATGCAGCAGATAGGCCGCCAGCGGGTGCAGCAGCGCGCCGGTGACCGCGCGCACCTGGCGCAACACCTTCGCGTTCTCCTCGCTGCAACACACCACGCCGGCGATCACGTCGCCATGGCCGCCGAGGAACTTGGTCGCGCTGTGCAACACGTAGGTCGCACCCAGCTCCATCGGCCGTTGCAGCACCGGGGTGGCGAAGGTCGAGTCCACCACCACCGGCACGTCGCCGGCAGCCGCAACGACCGCGCGGATATCCACCAGCCCCAGGGTCGGATTGGCGGGCGTCTCGATCACCACCAGCACGGTGTCGGCACGCTTGCGGGTGGCGATCTCGCCGGCCTCGACGAACTCGGCCTCCAGCCCGGTCATGCCGCTGACCAGCAGGTGGTCGGAGGTGCCATACAACGGCCGCACCACCAGCACGTGCCCGCCCCGCATCCGCGCGCTCATCAGCAGCGCCGTCAGCGCCGCCATCCCCGACCCGTACGCCACGCAGGCTTCGCTGCCTTCCAGCTGCGCCAACGCCTGCTCGACCCGCGCCACCGTCGGGTTATGCAACCGCGCATAGATCGGGTTCGGGGCACTGGCATCGCCACCGACCAGCGCATCGAAGCTGGCGGTCCCCACATCCAGATCGGCGACCGGATACGTCGTCGACAGGTCGATCGGCGGGGCATGCACGCCGAGCTTGCGGAAGTCATCGCGGCCGGCGTGGACGGTCAGGGTATCGAGATGGGACATGCCGCACTCCGTTCGGAATCAGCCCCCATCCTAGAAGCTCATGCGGCACGTAAACTCACTGCCGAACGATATTTCCAAAAAGGCCCCATCCATGACCCTTGATCGAATCGACTTCGACCTTCTGCGGCTGTTGCGGAAGAATGCCCGGCTGCCGAACAAGGATCTGGCCGAACGGGCCGGCATTGCGCCGTCGACCGCACTGGAACGGATCCGCCGGCTGCGCGAAGCGGGCGTGCTGCAGGGCTTCCATGCCGAGATCGCACCGGAGGCGATCGGCATCGGTTTGCAGGCTTTGATATCGGTGCGGTTGGCGCAGCACTCGCGCGCCCTGCTCGACAGCTTCCACGCCCACCTGCGCGGGTTGCCGGAGGTGCTGGCGTTCTACCACGTCGCCGGCGCGGACGATTTCCTCGTCCACGTCGGCGTGGGCGACAGCGCCCATCTGCGCGATTTCGCGCTGGCGGCATTCACCGAGCGACCCGAGGTATCCCGTATCGAGACCCGGCTGATCTTCGAATTCCAGCGCAATGCCGAGTTGCCCCGGCACTGCACCTGACCCCGGAACGCGCTGCCTCAGAACCGGTAGATCGCCGCCAGTCCCGTCGTCGTCGGCATGCGCGGGCCGGGGACCACCACGACCTGACCGCCGTTCGACAGCACGACCTCGGCGATGTCGTCGAGCAGGTCGGCATCGCGCTCACCGGCACCGGCAAACTCCACCGCGCCGTCGCTGGTGTCCATCCGGCCAGACACCTGCCGGTCGGCCTCCACCAGCAGGGTGGACACCCGGCCGGACACCGCGCTGCGCGCCACCTGGGCGATATCGTCATTGGCCAACCAGCGCGCCCGGGCGGCGTGGAACATGTCGACCAGGCCTGCCAGGCGCTCCAGGTATCGGGGTTCCATGACCTGCCAGGCACGCTCGCGAAGCGTCTCCAGGCTCATCGCATCGGCATGGGTGTCGATCCCCTGCAGCAGCAGGAAGGCGTTGTGGCTGAGCTTGCGGAACATGCTCTGGTGCTCCGGCAATGCCGCCAGCATCAGCGGCAGGCGCGACGGACGGGAGAACTGCTCGGCCACCGCACGGTCCACCGCGCGGAAGAACTGCTCGGTATCGGCATCGACCAGGCTGCCCCTCTCGACCTGGCCATCGCGCACGCCGGCCGCCGACGCGGACGCTCCGCGCGACCACACCGCCGGGCGCCCGCGCAGGGGGTCCTCACCCAGCACGGCCTGCAGGGTGGCGGGAAAATCATCGCCGGCCTCGAACGGGTCCAGCGCGTCGCGGTTGCCCACGAACAGCTTGGCGGTATGCCGGTTGATCGCGAGCACCTGGTAGCGGTCGGCCGACTGCACGATCCGCAGCAATGGCTTGATGTGGAAACTGTCGGCGACGATGGCCAGCTCGGTTACCGGTCGCTGCAGGCGGTACACCCGGAACAGCGTCGGCGACGCCAGCACGGCCAGCCCATCCAGCGTGTGATTCCAGAAATTACGCTCCTCACCCAGCTTGCGCAGGTTCGCCATCACCGGCTCGGGGTCATGGCCTGGATAGCGCTCCCGCCACAGCGCTTCGGCGGCCTTCACCAGATTGCCGAAACGGATCCCGTCCTGGCCCTTGTCGGGATGGCTGCGGTGGGTCGGCTGGTACAGCGAAAGGCAAGGACCGACCGGATTATGGAAAACATGATCGGCGAAATCGTCGATAAGCGAATGCATCATGCACCTCGTTTTGATCAAGGAAATCCGGACGCAGGACATCCGGAGGTCAGTGGAGAAGATGGGGCCAACCTATTGAAAAACAAGTAGAAGATGATTCCAGGGGAGGACGGGTGAAGGAGGTTTCGAGCCATGCAGGCAGTCGCGCGCTGGCATCGATTGCTCTCTTGCGAGTCGGTCAACGCCACCTCCCCGTCGACGAGGTCACACGAATTTGACGGCGGCCGGCGCTGAGTGGGTCATGCCGCAGGCGCAATGGTTGCGTGCGCGGCCCGCCCCTGGAGACCGTCATGAAACCCATACTCACCGCATTGGCAGCGTCACTCGCACTGCTGGCTGGCGCGTGCACCGTGCAAACCCCCACCGAACCCACGGCGCAGGCTCCGGCTGCACCGGCCACCCAACCCAGTGAACAGGCCGCCCCAGCCGAGCCCACCACAACCCCGGCCGCCCCCAAACTGCAGGCGGACATGCGTGCCCTGTGGCACGGCCATATCGACAAGACCCGCGCCTATGCAATGGCGGTCAAGGACGGCAACCAGAGCGAGGCCGATGCGGCCGCCAACGATGTCGTGACCAATGCCAAGGCGATATCGGCCGCGGTGGCGAGCTTTTACGGCGATGCCGGTGGCGCCGAGATGCTGCGCCTGCTGAGCGGCCACTGGGCGGGCGTGAAAGCGATGACCGATGCCGCGCACGCGGGCGACGCCGCCGGCGTGCAGAAAGGCATGGACGAGGGGATCGCCAATGCTGGCGAGATCGCCAAATTCCTCGCCGGCGCGAACCCGAACCTGCCCGAGGACACCGTCAACGGCCTGATGGTCGCCCACGTCGAACATCACCGTGCGCAGGTCACCCAGATCATGGCCGGCGACACGGCCGGTGAGGCCGAGACCTGGGCCGCGATGCAGGCACACATGGACGTGATTTCCGATGCGCTTGCAGCGGCGATTGCCAAGCAGTTCCCGGACAAGGCCAGCTGATCGCAGCGTCTGACCAGCAGCCGGCAGCTACTCGCGTTTCAGCAACGACTTGAGGTTCGCAAACGGATTGCCGGTGGCGGCTGCCTGTTTTTCTTCCGCATCCAGGGCGCTGCCACCGGTGTAGTCCACGTAACGCGAATGCTCGTTGTCGTGGCAATACAGGCACAGCAACTCCCAGTTGCTGCCATCCGGCGGGTTGAAGTCGTGGTCGTGGTTGCGGTGGTGCACCGTCAACTCCGACAGGTTGGCGCGGGTGAATTCCCGCGCACACCGCCCGCAGATCCACGGGTACATTTTCAGCGCGCGCTCGCGGTATCCCTTCTCGCGTTGGGCGGCATCGCGCCGGGCCTGCGCGACGATGCGATCGAGCACCTCACTGGACGGGGTGGTTTTCTTGTTCGACATCGGGATCCGCATGGGGTGCCATCAGTGCGCAGACTCTAGCGCAAAGACTGCCGTATCGTGCCCGCCATGACCACGTTGAAATATCTGGCCGGCTACAACGAAAACGTGCTCGCGCAGGTGCGCGAACTGATCTCCCGCGACCGGCTCGGCGACTGGCTGCGCAACCGGTACGACCAGCCGCACAACGTGCGCAACGACAAGGCGCTGTACGAATACACCGTCACCATGAAGGACCGCTACCTGCGCAAGACCGAACCCCTGAGCAAAGTGGTGTTCGACAACAAGCTGCAGGTGGTGCGCCATGCGCTGGGCACGCACACCACGGTGTCACGCGTGCAGGGCAGCAGGCTGAAGGCCAGCCGCGAAATCCGCATCGCCACGGTGTTCCGCGATGCGCCTGCGGAGTTCCTCAGGATGATCGTGGCGCACGAACTGGCGCACCTGAAAGAGCACGACCACAACAAGCCCTTCTACCAGCTGTGCGCCCACATGGTTCCCGACTACCACCAGCTGGAATTCGACCTGCGCCTGTACCTGACGCACCTGGATTGCGCGCGGATGTCCGCGCCTGCGCCTGACCGGAATTGAGCCGGCCGGACCGGGAAATCAGCCGTCCAGTTCCGGGTAATGGCGGAAGGTCCCGCTTTCGTTGAATGGCAACCGCCGCGCGCAATCCAGACAGGCGGCGATGCTCGGAACTTGCCCTCCGTCCGTCTGCGGGTTCCGAACCATGCGCGTCGAAGAGCGTGGCGACAATGAAGGCCTGCCCTAGAACCGGATCTTCCCGGTCAGCATCTCCCACCACATGCGCCAATCGCCACGCAGGCTCAGCAACGGGTATTGGAAGGTGGCCGGGCGGTTGCGCTCGAAGAAGAAATGACCCACCCAGGCGAAGGCATAGGCCTGCACCAGCGCCACCGCGATCAGCCACCACCACTGGGTGATGAAGGCCGCAATCAGCAGCACCACCACCATGCTCGTGCCGACGAAATGCAGCCGGCGCGAGGTACGGTTGGCATGCTCGCCCAGATAGAACGGGTAGAACTCGCGGAACGTCCGGTAAATCTTTTCTTCCTTCACGAGCCTTCCCCAATGACTGTCGCGCCGGTGTTGAATCCCCGGCCTTTTCCAGGATGGATCACGCCAAACCAACCCGCTCAAGACAGGATCGGTCGAAACTGGTCATGCTGCAAAAAATGGCGTCAACCTGCCCCGCCGCCGCGCCCTCGCGGAACGGGTCGATCATCGGCGCTTGCGCCATCATCTACGCGACCGACCTTCAACAAAACCGCACTCGATATCGGGGAAGCCTCCATGCCGTCACCAACCATGCCGTCACCGATCATGCCGTCATCCGCCACTGCCATGCCGACGTTCTACATCCCGCACGGCGCCGGCCCGTGCTTCTTCATGAACTGGAATCCCGCCGGTGCCTGGGACCGGATGGCGGGCTTCCTCAAGGGCGTGGCCGCCACCCTGCCGCAGCGGCCGCGCGCCATCATCGTGGCTTCGGCGCACTGGCTCGAACCGGAGTTCACCGTTACCAGCTCGCCGCAACCGGAGCTGATCTACGACTACTACGGCTTTCCGCCGCATACCTACGAGTTGCGCTACGACGCCCCCGGCAGTCCGATGCTGGCGACGCGCATCACCGACCTGCTCGGCCAGGCGCAGATCGCCGCACGGCAGGATGCGGGGCGCGGCTTCGACCACGGCATGTTCATTCCGCTGAAACTGATGTTTCCCGACGCCGACATTCCGGTCGTGCAGCTCTCGCTGCGTGCCGATCTGGACCCGACGGCCCACCTGGACGCAGGCCAGGCGCTGGAACCGCTGCGCAACGAAAGCGTGCTGATCATCGGCAGCGGCATGAGCTTCCACAACATGCGTGGCTTCGGCGATCCGCGCTTCGGCCCGGTGTCCGACGAGTTCGACCGCTGGCTGGCCGGGGCGGTCGAGGCTCCACCCGGTCAACGCCACGCCGCCCTGCAGCAGTGGGCGCAGGCAACCCCCGCCGCCCGCCTGTCGCATCCGCCACGGGCCGAAGAACACCTGATTCCGCTGATGGTCGCCGCCGGGGCCGCGAGCAACGGTGTCGGCCGACACGTGTTCTCCGACCGCGTGCTGGAAACCACCGTGTCGGCGTATCGATTCGATTGAATCTGCCTGGCGGATGCATCGCACGGGAGCCGATGAAACCGGGCGACCGGCTATCCTTCGCAGTTCCGAAGCGCTGTCATCTCCACTTCAACGGATCGCTCGACCAGATGAAAGACCAACTGCCGCAATGGGTACAGCAATGGCTGGATGTGATCCTGCCGCTGGGCCAGATTGCGTTGATCGTGCTCGCGGCATGGCTGCTGCGGGCCCTGGGACGGCGCCTGATCAAGCGGGTGAGCCTGCGCTACAACCTGCTGCCGCAAATGACGATCGGCAGCCGTCGGGTGCTGGGGTTCCTGATCTATTTCTCGACGCTGCTGCTGATACTGGAGCGCCTGGGCGTATCCGGGACGGTGCTGTGGACGGCGTTCACCGGATTCGCGGCGGTGGGCGCGGTGGCGTTCTTCGCTGCCTGGAGCGTGCTGTCCAACATCTTCTGCACCGCACTGATCCTCACCACCCGGCCGTTCCGCCTGAACGACCACATCGAGGTGCTGGAAAGCGGTGACAAGCCCGGGCTGAAGGGTCGCGTGGTCGACATCAACCTCGTCTACACCACCCTGCAGGAAACCATCGATGGCGCCGCGGCCTCGGTGCTGCAGATTCCCAACAACCAGTTTTTCCAGCGCACCGTCCGCCGCCACCTGCGGCCTTACGGGAGCGAGAATCCGACGGCCATCGCCACACCGGCGCCGTCGTCTCTGGATGCGCTGACCGACAGGGACTGACCTTCGGGCAATCGCCGCACACCGGCTTGCCGGCATCACTCAGCGCAGCTGGCTGTCCTTGCTGCCACGCCGGTTGTAGCCACTGCCGGCCTGTTCCCGGTCGTGGGCCTCCTGGCACGCCACGCACAGGCGCACGCCCGGCATCGCGGCACGACGTGCTTCGGGAATAACGTCATCGCATTCCTCGCAGTGCGTCAGCCCGGGGCCCTGCGGCAGCTTGCTGCGTGCGCGCTTGATTGCGTCCTCGACGGTCGCATCGATCTGATCCTGTACGGCGCCATCGCCGGCCCAGCCGGTTGCCATGGGAAACCTCCGCATTGCCTGTCCGAAACATCCGGGAGCATAGCCCTTTGCACGTTTCCAGCCGGTCTACGCTCCTCCACTTGGAAAGTGGCGGTCATGCCATGGTCCGTCGCAGTGTCATGTCGCCGGCGTTCTGCCGGCCCCTGCACACGCAACCCGGATGCTCCGGCACGACTCCGCCTGGCATTGCGATGCGCACTGGCCCGCGGAGGCATTCATGAACCTGAACATGGTCCGCCACCCTCAGCATCCATTCATGCCATCGGCCAAATGGTAGGCAGCAGGCCGACCGACGCGTCGGCACCTACCGCCGAGGAACCGACATGACGCTCTCTTGCCACCATAAAATCCTGTGGCCGCTCGCGCTTGCGGTCTTCCTGCTGGGGCTGGCTTTGCCTGCCAACGCGCAGGGTCAGCACCGAAACCGGGACTCCGCGCAGCAGGAGCAGGAGCAGTCCAGGTCGAAGTCCGACCACAAGAGCGACCGGGAGAAACGAGTCACCGAAGCGCGCCAGAAAGTGCAGGACGAGAGGCGCCAGCGCCAGGCCTCTCCCGCAAGGCAGCAACAGGATTCGCGACACCAGGATTCGCAGCGCCAACCCCAGACCCGGCAGGATGCGCGACCGCAGCCGCGTCACGCCGTTGTCCGGTCCGAAACGCCCCGGCGTGCCAACGAGCAGCGTCCCGCACGATCGGACGACACGCGAGGGCAGCGGACTCAATCGCCACGCAACCAGCACGACCGGTGGGCCAATGCCGGCCAATCCGTGCCCCGGTCCGAACATGACCGCCGCGAGCATGACCGTCGCGAGCAGCATCGCCGTCAGCCCACGCAACGACCGGACCGCCCGGTCGTGTCCCAGCCGCAGCACCGCCCCGATGATCGACACGGCAACAACTGGAGCAACCGGGACAATCAGGACAATCGAGGCAACTGGAACCAGCACGACAACCGTCGCCAGTCACAGCAACGCCTGAGCCGCGACCAGCAGGACCAGCGCATCCGCGCCGAACGCCACCGCGCCGACCGGTTCCGCAACGACCGCCGGGTGCAGCAGCGTCATGCGGCCGATCAACGCGCCCGCATCCTGCAGCAACAGCGTCGGACCCATCAATACCGCTACCAGCAGGAGTATTACGACCGTCTGCGTCGCCAGCAGGCCAGCTGGAACGTCCGCAATTACAACTACTACAACGACCCCTACTACTACACGCCGCCCAGCTATCGCTATCGCTACGCCGGTCGCTGGCATGAAACCAACCGTTACGGCGCCGACCTGATCCGCCAGGCGGTGAACCGTGGCTACCAGGAAGGCCTGTACGCCGGTCGCGCCGACCGGGAGGACCGCTGGCGCAACGATTACCGCAATAGCTACGCCTACCAGGACGCGAACTACGGTTACAACGGCCATTACATCAGCCAGGGCGAATACAACTACTACTTCCGCCAGGGTTTCCAGCGTGGTTACGAAGACGGCTATTCCGATCACTACCGGTATGGCCGCCGCAACGATGACGGCAACTACGCCATCCTGGCCGCAGTGCTGGCCGCCGTGGTCGGGTTCCAACTGCTGAACTGACGGGACCCGGACGGATCGGATCGATTCCGCCCGGTTCCCGAGCCATGCGACGAGGCCGCCGAAGCGGCCTCGTTTCTTTCTGGCGCGTTACCAGATCCGCACGCGATCCCCGGGCGCGACCCACAACGCGTCGGCCTCGGTCACACCGAACGCGTCGTACCACGCATCGATGTTGCGCAGCGGGGCGAACGCACGGATATGGCCCGGCGAGTGGGTGCCGTTGACCAGCTGCTGCCGCAGTGCATCGTCGCGCCACAGGGTGCGCCAGACCTGCGCCCAGCCCATGAAGAAGCGCTGCTCGCCGGTGAATCCGTCGATCACCGGCGCTTCCTTGCCATCCAGCGAGCGCCGGTAGGCTTCCAGCGCGATGGTCAACCCGCCCAGGTCACCGATGTTCTCGCCCATCGCCACCTTGCTGTTGATGTGCATGCCCGGCAGCTGCGGGAACTCGTAGGCCTCGTACTGCGCGCCCAGCCTGGCCGCCTGGACCTCGAACTTGGCCGCATCCTCGGCCGTCCACCAGTCGCGCAGCAGGCCGTTGCCGTCGGACTTGCGGCCCTGATCGTCGAAGCCGTGGATGATCTCGTGACCGATCACACCGCCGATGCCGCCGTAGTTCACCGCCGGATCGGCGTCCGCATCGAAGAACGGCGGCTGCAGGATCGCGGCCGGGAACACGATCTCGTTCTTGACCGAGTTGTAGTACGCATTGACGGTCTGCGGGGTCATGCCCCACTCGCCCTTGTCAACCGGCTTGCCGATGCGCACGCGGCGGTAGTCCCACTCGAACTGCGCGGCGCGCACGGCGTTTCCGAGCACATCGCCGTTGGCGACCTGCAGTCCGCTGTAATCGCGCCAGGTGTCCGGGTGGCCGATCTTCAGGCCGAAGCCCTTGAGCTTGGCGTGTGCCTCGGCCTTGGTCGCCGGGCTCATCCACTCCAGCTGATCCAGACGTGCGCCCATTGCGGCCTTCACGTTGCTGACCAGTGCGTCCATCTTGGCCTTGGCGTCAGCCGGGAAATACAGCTCGACGTAGTCGCGGCCGATCGCCTCGCCCATCGCCGAGGACGTGTAGCTGACCGCCCGCTTCCAGCGCGCACGCTGCTCCGGCTGGCCGGACAGGAATTTGCTGCGGAACTCGAACTCGGCGTCGGCAAAACGGCGCGACAGCATCGGCGCGGCGTTGTCGATGGTGTGGAACGCCTGCCAGGCTTGCAGGGTATCCAGGTCGGCGTCGGCAAAGATGCTGGCGATCTTCGGCAGCGCGGTGTCCTGGCGGATCACGCCGTCGGTCGCGTAGTCCAGGCCGGCCGCGGCCAGGTAGACCTGCCAGGGGAAGCCGGGGGCAACGGTGTCGAGCTGGGCCAGCACGACCGGGTTGTAGGTCTTGTCGCGGTCGCGGCTCTGCGCGCGCGTCCAGTGCGCCTGGGCGATGGCCGTTTCCAGCTTCATGATCGCGTCGGCATGGCCCTTGGGATCGGCCCAGCCGCCCAGCTCCAGCAGTTGCGCGATATAGGCGACGTAGCGCTCGCGCTGCGGGGCGAACTTCTCGCCCAGGTACATCTCCCGATCACCCAGGCCGAGGCCCGACTGGCTGAAGTACAGGGTGTAGACATCGGGATTGCGCTGGTCGTCGGAGACATAGCTGCCGAAGAAGCTGCGGCCCAGGCTGGCACTGCTTTCACCCATCAGGCGCGCGATCGCGTCCTTGTCTTTGGCGTTGCGGATCGCTTCCAGATACGGCTGCAGCGGCTTGTCATCCAGTGCTTCGACCGTCTTCTCGTCGAGGTAGCCCTGGTAGAGCGCGGCCAGCTTGGCGGCGTCGCCGCCGGTGGCGGGATCGGCCTTCGGATAGCTTTCCAGCAGCTGGTGCACGCGCTGCTCGGACAGGTCGCGCAGGCCCAGGAACGAGCCGTACATCGACTTGTCGGCCGGGATTTCGGTATTGGCTGCCCAGGTCCCGCTGACGTAGTCGAAGAAATCCGCGCCCGGGCGGACATCGCGGTTCATGCCGTCGGTGTCGATGCCCCAGGTGCCGAAACGCTTGGCGCTGACGGCGGCGGTGCCGGTCGCGCCGCCCGACGTGGCCGGCGCTTCGTACAGCGCGCGCAGGTCGCAGGCGTCATCCAGGCAACGGTCCCCGGCATTGGCCGCCAGCGGCGCGCCCAGGGTCAATGCGATCGTGGTCGCGGCAAAGAGCAGGGTCTTCTTCAAGGCGGATCTCCGTAAATGGGGGTCGGGCAATGCAATAACGAACCCCTCTTTCTAGCCTATTGGCCGCGCCTGTCGCAGTGCCGAAGGCTGGGGGGTGTGGTCGCCATCGCGGCGAATGGCCGCGCACAAGCGCGGGAAACGTTGTCAGGAGAACCTGCGGCCGCAGCGGTATCCGGGAGTGCGCATGAAGAGAACCTTGTCACTGGACTCATCCGGCAAAGCCCGCTGGCACTGGACCTTGGTCATGCTGTGCATGGCGAGCCTGTGGTCGTTCAGCGCGATCGCGCAGGACCCGTGCACGTCGACCCCGATGCCGCCGGGCCAGAACGTCGCCGAAGTGTCCGGCACTGCGCCGGGGCACGGCCGCGACGACGACCCCGGGATCCAGTGCTATTCGCTTGCCGTGAGCCGCGGGCAGCCGGTGCATGTCCGGCTGATGGGCGGGGAGAACGTCGCCATCACGATTCCCGATGTCGGCGACGCGCGCGACGAGTTCGAGTTCGTGGCCAAGCAGGACCGCTACGAGGTGCACGTCTTTCAGTTGTTTCCCGGCGGAGGGGATGAAGCTTTCCGGATCGAAGTTGAAACCAGTGCCGCCCCGCCCGGACGATGACAGCGCACCGGGAGAGCGAAAGCCGACCCCGATCCGTTATCCGGCGTCGAAGTCACCCGGCACGCGCACCCGGCCTTCCATCAGCACGCGCGCGCTGCGGCTCATGACCGCCTTGGTCACGCTCCAGTGGCCGTCATCGGCCTGGACGGCTTCCGCGCCGACCCGCAGGGTGCCGGAGGGATGACCGAAGCGCACGGCCGTGCGTTCGCCGCCGCCCGCGGCCAGATTCACCAGCGTGCCGGGAATGGCGGCCGCGGTACCGATGGCCACCGCCGCGGTGCCCATCATCGCGTGGTGCAGCTTGCCCATCGACAGCGCGCGCACGTTGAGGTCGATGTCGCCCGCCGCGATCGCCTTGCCGCTGGACGCGGTGTAGTCAGCGGGCGGCGCAACGATGGCTACCTTCGGCGTGTGCTGGCGCTGCGCCGCTTCATCGACGTGTGAGATCAGGCCCATCTTCACCGCACCGTGGGCGCGGATGGCCTCGAACATCGCCAGCGCCTTTTCGTCGCCGTTGATCGCCTCCTGCAACTCGGTGCCGGTGTAACCGATGGCATCGGCGTTGACGAAGATGGTCGGGATGCCGGCGTTGATCATCGTCACCGTGAGCGTGCCGACGCCGGGCACGTCCAGCTCGTCGACCACGTTGCCGGTCGGAAACATCGCACCTTCGCCGTCGGCCGGGTCCATGAACTCCACCTGCACTTCCGCCGCCGGGAAAGTCACCCCGTCCAGTTCGAAGTCGCCGGTTTCCTGCACTTCGCCATCCGTCATCGGCACGTGGGCGACGATGGTCTTGCCGATGTTCGCCTGCCAGATGCGCACCGTGCAGATGCCGTCGCGCGGCACCCGGCCCGCGGCCACCAGACCGCTGGCAATCGCGAACGAACCCACCGCCGCCGACAGGTTGCCGCAGTTGCCGCTCCAGTCCACGAACGGCTTGTCGATGGCGACCTGGCCGAACAGGTAGTCGACGTCGTGGTCCGGCCTGCCGCTGCGCGACAGGATCACCGTCTTGCTGGTGCTGGAGGTCGCCCCGCCCATGCCGTCGGTCTGCTTGCCGTAGGGGTCGGGCGAACCGATCACCCGCAGCAGCAGCGCATCACGCGCCGCGCCGGGCACCTGCGCGGCGGCAGGCAAATCCTCAAGGCGGAAGAACACGCCCTTGCTGGTGCCGCCACGCATGTAGGTGGCGGGAATTTTGATTTGGGGTGCGTGGCTCATCGGGGAATCCAGTTTCAAAGTTCGTGTCATTTCCCGCGGGAAAGCATCACCCCGCGATCCCCTCTCCCACCTGGAAGAGGGGCGTTCCGGATCAGGCGACTTTCGACGACGCCAGAAAATCCTGCGCGAACCGCTGCAGCACGCCGCCGGCCTCGTAGATCAGCAGCTCCTCGTCGCTGTCCAGGCGGCAGATGACCGGTACGTCCACGCGCTCGCCGTCCCCGCGATGGATGACGAGGGTCATGTCCGCGCCCGGCTGGCACTCGCCTGTCACGTCGAAGGTTTCGCTGCCGTCGATGCCCAGCGTGTTGCGGTCGGTGCCGGGCTTGAACTGCAGCGGCAGCACGCCCATGCCGACCAGGTTGGTGCGGTGGATGCGCTCGAAGCCCTCGGCCGCGATGGCTTCCACGCCGGCCAGGCGCACGCCCTTGGCGGCCCAGTCGCGCGAGCTGCCCTGGCCGTAATCCGCGCCGGCAATGATGATCAGCGGCTGCTTGCGCTCCATGTAGGTTTCGATCGCTTCCCACATGCGGGTGACCGTGCCTTCCGGCTCGATCCGCGCCAGCGAACCCTGCCGCACCGAGCCGTCCTCGTTGCGCACCATCTCGTTGAACAGCTTGGGGTTGGCGAACGTCGCGCGCTGGGCGGTCAGGTGGTCGCCGCGGTGGGTGGCGTAGGAGTTGTAGTCCTCTTCCGGCACGCCCATTTTGGTCAGGTACTCGCCGGCCGCGCTGGTGGCGAGGATGGCGTTGGACGGCGACAGGTGGTCGGTGGTGATGTTGTCGCCGAGCACCGCCAGCGCGCGCATGCCGGTCATGGTGCGGGCGCCGGCCAGCGCGCCTTCCCAATACGGCGGGCGGCGGATGTAGGTGCTCATCGGACGCCAGTCGTACAACGGCTCCACCTTCGGTCCGCCCAGTCCGCTGCGGGCGAACATCGGGTCGTAGACCTGGCGGAACTGTTCGGGCTTGACGCTGGCGGCGACGATGGCGTCGATCTCCGCGTCATCCGGCCACAGGTCCTTCAGCGTCACCGCGTTGCCGTCCTTGTCGATGCCCAGCACGTCCTTCTCGATGTCGAAACGGATGGTGCCGGCGATCGCATAGGCCACCACCAATGGCGGCGAGGCAAGGAAGGCCTGCTTGGCGTACGGATGGATGCGGCCGTCGAAGTTGCGGTTGCCCGACAACACGGCGGTGGCGTACAGGTCGCGCTCGACCACCTCTTTCTGGATCGCCGGATCCAGCGCGCCGCTCATGCCGTTGCAGGTGGTGCAGGCGAAGCCGACGATGCCGAAGCCCAGTTGCTCCAGTTCGGGCAGCAACCTGGAATCTTCCAGATACATCTGCACCGCCTTGGAACCCGGCGCCAGCGAAGTCTTGACCCACGGCTTGCGCGTCAGGCCATGCGCGTTGGCGTTGCGTGCCAGCAGGCCGGCGGCGACCACGTTGCGCGGGTTGCTGGTGTTGGTGCAGCTGGTGATGGCGGCGATGATCACCGCGCCGTCGGGCAGCAGACCCTCGGCTTCCTGCGCGCGGGCGCTGTCCAGGTTGCCGGCGATGCCGCGCGCGGCGAGGTCGGACGTCGGCAGGCGGGCGTGCGGGTTGGACGGCCCGGCCATGGTGCGCACCACGGCGGACAGGTCGAACGTCAGCACGCGCTCGTACTCGGCGGTGGCCAGCGCATCCGCCCACAGGCCGGTGTGTTTCGCGTAGGTCTCGACCAGCTTGACCTGCGCGTCTTCGCGGCCGGTCAGCTTCAGGTAATCGATGGTCTGCCGATCGATGTGGAACATCGCCGCGGTGGCGCCGAACTCCGGCGTCATGTTGGAGATGGTCGCGCGGTCGCCCAGCGTCAGCGCCGATGCGCCTTCGCCGAAGAACTCCAGGTACGCGCCGACCACGCGCTCCCTGCGCAGGAACTCGGTCAGCGCCAGCACGATGTCGGTCGCGGTGATGCCCGGCTGCGGCTTGCCGGTCAGTTTCACGCCGATGATGTCCGGCAGGCGCATCCACGACGCGCGGCCGAGCATCACGCTCTCGGCTTCCAGCCCGCCGACACCGATCGCGATCACGCCCAGCGCGTTCACGTGCGGGGTGTGGCTGTCGGTGCCGACCAGCGTGTCCGGCGAGGCCACGCCATCGACGGCCTGGATCACCGGCGACATCCGCTCCAGGTTGATCTGATGCATGATCCCGTTGCCCGGCGGGATCACGTCGATGTTCTTGAACGCCTTCTTCGTCCAGTTGATGAAGTGGAAACGGTCCTCGTTGCGCCGGTCCTCGATGGCGCGGTTCTTCGCGAACGCGTTCCGGTCGAAACCGGCGTGTTCCACCGCCAATGAGTGATCGACGATCAACTGCGTCGGCACCACCGGATTGACCAGCGCCGGATCACCGCCCTGCTCCGCGATCGCGTCGCGCAGGCCGGCCAGGTCCACCAGCGCGGTCTGGCCGAGGATGTCGTGACACACCACGCGGGCCGGGAACCACGGAAAGTCCAGGTCGCGGCAGCGCTCGATCAGCTGCAACAGCGAAGCCTCCAGCGTGGCCGGATCGCAGCGCCGCACCAGGTTCTCGGCGAACACGCGCGAGGTATAGGGCAGCTTGTCGTACGCACCGGGCTGCAGCGCATCCACGGCGGCACGGGTGTCGAAATAATCCAGGGACGTGCCCGGCAGGGGCTTGCGGTGGGCGGTGTTCATGGCAGGCAAGATGAAGGCTCCTTGGCGGGCGGCGACGGGGAAACGGCGGGCACGGAACGCGTGATCCAGCCCGCTATTGTAGTGACCATCGCCCCCACGGCTCGGCAACCGGGTGCAAAGGGCCGTCATCCGCCCTCCCACGCCTGATCGACCTGCCGTCCAGCAACCGCGGGCAGCGCCGCCAGGCCCGCGCCACCAGCGCGACACCGTCCGCGTCAACGGCCGGGCACTTGTTGCAACGCGACGATGAACTGCGCGGGCTCCAGATCGGACATTTCTGGTGTGATAGCGTGGCCTTTTATTCGCCACCATGGTCAATTCAATGCCGGCCGAGCCAGGGGGAATTCGGGCGAGGGTCCAGAGTCGAGCCGGCAAGATCCTGCTCCTCGGCGCCTTGGCCTTGCTGCTGCAGCAGATTTCCGCGCCCTATACGGCCAACGTGTTCGGGGTGTCCGCAAACGCGTCGTTGTTGCACCTCCATTACGGACTGCTGCTCGCCATCGCGATGCTGGAGCGTGACCGCTGGGTGCTGGCCGGTGCCTATGGTCTGGTGCTGATCGGCTGGCTGGCGCGGGCGGTGTCAAGCGGTTACCACATGGGTTTGTGGTTGCCGCTCGGAATATTGATGCACTCCCTCTATTGGGCATGGACGGTGCTCTGCGCGGGCTGGATGGGTTGGCCAAAGCCGCAAGGTCATGTTCGGGTCACCAAGCGCGACCTGGCTGGATTCGCGGGCATTGGCCTGCTCATTTTTTCCCGCCGGGGCCGCCGTCATTGCGCTGCTCCCAAGCTGGCTCCTGGCCAATCCCGCGCTGGCCGCTGGTGCCATCCAGGTTCTGTTCGCCAAGTACTTCGGCGTCGGCGTACTGACCTTTCCACTGGTGATGGCCTGGTGTGAAGTCCGTCTGTCGCCGTCGGGCGAACCGCGGCGCAAGGCCTGGCTGTGGCCCACATTGATGGGTCTGGCCCTGGCGTCGGGCATCATCGTCAGCGACCGGATCCGCGTGGCCTTGGCCCCGTTTGGCAATGGGCACACCGCCGTGCTGATGGATTACCGTTTCGCGCTGTTTGCCCTGCTGGGTTGGTGCGCACTGCGCTTGCGGTTGCGCGTGTCGATGCTGTTGTTGGCCTTGGCGATGTTCGCGTTGGTGCAACTGCTCGCAGGTACGGCGGAACGAAATGGCACGGCACTTGGTTTCCTCAACCTGACGCATCTGGCCTTCGAACTGGCCGTGTTGCTCATGGCGATGCTGTATTTCGTCATTTTCGATCGCGATGCCCGCGAATTCGCCGCTCAGCTGGTGGAGGAAACACGACGCGACACCGCCACCGGACTGCCCAACCTCGCTGCATTGCGCCATCAGATCCAACGCGCGGGAGCATTGCCGCCACAGGGAGAAGTGGGCTTCCTGCTGCTGGATCATGCCGACCATCTGGTGACCGGCTTCGGGCTGGACATCCAGGCGCAGGTAATGACGACGGTCGCCGCGGAACTCGCGGGAACCGCTCAATCCTTTGTGCTGGGGATGGGCCAGTTCGCCCTGCTGCCGGCCGATGGCACGGCGAGCGAGGATGACTGGGAACGCGTGATCGACGCCGTCGATGCGATCGAATTCGACAGCGGCGGTTACCGGTTTGGCTTGTCGCCGTATCTGGGAGTTGCGCGACGGACAGATGCCGCTCCCGAGTCCGTGGAGGCCGCCTTGCTGCTGGCGTCGCAGCAGGCGTTCGAGGCGCGGCGAAGAAATGAATTGCGACCGCTTTACGATGCCGACAGCCCGGCGTCGCCGTCGGGAATGCGTCACCAGCTGCACGCAGCAACCGGCGCCTTGGCCGACCTTCGCAGCGGCCGCATGGAACTGTATTTCCAGCCCATCCGGCCGCTTGACCCCGCGCACCCTGACAGCCAGGCGCCGGACCATGCGATCGGCGAGGTGTTGTGTCGGCTGCGCGACGCCCAGGGACGGCTGCAGGAGCCGGGTGCCTTCCTCGGGCCCATCGATTCCGTCGGGCGCAGCGTCGAACTCGATCTGGCCGTGGTGCGCACGTTGTTCGAATTGCTGCGCCAGCATCCGCAGGCATTGCCAAGCATCAAGCGCATGGCCGTCAACCTGACGGGGCACAGCCTGGCGTCGACCAGTTTCAAGCGCCAGTTCGACATCCTGCTGGCCGACTCTCCGTTGCCGCTGTCGGCGCTGTGTTTCGAGATCACCGAGAACGCGGTGCTCTCCAGCACGGCACATACCCAAGACTTCCTTGACGACTTGCGGCAACGTGGATGCAGCATCGCCATCGACGATTTCGGTACCGGGATGCAAAGTTTCGCCAGGCTCAAGGAATTGCCCGTCGACATCCTCAAGATCGATGGCTCGTTCGTTCGGCACGTCACCCAACACGGTCGCGACTATGCACTGGTCGAGGCATCGGTATCGATCGCGCGCGCCTTCGATTTCACGACCGTGGCGGAGTTCGTCGAGACCCAGGCCATCGCCGACTGCCTGCGCGAACTGGGCGTGCAATGGATGCAGGGATACTTGTATGCAAAACCGCAACCGCTGGTCGATGTACTTGCCGCTGCCGGACGCGGGAAATCCGACCTGCTTCCCGATACTCCGCCACCCACTTATCTTGCGTCGGATATCCGCACACCCTGATTGGGCCTGGCTGATTCGATCTGGCTGATTCGGTCTGACCCAAATCCAGACTCTACAAGGTCGATCGCCGGATCGATCGGCTCGGTGAGAAGCGCACCCTGCGCGTGCCGTTTCGCCGATCTTGCAAGAACTTAACAACTCGTTCACAACAATTAACGTATTATGCGCATTCCTTCCGCCCTTGCGTCCGGCTCCCGGCGCGCCGCCGCGGCATGCCGCAACCGCATCAACGGAAGGAGCCCACTGATCGCAACGACGGACACCAGGCGTGCTTCGCCACCCTGTCCATCCGCCCGCAACCATCCGTTGCCGGCCACGGCGATCCAGCCACCTCAAGGAGAACCATGTCCAGCAAACCCGCCCGGACCACCACCCAGCGCAACAATCCGTCACACCTTTTCGCATCCAACCGCGGCAGGAACCAGAACGTCAGCATGACCAGCGATACCATCGCCGACGACATCGCGGCCTTCAAGAAAAACGGGGGCCGTATCGAGGTTCTCGGCACCACCCCGATCCGCGCCAACCTCACGGCGTTCCGCTCCCGCGGCAATACCCAGCGCAAGCGTCCGGCCGCGGCCAAGACGGCTGCCAAAAAGGCCACCGGCTGACACCGTCGCCGCGCACTCCGGGCGCAACCGCCCAAGCCAGCGCAGAGTCGGATAGCGCCTGATCCGATGCCACGCCATTCTCCCGGCTCACCACCGCCAAGCGGCCGGTGACCGAGATAGGCCTGAAGGCCATCCGGCATATTGACCAGCCCGCTGCGGCTCCATCCTTCCCGGACCGCTTTGCGAACGCTCTGCGCGCGCCCCGACTTGCGGCTTGATGCCCCAACTGACAACCGGTGGCTTCGGATGAAGATGCCTGTGCGAGCAGCCATCCCATCCGGAGGCCACCGTTTTCTTGCAACCGCGCTCCTGCCCGTCTCACCCGCCAGGGACGATCGCGACCTTCAATACGCCGTCGCGCTGATTGGCGAACAGGTCATAAGCCTCGACGATGTCGTCGAGCTTGTAGTGGTGCGTCACCAACGCGCCGAAATCAGCGCGGCCTGACGCCACCACGTTCATCAGCCGACGCATGCGCTCCTTGCCGCCGGGGCACAGCGCGGTGTTGATGCGGTGGTCGCCCAGCCCGGCTGCGAACGCCGCCAGCGGAATCTTCAGGTCTTCCGAATACACCCCCAGGCTCGACAGCGTGCCGCCGGGCTTGAGAACGCGCAGCGCCTGCTCGAAGGTGGCCTGCGTGCCCAGCGCCTCGATCGCCGAATCCACGCCGCGGCCGCCGGTGAGCTTCATGATCTCGTCGACGACATCGCAGTTGCGGAAGTTCAGCGTCACGTCCGCGCCCATCGCCCGGGAGACGTCGAGGCGGTGGTCATTGCCGTCCACGGTGATGATGGTCGAGGCACCCAGCAGGCGTGCGCCGGCGGTCACGCACAGGCCGATCGGCCCCTGCGCGAACACCGCCACCACGTCGCCGATGCGGATGTCGGCGTTCTCCGCGCCCTTGAACCCGGTGGACATGATGTCCGGACACATCAGCACCTGCTCGTCGGTCAGGCCGTCAGGAATCGGCGCCAGGTTGCCCTGCGCGTCGGGCACCAGCACGTACTCGGCCTGGGCGCCGTCGATCATGTTGCCGAAGCGCCAGCCGGCGGTGGCCTTGTAGCCGTGGTGGCCGCAGCGCCCGCTCTGGATCAGGTAGCTGCCGTCCTGCGAGGCGACGCCGTCCTGCGCGGCGTAGGAGTTGAAGTTGGGGCAGATCGCCCCGGCGATGACCCGCTGGCCTTCGGTGTAACCGGTCACGGCGCTGCCCAGCTTCTCGATCACCCCCACCGGCTCGTGGCCGATGGTCAGGCCCTTGGCGACCGGATACTCGCCCTTGAGGATGTGGATGTCGGTGCCGCAGATCGTGGTGGTGGTGATGCGGATCAGCGCGTCGTTGGGACCGACATCGGGGATGGGCTTGTCGGCCAGCTCGATGCGACCGGGGCCGACGAAGGTCGCGGCTTTCATCATGCTCATGGCGTAGTCCTGACGTGGAATATGCCGCGGTCCATGGCAAAGCCTTCGGGCGGGAACCCTACATTGCGCCAGCGGGCGTGATTGGCGTGTCCCCGCGCACCCTTTCGAGGCCGCATCGGCGGATCCGGGCCGGAGCGGCGCTGCGTTCAGCCACCATGCGCCAGCGCGAAATCGATCGCCGCGCAAACCGCGGCCACCTGCGCGGCATTGCACTGCTCGGCAGTGGCGCGGGGACTGTCGGGATAGACCTCGGTGGTGGTCCTGTAACGCGCGTCGGTGAGGCCGGCGCACAGCCCCAGGGGCTTGAGCGCGTACTCGATCACTCCCGGCGCCACCACCGGCGAACCGATGATTTCGCCGTCGGCATCCGCCGGAGCAATGTGGGTGACCTTCGCCACCGCCGCGATGATGGCCTGCTGGAACGCGGGCTGCGGGTTTTCGCTGTCGTCGACCAGATAGAAGCCATCGGGGATCTCGCCCGGCACATCCGGCTTGCCGTCGCGCGCCGCCAGCGCGGGGCGGAACTCGGACTCGTCGGTGTCGGTGGTTTCGTGCAGGTCGATATGCACCAGCACGCGATCGTTGAACGGCGCGACCAGGCGCATGAGCGCTGCCGACTCTTCTGCCGGGCTGTTTTCGCGGAACGAGCGGTTAGGATCGACCGCGTGCGGATTCCAGCGATGGATCCGCTCATAGGCCCACGGACTGACGCAGGGCGCGACCAGCAGGTTGACCCGGCCTTCGCAGTCCGCCGCATGCTGGTCAACGAACTGCAGGGCTCCATGCACGCCGCTGGTTTCGTAACCATGCACGCCGCCCGTCACCAAGGCGACCGGCAAGTCGTCGCGCCAGCCGCGGCTCTTGATTGCGAACAGCGGATAGCTGTCGGGGGCGTAGTCCAGCTGCCCGTACTGCACCACGTCGAAACGCTCGCGCAGGTGCTCGATCTTGCCCAGGACATCCGCCTCGTAGCTGCGCTGGCGCGTCTGCCGCGACCGCCATTCGGCACGCTCCGCCTCGCCCCACGGGGTGCCGGGCGTGCCGACCGGATAGGGGGAATGGGTCGTCATCATGTTTTTCTTTCCAGTGGTGTCAGCGCCCGATGATGCCGCCGATGGGTAACCACGCCAACCACTGCCCCGCCTGTCGCAGGCCGCCTATCCGGGACGGCGCTGCCGCGCCAGCGTGATCACGCCCACGCCGACAAGGATGATGGCCATGCCCGCGAGGTCATAGGGGCCGACGTGTTCGCCGGCCAGCCACACGCCGAACATCACCGCCACCGGCGGGTTGACGTAGGCGTAGCTGGTGGCCACCGCCGGCCGTGCGTGCTTGAGCACGTACAGGTACGCGCTGAAGGCGATGATCGATCCGAACACTGCCAGATAGACCAGCGCCAGCGTCGCACGCGCGGTCGGCGCGGCCGGCAGGCTCTCGCCGCTGGCGAAGCCGACGCCGAGCAACGCAACACTGGCGCACAGCATCTGTGCGGCGGTGTTCATCGGGCCGACCGGCATGTCCTGACGGCGGCTCCAGACCGAGCCGAGCGCCCAGCACATCGCCGCGGTGAGCAGGGCGATCGCTCCCAGGCGCTCGCCGGACAGGCCACTGCCCAGGTTGAGCACGATCACGCCGGCAAAGCCGACCAGCAGGCCGATGGTTTCGCGGCGCGTCGGCCACTGCCCGTACATGCCGGAGAACGCCGCGGCAAACAGGGGCATGCTGGAGACCGCGACCGCCGCGATGCCCGAGCTCACCCGCTCCTGCGCGAAGCACACCAGGCCGTTGCCGAACCCGAGCAGCAGCAAGCCGGTGATCGCCGCATTGCGCCATTGCAGCCGGGTCGGCGTGGCGTGCCCGCGCCAGCGCAGGAACGCATAGAACGCCACGCCGGCGCCCAGGAACCGCAAGCCCGCCAGCAGGAACGGCGGGTAGCTTTCCAGCGCAAAGCGGATGCCGAGGTAAGTGGAACCCCAGACCACGTAGAGCGTGAACAGCGCGAGCGGTATCAGTACGCGCGGATCGAGGGCCGGCGAGGCCGTTGTGGCGGGGGTGGAGCGATCAGACATGGGGGCGTGTCGTTCGTGGGTTCCGCATTATCCGGGTCGCGGCCCAAGCCGTCATGGGCGTGATCTTCGTGAGCGCTGGTTTTAGCGGCGTGGCCGGACGTCAGCTCGTGACTGCGATTCACCATGCCAATCACACCCGCCCGGTAAGATCGCGCTGATACCGCCCGGACGAGACGCAGGCATCCTCATGCCCCATTCCCCGAACTCCCCCTCCCCCGCGCAGCGCTGGCTGTCCCTGATCGCCATCGCCGCGGTGGTTGGCGCACTGGCGGCGGCGTTTGTCTGGGCCGCCGGCTGGTGGCCGACCGACCGGCTCACCGCACAGCGCTTCACCGATGACATCCAGGCCGCCAACGGCCAGGTGTATCCGGGCTTCCGCCGCGCGCACGCCAAGGGCGTCTGCGTGTCGGGCTGGTTCGAGGGCAGCGACGAGGGCGAGGCGCTGTCGATGGCGCGCGTGTTCACGCAGGCGCGCACGCCGCTGCTGGGCCGGATGTCGATCGGCGGCGGCTCGCCCTACGGGCTGGATCCGCAGGCGCGGGTGCGCAGCATGGCGCTGCAACTGGTCGCCGATGACGGTCAGGAGTGGCGCATGGCGATGAACAATTTCCCGTTCTTCGGCGTTGCCACCGCCGTCGAGTTCGATGAGCAGACCCGCGCCGGCACGCCCGATCCGGCCACCGGCAAGCCGGATCCCGCACGAGTGGCCGCGTTCCGTGCCGCCCACCCGGCGGCGCAGCGGTTCGCCGAATGGGCCGGCAGCGCGCCGTGGCCGACCAGCTTCGCCAACACCCGCTACAACGGCGTCAACGCCTTCCGCTTCGTGAACGCCGCGGGGCAGGCGCGGCACGTGCGCTGGTCGATGGTGCCGCGCGCCGAATTCGTGGCCATGACGCCCGCCGAGCGCGAAGGTGCCGACGCCGGCTTCCTCGCGACCGACCTCAACCGCCGACTGGCCGAAGGCCCGTTGCGCTGGGACATGGTGGTGACCGTCGCGGAGGCTGGCGACCCCATCGACGACCCGTCGCAGTCCTGGCCTGATACGCGCCAGCAGGTAAGCGTCGGCACGGTGGTGATCGAGCACGCCGTGCCGCAGGCCGACGGCGCCTGCCGCGACGTCAACTTCGACCCGCTGATCCTGCCCGTCGGCGTGGAGGGCTCGTCCGATCCGATCCTCGCCGCGCGCTCGGCGGTGTATTCGGTGTCGTTCAACCGTCGCCTGAGCGAAGTTGCACACGGTGCGCTAGCCGCACCCGCCGCCCCGGCCCCGAAGGAGGACGCGCCATGAGCCGCCCCGGCTTCAAGCTCCCCGCGCGGATCCTGCACTGGGCCATGGCCCCGCTGGTGCTGGCGATGCTGTTCGTCGGCGTCGGCATGGTCGCCTCGCTGGAATGGCGGCCCATGCTGATCGCCTTTCACCGGCCGCTGGGCGTGGCGATCCTGCTGCTGGTGCTGGTCCGCCTCGGCTATCGCTGGCGGAATCCGCCGCCGCCCCTGCCCGCCGACCTGCCCCGCATGCAAGCCGTGGCCGCCCTCGCCTCGCACTGGCTGCTGTATGGCCTGCTGGTGGCGATGCCGCTGGTCGGCTGGGCCATGCTCTCGGCCGGCGGCTACCCGGTGGAGCTGTGGCCCGGCGTGCAGTTGCCGCCGATCGTCCCGCATGACGCCGCGTTTTACGCCCCGCTGCGCAGCGCCCACTCCTGGCTGTCACGGTTGCTGTTCGCGACCATCCTGCTGCACATCGCCGCCGCCCTGTACCACGCGTGGGTGAGGCGGGATGGCGTGTTCGCGGCGATGGCGCGGGGCCCGGGCGAGGATTGAGCCTGGTTGTTCAGACCGTGCCCGGGCACCGCCGACGCGGGTGAATCTACCCCCGGCATCCTTTTTCAACCCGGATCTCGATCCACCGAGGGCAACCACGATGTCCCAGACCAGAACCGTCAACCGCCAGATCACGCTGGCCTCGCGTCCGGTCGGCGCCCCGACTGCCGACAACTTCAGGGCGCTGGAAACCCCGGTGCCGACGCCGGCCGACGGCCAGCTGCTGCTGCGCAACGTGTACCTGTCGCTGGACCCCTACATGCGCGGCCGCATGAGCGACGCCCCGTCGTATACCGCGCCGGTGGGTATCGGCGAGGTGATGGGCGCCGGCACTGTGGCGCGGGTCGAAGCCTCGCGCCATCCCGGTTTCCGCGTCGGCGACCTGGTGCTGGCCCATGGCGGCTGGCAGGACTACGTGCTGTCCGACGGCAGCGACCTCCAGCGGCTGGACGCCGGGATGGCCCATCCCTCGCTCGCCCTCGGCGTGCTCGGCATGCCCGGCTTCACCGCCTACATGGGCCTGCTCGACATCGGCCAGCCCAAGGCCGGCGAGACGCTGGTGGTGGCCGCTGCCAGCGGCGCGGTCGGCTCGGTGGTCGGCCAGATCGGCAAGCTCAAGGGCTGCCGCGTAGTGGGCATCGCCGGTGGCCCGGAAAAGTGCCGCTACGTGGTCGACGAACTGGGCTTCGACGCCTGCATCGACCATCGCGCGCCGGACTTCGCGCAGCAGCTGGAAGCCGCCTGCACCGATGGCATCGATGTCTATTTCGAGAACGTCGGCGGCGCGGTGTTCGATGCCGTGCTGCCGTTGCTGAATGCCAAGGCCCGCATCCCGGTGTGCGGACTGATCGCGCATTACAACGACACCCGGCTGCCACCCGGCCCGGATCGCCTGGGCCTGCTGACCCGCACGCTGCTGACCAGACGCATCAGGATGCAGGGCTTCATCATCTTCGACGACTACGGCGACCGTTTCGGGGAGTTCCTCCAGCAGATGAGCGTCTGGGTCAAACAGGGAAAGATCAAATTCCGCGAGGACATCGTCGACGGGCTGGAGAACGCGCCGCAGGCATTCATCGGCATGCTGGAAGGCCGCAACTTCGGCAAGCTGGTGGTGCGCCTCGCCCCCGAGTGACCCCGGACGGCCTGTGCCGCAACGGGCCACTTCGCCCGGCATGACTAAAGGCCGGCGAGCGCGACCGCACGCGCACCTAGACTCGATCCCCTGAATACCGGCCCACAGCCCGAGGGGATGAAAGTGATCAAGCGCTGCCTGTTGTCGATGAGTGTGTTGCTGTTGAGCCTGGGAGTCAGCGGCATCGCTGCGGCGCAGGAGCCGGTGGACCTGGACATGGTCAGCCGCATCCGCCAGGAGGCGTTCCACCGTTCGCAGGTGATGGACCATTTCAGCCACCTCACCGAGACCATCGGTCCGCGGCTGAGCAACTCCCCGCAGATGGCGCAGGCCAACGCCTGGACCCGCGGCCAGTTCACCGACTGGGGCCTGGCCAACGTCCACGACGAGGCCTTCGACGACTTCGGTCGGGGCTGGGAGTTCAGCTCGGCCAGCGTCGAGATGCTGGGCGACCGCATCCAGCCGCTGCACGCGCTGCCCAAGGCCTGGACACCGGGAACCGACGGCGCGGTGGAAGGCGAGCTGGTGCAGGTGACCATCAAGAAGCTGGCCGATATCGACAAATACCGCGGCAAGCTCGGCGGCAAGATCCTGTTGCTGGGCGAGGCGCGCGAGTACAAGCGCCCCACAGAGCCCGATTCTCACCGCCACGACGCCACCTCGCTGGAGGGCCTGCAGGAATTCACCATTCCCAAGGGCACCGCGAAGGAGCGCGACAAGCGGGTCAAGGAATACAAGGAGCGCCTGGAACTGGCCAAGGCGGTGAACACCTTCTTCGCCGAAGAAGGCGCGTTGGCGGCGATCAGCATCAGCGGCTGGGACAACGGCATCATCCGGGTCGCCGGTGGTGGTTCGCGCAAGGCGGGCGAGCCGGTCGGCATCCCCGAGCTGGCGATGATCGCCGAGCACTTCAATCCGCTGGCGCGGGCGCTGGAAAACAAGCAGACGGTGAAGCTGCGGGTCAACGTGGCCGCGCGCTTCACCGACGAGACCGACCAGCCCGGCTACAACACCGTCGCCGAGATCCCCGGCCGCGGCCGCAAGGCCAACGAGATCGTCATGCTCGGCGCGCACATGGACTCCTGGCACACCGGCACCGGCGCGGCCGACAACGCCGCCGGCGTGGCGGTGATGATGGAAGCCATGCGCATCCTCAAGGCGGTCGGCGCCAAGCCCCACCGCACCATCCGCGTCGCGCTGTGGAGTGGCGAGGAACAGGGGCTCGTGGGTTCACAGGCCTATGTGGCCAAGCATTTCGCCGCCTATCCCGAGCCCACCGATCCGGCGCAGAAGGCCCTGCCGGGGTCGCTGCGTGATCCCACCGGCCCGTTGCAGAAGCACCGCGACTACGACCGCTTCTCGGCCTACTTCAACATGGACAACGGCTCGGGCCGCTTCCGCGGCATCTACGCGCAGGAAAACCTCGCCGTGACGCCGATCTTCCAGGCCTGGCTGGCGCCGTTCCACGACGTCGGCGCGACCACGGTGGCGACGCGCAACACCGGCAGCACCGACCACATCTCGTTCGACCGTGTGGGTCTGCCCGGCTTCCAGTTCATCCAGGACCGTCTGGACTACTTCAGCAATGTCCACCACAGCCACCTGGACACCTGGGACCACGTCGAGCCGGAAGACCTGAAGCAGGCCGCGGCCATCGTCGCCTCCTTCGTCTACCACGCCGCCACGCGCGAGGAGAAACTGCCGCGCAAGCCGGTGCTGGAGAACAGGTAGACGGCTGGCGGATAAAAAATGGGGTCAGGTACATTTTCCTGACCCGCTGCAGGCAGTACCGATAACATGCCGGTGCCCCGCGCAGGACCATCGAGGACACAACGCAGGGACGCCTCCTCACCGGAAACCGCATGAACCCGACGCTGCCTCCGCCCTCCGAAATCCTCGACCTGCTGCCGGATGCGGTATGTGTGGTCGATGCCGAGGGCCGGCTCCTGTTCGTCAGCGCCAGCTTCGAACGCATCTTCGGCTACGGCCGCGACGAAGTGCTGGGCCGGCACGTGTTCGACCTGGTGCATCCAGATGATCTTGCGGCGACCCGTCAGCAGGTCGAGATGGTCATGGGCGGCACACTGCAGCGCCACTTCCGCAATCGCTACATCCACAAGGAAGGGCACAGCGTGGACATCCAGTGGTCGGCCCGCTGGCACGCCGAGCACGGTGTGCGCATCGCTGTGGGCCATGAGGTGACCGACCTGCGCCGCGCGGAGCGCGAGCTCGAGCATCTCGCCAGCCACGACCCGTTGACGGGGCTGCCGAACCGCCACCACCTGCAGCGTGAACTGCAACACGCGCTGGACCACGCGGCACGGATCGGCGGCAGCCTGGCGCTGCTGTACCTGGATCTCGACGGGTTCAAGGCGGCCAACGATCGTGGCGGCCATAACGCGGGTGACCGGGTTCTGTGCGAAGTCGCGGACCGCTTGCAACAGGGCATACGGCACGGCGATCTGATTGCCCGTATCGGCGGCGACGAGTTTGTCGTCCTGCTGCCCGGCTGCCACGATGCCGCAGCCGCGCGCGATATCGCGAACATGCTGCGAGCCCGGTTGCGTTCTCCCCACTCGCTGCCAGACGGCCCACTCCAGCTCGATGCGAGCATTGGAGTCGCCTGTTTTCCGGCAGACGGAAACGACCTGGAATCCCTGTTGGCCCACGCTGACCGGGCGATGTATGCCGACAAGCGCCTGCGGGCCACGCGCACTGGCCTCACGCCGGTGTGATGGCCCACCGGCAGCTCGCAGCACGCACCCTGACACCCTCCCGGACCGGCAAGCAGGGGCCGACGATCCCACTATCGGAC
>DASTUE010000047.1:0-7196 GCA_035759805.1 Lysobacter sp. | reverse complement strand
CGGCGGAAGCGGTCTTCCCGCAACGGGCCGGCAACAGTACGGCCCGGTACAGACGGGTCGGCGCAATCGCTCGTATGATGGCGCGTTTCATTTGCAGGGGACGCCGTGTGAGCGATTCTCAGAGCGTCGAACACCCCATCGCCGAACACCAGCTGGCTTTCGTGTTTCCGGGCCAGGGCTCGCAGTCGCTGGGCATGCTCGGCGAACTCGCCCGACAGTCTCCGATCATCGCGGATACCTTCGCGGAGGCCGGTGACGGCGCCGGCGCGGACTTGTGGGCGCTGAGCCAGCAAGGGCCGGAAGCCCAGCTCAACCAGACCGAGTTCACTCAGCCGGCGCTGCTGGCCGCCGGTGTGGCGGTGTGGCGCCTGTGGCAGGCGCGCGGCGGCGTGCAGCCGGCGCAGTTGGCAGGACACAGCCTTGGCGAATACAGCGCGCTGGTCGCCGCCGGCGTGCTCGGTTTGGCCGAGGCGGCGAAGCTCGTGCGCCTGCGCGGCCAGTTGATGCAGGACGCCGCACCGGCCGGTACCGGCGCGATGGCGGCGATCCTGGGGGCCGACGACGTGTTGGTCGAGCAGGTCTGCACCTCGGTCTCGGGCCGGGACGTGGTGGTGCCGGCCAACTACAACTCGCCCGGCCAGATCGTGATCGGCGGACATGCGGCAGCGGTCGACAAGGCCCTGACCCTGCTTGCCGAGCGCGGTGTGCGCAAGGCGGTCAAGCTGGCCGTCAGCGTGCCCTCGCACACGCCGCTGATGCGCGATGCGGCGGACCGTCTGGCCGTGGCCATGAACGATATCCAGTGGCATGCGCCGTTCCTGCCGGTGGTGCAGAACGTCGATGGCCGGGTCCACGACACCGTCGAGGCGATCCGCGATGCCCTGGTCCGCCAGCTGTATCTGCCGGTGCAATGGACCACCTGCGTGCGGACGCTGGCCGAACACGGCGCGACCCGCGTGGCCGAATGCGGTCCGGGCAAGGTGCTGACAGGTCTGGTCAAGCGCATCGACAAATCGCTTGATGCACGTACGATCGGCACGCCCGCCGAGCTTGACGCCGCACTGGCCGACTGGAAATAACCCACCGACAAGCAGGAATCCGCGGCTGCGGTTCGTGCAAGAGCAGGAAACAGACATGAGCAACCAACCCCTTCATGGTGAGATCGCCCTCGTCACCGGCGCCAGCCGCGGCATCGGCGCCGCGATTGCCGATGAGCTGGCCGCCCAGGGCGCGACCGTGATCGGCACCGCCACCTCCGAAGCCGGTGCCGCCGCGATCGCCGCGCGCCTGTCCGCCCACGGCGGCCATGGCCGCGTGGTCGATGTGGCCGATGCCGAAGCCACCGCCGCGCTGATCGACAGCATCGGCAAGGACATCGGCGCGATCTCGATCCTGGTCAACAACGCCGGCATCACGCGCGACAACCTGCTGCTGCGCATGAAGGACGAGGACTGGCAGGCGGTGATCGACACCAACCTGAGCAGCGTCTACCGCACGTCGAAGGCGGTCATGCGCTCCATGATGAAGGCCCGTCGCGGCCGCATCGTCAATATCGCCTCGGTCATCGGCGTCACCGGCAATGCCGGGCAGGCCAATTACGCGGCGGCGAAGGCGGGCATCATCGCGTTCAGCAAGTCGCTGGCGAAGGAAATCGGCAGCCGTGGCGTCACCGTCAACGTGGTTGCGCCCGGATTCATCGATACCGACATGACCCGCGCATTGCCCGAGGACGCCAAGGGGGCGATGCTGGGCCAGATCGCCCTGGGCCGCTTCGGCGAGCCGGCCGACATCGCCCGCGCGGTGGCCTTCCTGGCCGGGCCGTCGGCGGCCTACATCACCGGGGAAACCCTGCACGTCAACGGCGGGATGTACATGCCGTAGCGCTGGATGCGCACGAAGTACGCCCCAGGTACACAGCAAGCAACTGGGGCGAAAGGGCTTTTGCGGATAGTCGCAAAGGCCTCGATTCCACTACACTATTCCATCGAATATCCCGTACGGGAGGAGTGAATACCAATGAGCAGCATCGAAGAGCGCGTCAAGAAGATCGTGGTCGAACAGCTTGGCGTCAAGGAAGAAGAAGTCACCAACAACGCTTCGTTCGTCGACGACCTCGGCGCCGACTCCCTCGATACCGTCGAACTCGTGATGGCACTGGAAGAAGAGTTCGAGTGCGAGATCCCGGACGAGGAAGCCGAAAAAATCACCTCGGTGCAGCAGGCGATCGACTACGTCACGACGCACGTCAAGGCGTAATCCGCGGATGGGTGGAGGCGCGACCGGTCAAGGATCGGCGTGCCGCGCCCGGCGCTACAGACCGGGGCCGCATCGTGCGGCCTTGTGTCTTTCCACGACATACACATTCCAGGCGCGCTGTCGGGCACGGTGCCGGCGCGTCCGCAAGCGGAGTTCTCCATGTCCAATCGACCGGCCTTCGGCAGGCGCGTAGTTGTCACCGGCCTCGGCCTCGTCTCGCCACTGGGCAACGACCTGGCCAGCAGCTGGGACGGCATCGTCAATGGCCGTTCGGGCATCGGCCCGATCACCCATTTCGACACCACCGGTTTCACCACCACGATTGCCGGGCAGATCCGCGATTTCGACGTCACCCGCTGGGTGCCGGCGAAGGACGCGAAGAAGATGGACAGCTTCATCCATTACGGCGTCGGCGCGTCGCTGATGGCGCTGGAGGATTCCGGGCTGGCAATCACCGAGGCCAACGCCGAGCGCGTCGGCGCACTGATCGGTTCCGGCATCGGCGGCATCCTCGGTATCGAGGAACAGACCGCCAAATACCTTGCCGGCGGCGCGCGCAAGATCTCGCCGTTCTACGTGCCCAGCACGATCATCAACATGCTGCCGGGGCAGGTGTCGCTGCTGACCGGCATCAAGGGCCCCAATTTTTCCGCGGTGTCCGCCTGCGCCACGTCGAACCATTCCATCGGCATGGCGATGCGGATGATCCAGTACGGCGATGCCGACGTGATGCTTGCCGGCGGCGGCGAACGCGGTTCCTCGCCGACCTCGGTGGGCGGCTTCTGCTCGATGAAGGCGATGTCCACCCGCAACGACGACCCGACCCGCGCGTCGCGGCCGTGGGACAAGGACCGCGACGGTTTCGTGCTCGGCGACGGCGCCGGCATCCTGGTGCTGGAGGAGTACGAGCACGCCAAGGCCCGCGGTGCGCGGATCTACTGCGAGCTGGTCGGTTTCGGCGCGAGCTCCGATGCGTTCCACATGACCGCGCCCAGCGAGGACGGCGAAGGCCCGGCGCGCTGCATGGTCGCCGCGATGAAGGATGCCGGGGTCAATCCGGAACAGGTGGGCTACCTCAACGCGCACGGCACCTCGACCCCGCTGGGCGACGTGGCCGAGACGCTGGCGATCAAGCGTGCGCTCGGCGATCACGCCTACAGGACGATGGTCAGCTCGACCAAGTCGATGACTGGCCACCTGCTCGGTGCGGCCGGCGGCGCGGAGGCGATTTTCTCGGTCATGGCGCTGCACACCGGCATCATCCCGCCGACGATCAACCTGGATACGCCGGGGGAGGGTTGCGACCTTGATTACGTGCCCAACACCGCCCGCGAAGCGAAGGTCGATGTCGTGGTCTCCAACGGCTTCGGCTTCGGCGGTACCAACGGCACGCTGGTATTCAAGCGGATCTGACTTGCCGGAAGCCCGCCGCAGTGCGCTTGACGGGTTCCAGGGAGGCATTCCCGGAGGCGACCGAAGCGCTCTTCGCTCGGGGCGTTTTGCTGCACGGCATCCATGCCGGGGTCGGCGATCGGCGGCGTCGGGCACGATCGTACCGGGCGGCGATCACGGCAATCGCTGCATGAGCTTCCGATGCTGCTGACCCGCCGGTTGTCGCCGACGATCGATCTGCTGGATCTGCACCGGCGTGCGCCGGCGCGCTATCCGTTGCTGCTGGAATCCAGCGCGGCGGGCACCGCGCAGGGGCGCTGGGATCTGTTGCTGGCCGGCAGTGGCGAGTCGCTGCAGCTCGATCCCGATGGCAAGGTCCGCGACCAGCGCGGCGTTGTGGTCGGCGATGACTTCCTGCAGGCGCTGGATGCCGCGTGGCTTGCACAGCGGGTCGATCACGACGAGCCCCGCTGGCCGTTCCGGGGCGGCTGGGCGCTGTTGCTCGGCTATGAATTGGCCGCCCAGATCGAACCGGTCCTGCATCTGCCCGCGGCCGCAGGCGGGTTGCCGGTCGCGCTGGCCGTGCGTTGTCCAGCTGCGGTCGTGCGCGACCATGCCCGCGGCGAGTGCATCGCGCTGGCGGAGCCGGGGCATGAGGCATTGTTGGAGGGCATCACGCAGGATCTGGCCGATCTGGATCGGGCCCCGGTACCGTTGCCGGCCTGGCGACCGCCGGTCGTCGTCGATGAGGACGAACCCGGGCGGTATGTGGATGGCGTGGCCCGCGTGCTCGACTACCTGGCGGCGGGCGACGTGTTCCAGGCGAACCTGTCGCGCGGCTGGCGTGCGCGCTTCGATGGACCGGTGGATGCGGCAGCCTTGTTCCAGCGCCTGCGCGAGAACAATCCGGCGCCGTTCGCGGGGCTGTTCCAACGGCATGCCCAGCGGGATGCTCAACAGCGCGTCCAGCAGGAGGCCTGGTCGGTCGTCAGCGCCTCACCGGAGCGGTTGATCTCGGTGCGTGGCGACGTGGTGGAAACCCGGCCGATCGCCGGCACCCGCGCCCGTGTTGCCGGCGACGACGACGGCGCCACGATCGACGAGCTGGTCGGCCATCCCAAGGAGCGTGCCGAGCACGTCATGATGATCGACCTGGAGCGCAATGACCTCGGCCGGGTATGTACGCCGGGCAGCGTGGAGGTCAGCGAATTGATGGCGGTGGAAAGCTATGCCCACGTGCACCATATCGTCAGCAACGTGCGTGGCCGCCTGCGTGCGGACGTGACGCCGGGCGAGGTGATCCGGGCGACGTTCCCCGGCGGCACCATCACCGGTGCACCGAAAGTGCGCTGCATGCAGATCATTGCCGAGCTGGAAGGCGGGGGGCGCGGCGCCTATACCGGCGCGGTGGGCTGGCTCAACCGCGATGGCGACCTCGACCTCAACATCCTGATCCGCAGCGCCGAGATCGAAGGCGACCTGTTGCGCTTCCGCACCGGCGCCGGAATCGTGATCGACTCCGATCCGCGCGCCGAGCTGGAAGAGACGCGCGCGAAGGCGCGCGGCATGTTGCGGGCGCTGGGCGTTGTCGATGGGTAACACTCCCGCTGCATTGCCGATGGACGGGCCGCAGTCCGCCCACGGCAACGTGCGCATTTTCATCGGCACCGAGCCGGTGTCGGCGGTGCCGCCGGATGACCGCGCGCTCGCCTACGGCGATGGCCTGTTCGAGACCATGCGTGCACACCGCGGCACCGTGCCGTGGTGGGACCGGCACTGGGCACGTCTGGCGCGTGGCGCACAGCGGCTTCGGCTGACGTTGCCGTCGCAGGCCCGGGTGCGCGAAGAGGCCGGGCGCCTGCTCGCCGGTGCCGACGGCGTGCTGAAGCTGTTCGTCAGCCGCGGCAGCGGTGGTCGCGGGTACGCGCCTCCGGCCGATCCGGTACCGACCTGGCTGCTGTCGCTGCACCCGGTGCCGCCCGCGGTGGCCGGGCTGACGCTGCGCTGGTGCGACACCCGGCTGGCGATCCAGCCGGCGTTGGCGGGCATCAAGCACGGCAACCGGCTCGAGCAGGTGCTGGCGCGGTCGGAATGGGATGACGGGATCGCCGCCGACGAGGGTCTGATGCGCAGCACCGGGGGCGATGTGGTCTGCGCCACCGCGGCCAACCTGTTCGTGCTGCAGGGCGGGCAATGGCGCACGCCGCCGGTGGATCGCTGCGGCGTGGCCGGAGTGTGTCGCCAGTGGCTGCTGGATGCCGGCGATGTCGAACTGGCCCGGTTGTCGGTGGCCGATGTCGAAACCGCCGATGCCGTCGTCCTGACCAATGCGGTGCGCGGTATCCTGCCGGTCGCCCGCTTGCTGGCCACCGCGCCGGGCGAGCGGGCGTGGCCGCCGCACCCGCAGGTGGCCGAATGGCAGCGTCGTCTCGCCGCCGACCATCCCGCATTCACCGCACCCGCTGACGGTGCCCACATCATGGAGGTGCCGTGAGTCGTCCCCGCAAGCATGGTTCCGTTGCGCGTGGTTCCGTCGTGCGTGTGTTGTCGGCGCTGCTGCTGCTCTCACTGCTCGCTGTGGCGGCGGCCGGGTACTGGGCGTGGCAACGCTATGAGGGCTTTGCCGACACGCCGCTGGCCGGATTGCAGGCCGGCGACAGCGTGGTGATCGAGCGCGGCGACTCCCTGCCCACGGTGTTGTCCAGGCTGCGCCGGGCCGGCGTGCACGAAGGCAGTGAGTACGAATGGCGCCTGCTGGCGCGGCAACTGGGCGCCGCCTCGCGGCTGCATGTCGGCGAGTACGCGCTGGTGCCGGGAATTTCGCCGCGCGAGCTGCTGGTCGCGATGCGCCAGGGCGACATCATCCAGTACCGTTTCACCCTCGTGGAGGGCTGGAACATCCGCGAGCTGCGCGCCGCACTGGGCAAGGTCGACACCCTCAAACAAGAAACGTCCGGACTGGACGCGGCGGCCCTGATGAGCGCGCTCGGCCGTGCCGGCGAACATCCGGAAGGCCGCTTCCTGCCGGAGACCTACCTGTACAGCCGCGGCGACAGCGACCTGGACCTTCTGCGCCGCGCCTACGTGGCGATGGAGAAGGCGCTCGCCGCCGCATGGGAGCAGCGTGATCCCGATACCGGACTGAAGACGCCGTACGAGATGCTGATCATGGCGTCGATCGTCGAGAAGGAGACCGGCATCGCCTCCGAGCGCCCGCAGATCGCCGGACTGTTCGAGCGCCGGCTCAAGATCGGCATGCGGCTGCAGACCGATCCGACCGTCATCTACGGCATCGGCGAGGACTACGACGGCAACATCCGCCGCAGTCATCTGACCACCGACACCCCGTACAACACCTACACCCGCAGCGGCCTGCCGCCGACCCCGATCGCGATGCCGGGCGTGGGTGCGCTCGACGCCGTGGCGCATCCGGCACCGGGCAGCGCGCTGTATTTCGTCGCGATCGGCGACGGCAGTGGCCGCCACCTGTTCGGCGACTCGTTGGCGGAGCACAACGCCAACGTGCGCAAGTACCTGCAGAACTACCG
>DASTUE010000046.1:0-4678 GCA_035759805.1 Lysobacter sp. | reverse complement strand
GATGTGCGGTGGGCAGGCGCTCGACCTCGCCGCCACCGGCCATGCCGGCACACTGACCATTGCCGAGCTGGAACGCCTGCACGCGCTCAAGACCGGCGCCCTGATCCGTGCCGCCGTACGCATGGGCGCGTTGTGCGGTGGTGCCGGCAGCAACGACCTCGCCCGCCTGGACCGTTACGCCGACGCGCTCGGTCTGGCGTTCCAGGTCCGCGACGACATCCTCGATGTCGAAGGCGACAGCGACACCCTCGGCAAGACCGCCGGCAAGGACGCCGCGCAGGACAAGGCGACCTTCCCCGCGCTGCTGGGCATCGATGCGTCCCGTCGCCGGCTGGCGGAACTGGTCGATGCGATGGACGATGCCCTGGCGCCATTCGGCTCGCGCGCGGCGGCACTCGCCGCACTCGGCCGCCACGCGGTCGACCGCCAACACTAGAGGCCTGTCCGCTCCGGGCGCGTTCCGACGTACATCATTCCGACCAATGGACCACCGGCCGCCAGGAGGCGCTCGTGACCCACCGATGGATACGTGCGCTGGCGGCCCGGCTCGATGCCTCGGTAACGCGGCTCAACGTCGCGCTCATGGACCAGTGGACCAAGGTGCTGCGGGGCTACCGTCGCCCGCTCGCGCGCCTGACGCTGTGGTTGAAGTTCGCGTTCTACCCCTTGCTGGCATTCGCCGCGATCGGCTGGCTGGCCTGGGACTGGACGCATGCGCGTTCGCTGGACGCCGCCGAGGACGCGATCTTCGACCAGGTCCTGCAATGGCGCCCGCTGGAGCCGAAGCCGTCCGGTCGCACCGTCATCGTGGAAATCGACGATTGCTCGATCGACCACTTCCGCAATCGCGGCGAGGGCGGTTGGCCGTGGAGCCGTGAACGCCACGCCGACCTGCTCGACAACCTCGACCGCGCCGGCGTGCGTGCCGCGGCGGCATCTACCTGGCACGCGCCGGCTTCGATCCGCTGGCGTTCTACGCCGTGCTGCAGAAGATGACGGCGCTGGGCACCCGCCCGGCCCGGCTGACCCAGATGTACCGGACCCACCCACCGCTGGATCACCGGCTGGACCGGCAGGCGCGGCGCTGATCGTTCGCGGTCAGGACCAAAAACAGCCCCGGACGGGTTGACGGTGTGGGTGGCGGCACAGGACCGTGGTCGCGACTTGCATCGCTCCTACGAAGGAGCGAGGTTACGAAGCGCTCGTGCGGGAGCCGCGGGAGCCGCGAACGCGAAAAATTCTACGTCGCCGACTCCCCGGCCCTCCAAAGGGACCCCGCAAACTTATAGGCACGACCAAAAGCAACGGGCCCCGGAGAAACATCGCCGGGGCCCGTTGAATTCCTGCGCGGAATTTCTGTTCGAGCAGCGCGTCTACTTGATCACCGGCGCTTACTTGATCAGACGCAGCGTGAACGGGTAACGGTACGCCACCCCTTCGTTGGCCTTGATCGCCGCGATGACGGTCGTCACCAGCCAGTAGATGCCCAGCAGGAAAACCGCGAAATAGAACAGGAAACCGACCAGGATCACCAGCAGGATCGTGCCCACCACCGTGAGGATCAAGGCCGAGGCCGCCACGGTGATGTTGAAGTTCAGCGCTTCCTTGCCCTGGTCATCGACGAACGGCATGGTTTCCTTCTTGATCAGCCAGATCACCAGCGGGCCGATGACGCAGCCGACACCGCCGGTGAACAGGCCAAGCAGTGCTGAAAGATGCGCAAACATCGCCCACTGCCTCTGCTCGGCGGAAATGCCGTTGCCCGGGTTTGCTTGCGGCGCAGGATCGGGTGACGCCTGTGTCGGTGGAATCTGCTCCGGCGACGGGCTGCCGGTGGTTTCATTCTCGTGCTGGCTCATGGGTGACTCCCCGGTCGAAACACTCCTGAATGTCGGCGCATTGCGGCGACAGGTCAACCGGGGGAGGTCATTGATGACTCGCCCGCAGCTCAACCCTCCCCGGCCACCGTCATCTTCCCGACCAGGATCGAGCCGGTGCGGATGTGCGAACGCGCATCGACATCGCTGCCGACCGCCTCGATCGCGGCGAACATGCTTTTCAGATTGCCGGCGATGGTGATGCCGTCGACCGGGTACCGGATCTGGCCGTCCTCGACCCAGAAACCCGCGGCACCGCGCGAGTAATCGCCGGTGATGTTGTTCACGCCCTGCCCCATCAACTCGGTGACCAGCAGGCCGCGCCCCATGCCGGCAAGCATCGATGGCTGGTCGCCGGCATTCGCGGCGACCTGCAGGTTATGCACGCCGCCGGCGTTGGCGGTGGTCTGCAGGCCGAGCCGGCGCGCCGAGTAGCTGCCAAGCACATAGCGTTGCAGGACGCCGCCGGCGACCAGGGCCGACTCGCGTGTCGCCACGCCTTCGGCATCGAACGAGGACGAGCGGAAACCGCGCGGCAAGAAGGGTTGCTCCTCGATGGCGAACCAGTCCGGGAACAGCTGCGTGCCGACGCTGTCGAGCAGGAAGCTGGCGCGCCGGTACAGGGCGCCGCCGGACACCGCGCCCAGCAGGTGGCCGACCAGCGAGCGGGCGATCTCGGCCGAGAACAGCACCGGATACTCGCCGGTGGGAATCTGCCGCGGGGCGAGGCGCGACACCGCACGCTCGGCGGCCTTGCGGCCGATCGCTGCCGGAGAATCCAGCCCGTCGGCGGCCAGCGCGATGCTGTACCAGCCGTCGCGCTGCATGTCCTCGCCGCGGCCGGCGATCAATGCGCAACCCAGGCTGTGCTGGGTACTGCGCTCACGGCCGACGAAACCGTGCGAGTTGGCATACACCGACAGGCTGCTGCCGCTGCCGACCGACGCGCCGTCGGAATTCTCCAGTCGCGGGTCGAACTCGCGGCCCGCCTGTTCGCAGGCCAGGGCCAGATCGATGGCCTGGTCGGCACTGATTCCCCACGGGTGCCAGCTGTCGAATTCGCGCAGGTCGGTCGCCATCAGCTCCGCATCGGCGAGGCCTGCGGCCGGGTCGTGCTCGGTGTAGCGTGCGATCGCGCAGGCCTGCTCGACCGTGGCGACCAGACTGTCCTCACGCAGGTCGGCGGTCGAGGCGCTGCCCTTGCGGCCGTTGAAATACACCGTGACCGCAATGCCGCGGTCGCGGGTCGACTCGACCGTCTCGACCTCGCCCATGCGCACGTTGACGTTCAGCCCGGTGTCCTCCGAGCAGGACACCTCGGCCTGGTCGGCGCCCTGGGCTCGGGCACGGTCGAGCAGGCGGGCGGACAGCGCCGCAAGCATGTCCAGGTGGGCATCGCTGTCGGCATGGGCGGGCGCGGAGGCGGGGGTGATGGCGTTCAATGTCTTATCCTTGCGGGCTGCGGTTCCGGATCGGCACCCGGGAACCTGATTCTGGTTTGGCCTGCGGGGAAGAAGTTCCGCGCAGCGCCGGCAACAACGTGGAAATCAACGATGCGTGGCATAGACGAAGAAACCGGCGAATTCCGTGGCGAAAGCCGCAGCCAGCAGCGCCGTGATGCGCTGGAAGTGCTGGCGATCTGCCAGCAGCTGGTCGACCTGACCGACGCCCAGCTGTCGCGGCTGCCGGTGCCCGAGTCGCTGTTGCCGCACATCCGCGAAGCGCGCCGCATCACCTCGCACATCGCGCACAAGCGCCAGCTGGCGTTTCTGGCCAAGCAGATGCGGCGCGAGGACGAGGAAACGCTGGATGCGATCCGCGACGCGCTGGACGCCAAGGGCGACACCGCCCGCCGCGAGGCCGCCGCGATGCACCGGGTCGAAGCCTGGCGCGACCGCCTGCTGGCCGAAGGCGATGCGGCGCTGGCCGAACTGCTGGACCTGCACCCCGAAGCCGACCGCCAGAACCTGCGCCAGCTGGTGCGCAACACGCTGGAGGAACGCAAGCGCAACAAACCGCCGCGCGCGTTCCGCGAACTGTTCCGGCAGCTGCGCGAGCTGATGCTGGGTGGCGAGCCGGCGGGCGATGACGCCGTCCCGTCGGAACACGACGAGTTGCCGTAAGCCTTCTTGCCGCGGGCGCAAGCCGGGGCATTCAGCAGGCACCGCAACACTCACGCCTGGGTGCCGCCCACCGTGATGCCGTCGATCAGCAACGACGGCTGGCCGACACCGACCGGCACGCTCTGGCCGTCCTTGCCGCACACGCCGACGCCTTCGTCCAACGCGAGGTCGTGGCCGATCATCCGCACCTTCTGCATGGTTTCCGGACCGTTGCCGATCAGGGTCGCGCCCTTCACCGGCGCGGTGACCTTGCCGTCCTCGATCAGGTAGGCCTCGGTGGCGGAGAACACGTACTTGCCACTGGTGATGTCGACCTGGCCGCCGCCAAAATTCACCGCGTACAGGCCCTTTTTGACCGAACGGATCATCTCTTCTGGATCGTGCTTTCCGGCCAGCATGTAGGTGTTGGTCATGCGCGGCATCGGCAGATGGGCGAAGGATTCGCGCCGGCCGTTGCCGGTTGGCGTCATGCCCATCAGGCGCGCATTGAGGGTGTCCTGCATGTAACCCACCAGCACACCGTCCTCGATCAGGGGGGTGCACTCGGTGCGGGTGCCCTCGTCGTCGATGTTGAGCGAGCCGCGGCGGCCCGGCAGGGTGCCGTCATCGACGATGGTCACGCCCGGCGCGGCGACCCGCTGGCCCATCCGGCCGGCGTAGGTGCTGGTGCCCTTGCGG
>DASTUE010000045.1:0-25294 GCA_035759805.1 Lysobacter sp. | reverse complement strand
GGCTTCTTCGGGCCGGGGGTGGGTTTCCATGAAGATGCCGGAAATGCCCACCGCCATCGCGGCGCGCGACAGCACCGGCACGAACTCGCGCTGGCCGCCGCTCTTGCCGCCGGCGCCGCCGGGCAGCTGCACCGAGTGGGTCGCATCGAACACCACCGGGCAGCCGGTGTCGCGCATCACCGCGAGGCTGCGCATGTCGCTGACCAGGTTGTTGTAGCCGAAACTGGCGCCGCGCTCGCAGACCATGATGTCGCGGTTGCCGGTGGCCAGCGCCTTGTCGGCGACGTGCTTCATCTCCCACGGCGACAGGAACTGGCCCTTCTTGATGTTCACCGGCTTGCCGGCGCTGGCGACCTTCTGGATGAAGTCGGTCTGCCGGCACAGGAACGCCGGGGTCTGCAGCACGTCGACCACGGAGGCGACCTCGTCCATCGGGGTGTATTCGTGGACGTCGGTCAAGACAGGCACGCCGATCTGCTTTTTCACCTCGGCCAGCACCTTCAAGCCTTCCTCGATGCCCGGGCCGCGGAAGCCCGACACCGAGGTGCGGTTGGCCTTGTCGAAACTGGACTTGAAGATGAAGGGAATGCCGAGCGCGGCGGTGATCTCCTTCAGCGTGCCGGCGGTGTCGAGCTGTAGTTGCATCGACTCGATCACGCAGGGGCCGGCGATCAGGAAGAACGGCTTGTCGAGGCCGATTTCAAAGCCGCACAGGTTCATCGAATAGCTCCTGACACTGTTGTCCCCCAAGGGGACTTCCTTCGGGGCGTACGAGCGGCTTCAGCCGCGATCGGATGCATGGTCGCGCGCGCCGATTCCAGATCGCGGCTGAAGCCGCTCCTACAAACAGCGGAACACGCCGGGCCGGCCATCAGGATGCCCCGCACGAGTGAAGTGATCACGCCTTGACCTCTTTCAGCAACCCACCCACCTGGCCTGCATTGGCCTTGTACTCGCGCGCGGCGCGGATGAAGCCGACAAACAACGGGTGGCCGTCGCGCGGGGTGGACAGGAACTCCGGATGTGCCTGGCAGGCCAGGAACCACGGGTGCACATCGCGCGGCAGCTCGATCATCTCCACCAGCAGGTCGTCCATCGACTTGGCGCTGATCACCAGGCCGGCGTCCTCCAGCTGGGTGCGGTAGCGGTTGTTGAACTCGTAGCGGTGGCGGTGTCGCTCGCCGACCACGTCCTTGCCGTACAGCTCGCGCGCCAGCGTACCCGGCTTCAGCCGTTGCTCCTGCAGGCCCAGGCGCATCGTGCCGCCGAGGTCGCTGTCCTCGCTGCGGCGCTCCACCTCACCCGACGCCGTGCGCCATTCGGTGATCAGGCCGATCACCGGGTGTAGCGTGGCCTTGTCGTTTTCGGTGCTGTTGGCGCCTTCCAGCCCGGCGATATTGCGGGCGTAATCGACCACCGCCGCCTGCATGCCGTAGCAGATGCCGAAGTAAGGGATCCCGCTCTCGCGCGCATGGCGGGCACCGGCGACCTTGCCCTCGAAACCGCGGTCGCCGAAACCGCCCGGCACCAGGATGCCGTCGACGCCTTCCAGCGCCACGTCGGCCCCGCGCTTCTCGACGTCGCTGGATTCCAGCCACTTGAGGTTGATCCGGGTGCGCTGGCGCAGGCCGCCGTGCTTGAGCGCCTCGGCCACCGACTTGTAGGCATCCTGGTGGTCGACGTACTTGCCGATGATGCCGATGGTGACCTCGTCGACCGGGTGCTCGGCGGCATCGACCACCGCATCCCATTCCGCCATGTCGGCGGGGCCGGCATCCAGCCGCAGGCGCTCCACGATCAGGTCGTCCAGCCCCTGCTCCTGGAAGCGGGCCGGCATCTTGTAGATGTTGTCCAGATCGACCGCGGAAATCACCGCGCGCTCGGAAACGCTGGTGAACAGCGCGATCTTGCGCCGCTCGGAATCCGGCAGCGGCTGCTCGGAGCGGCAGATCAGGATGTCGGGCTGGATGCCGATGGAACGCAGCTCCTTGACCGAATGCTGGGTCGGCTTGGTCTTCAGCTCGCCGGCGGCGGCAATGAACGGCACCAGGGTCAGGTGCATGAACAGCGCCTTGTCGGGCCCGCGCTCGGTGCGGATCTGGCGGATCGCCTCCAGGAACGGCAGCGACTCGATGTCGCCCACGGTGCCGCCGATCTCGACCAGGCCGACATCGAAACCGTCGGTGGCGTCGAAGATCCCGCGCTTGATCTCGTCGGTGATGTGCGGAATCACCTGCACGGTGCCGCCGAGGTAATCGCCACGGCGCTCCTTGCGGATCACGTTCTCGTAGATGCGGCCGGTGGTGATCGAGTTCTTGCGGCCCAGGCGGGTGCGGACGTAGCGCTCGTAATGGCCGAGGTCGAGGTCGGTCTCGGCGCCGTCGTCGGTGACATACACCTCGCCATGCTGGAACGGGCTCATCGTGCCCGGATCGACGTTGATGTACGGGTCGAGCTTCATCATCGTCACGCGCAGGCCGCGCGCTTCGAGAATGGCCGCCAGCGAGGCTGCCGCAATGCCCTTGCCGAGCGAGGACACCACGCCGCCGGTGACAAAAATCAGGGGAGTCATGGTTTTACTGCCACTGGAAAGCCCTAGTTTACCGGCTGCGCGCGCCGGCTGCGACCGCTTGACGACGGGCCATCGGGAGGGCTGGTATGGCGGGAAGTGAAAGCACTGGCGGCGCTCACCGGGGCGGGACGCCTTCATGCCCCGGGCATCTCCCGTCCAGTGCGCATCCAATGTCCGGCGATCATTGTCCGGTGATGGACTCCCCGGATGGACGAACGCCCCGGCGGGCCGGGGCGTTCGGGGTCACGCGACCGTCGGCGCTCAGCGGCGGCCGTCTTCCTCTTCCGGCTCGACCGGCTGGGTTTCATCATCGACATCGACATCGACGCCGGCATCGGCGCTGGTCTGCGCTGCCGCCGCGGCGTCGGTGACGGACGCCGTGTCGGCGCTGTCGGCAGTCGCCGCCGGCGGAGGCGTCTGTTCGGCGGCTTCGGCCTGGACGGCCGCGGCCGCCTTGGCCTGGGCATCGGCGTCGGCCGACTGGGCAAAGGCCGCCGGAGCGGTCATCAGCGCGGCAATCACGGTCGGCAGCAGGAGTTTGCGGATATTCATCAACGTGGATCTCCATGAATGGTTGGCTGGACAGGAACCTCGTCCAAAGTGCATATCGGCCGCTCCCCTCAGCGACGCCGCCGACCCTAACCCGCACGGCCCTGCTCGCGCCTGAACCGCCAGGCCGGCACGGCAGCTCCTTGTCCAGGCCCAGATCGCGCTCGCCCGATGTCCCGTCGCGGAGGGTCGTCGCCTTGACCATCGCCGGTCGCGGCCCGCATTCTGGCGAGCTCCCTGCCCCCGACTGACCGTCCTGCCCGCCTGATGAACAACCGTTACGACGCCGCCGACATCGAAGTCCTCTCCGGGCTGGACCCGGTCAAGCGCCGCCCGGGCATGTACACCGACACCACCCGGCCCAACCACCTGGCGCAGGAGGTCATCGACAACGCGGTGGACGAGGCCTTGGCCGGCCATGCGAAGACCATCGAGGTGGTGATGCATGCGGACGGCAGTTGCGAGGTCAGCGACGATGGCCGCGGCATGCCGGTCGACATCCACCCCGAGGAAGGCATCCCCGGCGTGGAGCTGATCCTGACCCGGCTGCACGCGGGCGGAAAGTTCAGCAACAAGAACTACGCGTTCTCCGGCGGCCTGCACGGCGTCGGCGTGAGCGTGGTCAATGCGCTGTCGACCCGGCTGGAGATCCACATCAAGCGCGACGGCAGCGAGCACCGGATGAGCTTCGCCGATGGCGACCGCGCCTCGCCGCTGGAAGTGGTCGGCAGCGTCGGCCGCAGGAACACCGGCACCCGGCTGCAGTTCTGGCCCGACCCGAAGTACTTCGACACGCCCAGATTCAACCTGCGCTCGCTGAAGCACCTGCTGCGCGCGAAGGCGGTGCTGTGCCCCGGCCTGACCGTGAAGCTGCTCGACGTCGCCAGCGGCGAGAGCCAGCAGTGGCATTACCAGGACGGGCTGAGCGATTACCTGCTCGATGAGCTGCGCGCCGACCAGCCCCAGCGCGAGCTGCTGCCGCCGGACCTGTTCCTGGGCCGGCTCACCAAGGACACCGAAACCGTCGACTGGGCGGTGGCATGGGCGCCGGACGGCGAACTGGTGCAGGAAAGCTACGTCAACCTGATTCCGACCGCGCAGCACGGCACCCACGTCAACGGCCTGCGCAGCGGTTTCACCGATGCGCTCCGGGCCTTCTGCGACTTCCGCAACCTGCTGCCGCGCGGGGTCAAGCTGGCCCCGGAGGACGTCTGGGACCGGGTCGCCTTCGTGCTCAGCATCAAGCTGCTCGACCCGCAGTTCAGTGGCCAGACCAAGGAGCGGTTGAGTTCGCGCCAGGCCGCCGGCTTCGTCGAGGCCGCCGCGCAGGACGCGTTCACGCTGTGGCTGAACCAGCATTTCGAGCTCGGCGAGAAGATCGCCCAGCTGGCGATCGAGCGCGCCAGTGCGCGGCTCAAGACCGAGAAGCAGATCACCCGCAAGAAGGTCACCCAGGGCCCCGCCCTGCCCGGCAAGCTGGCCGACTGCATCAGCCAGGACCTGTCGCGCACCGAGCTGTTCCTGGTCGAGGGCGACTCCGCCGGCGGCAGCGCACGGCAGGCGCGTGACAAGGATTTCCAGGCGATCCTGCCGCTGCGCGGCAAGATCCTGAACACCTGGGAGGTCGCCTCGGGCAGCGTGTTGGCCTCGCAGGAAGTGCACGACCTGGCGGTCGCGATCGGCTGCGACCCCGGCAAGGACGACATCACCGGCCTGCGTTACGGCAAGGTCATCATCCTGGCGGACGCGGATTCCGACGGCCTGCACATCGCGACCCTGTTGTGCGCGCTGTTCCTGCAGCACTTCCCCACGCTGGTCGCCGCCGGCCACGTGTTCGTGGCGATGCCGCCGCTGTTCCGGATCGACCTGGGCAAACAGGTGTTCTACGCACTGGACGAGGAGGAGAAGCGGATCCTGCTGGAGAAGATCGAGCGCGAAAAGGCCGAGCGCAAGAAGGGCTCCGCCGGTGCCGTCCACGTCACCCGCTTCAAGGGGCTGGGCGAGATGAACCCGTCCCAGCTGCGCGAATCGACCGTCCATCCCGACACCCGACGGCTGGTGCAGCTGACCGTCGACGACGCCAAGCTGACCCACGCGTTGATGGACATGCTGCTGGCGCGCAAACGCGCCGGCGACCGCAAGGCGTGGTTGGAAGACAAGGGCGATCTGGCGACGCTGGAGGTGTGAGTGTCACGGCGGGCGTGACAGTCACGGCGCAATGCGCTTTGCTTATTGCGCTCTACGATTTCCCGGCAGTCGGAGGACGTAGGGTGTATTAGCCAACGGCGTAATACACCTTCATTCCACCAGGGAAATCTCGAGCAGTCGGCGCAACAACACCTGCAGCTGCGCCGCTTTCGCCTCGTCGTACTCGCCCGAGTCCTCGTCCATGTAGCAACGCTGGCTGATCTCCAGCTGCACCGCATCGATGCCGTCCTGCGGCGCGCCGTAGTGGCGGGTGATATGGCCGCCCTTGAAACGGCCGTTGGCGACCCAGTCATAACCGGTCTGTGCGGCCAGCACGGACTCGAGACGCTGCTGCAGCGCAGCCGAACAGCTGCTGCCGGCGGCCGTTCCCAGGTTCAGGTCCGGCAAGCGCCCCTCGAACAGGAATGGCAGCCCGCTGCCCCGGATCGAATGACCGTCCCACAGCAGCGCGCGGCCGTATTCGGCGCGGATCCGGTCCAGCTCCGCGCGCAACGCATCGTGATACGGCCGCCAATAGCGCCCGGTCCGCTCGCCGATCTCAGCCACTGAAGGGGTCTGGCCGTCGAGGTACACCGGCTCGCCATTGAAGCGCACCGCCGGGCACAGGCCGGTGGTGTTCTGCCCGGGGTACAGGGAGGTGTCGTCGGATGGCCGGTTCAGGTCGACCACGTAACGCGAGTATTTCGGCACCAGTACCGACGCGCCCAGCTCTCGCGCAAACGCATACAGGCGCGACACGTACCAGTCGGTGTCGGGCGCACGGCGTGCAGCCGGGGTCATGCGCAAAGCCAGATCAGCCGGAATCGCGCTGCCGTCGTGCGGCAGGCTGACCAGCAGCGGCCGCGTGCCGCGATGAAGCTCGAAGGTATCCATGCGGGCCAGTGTATTTGCGGTTGCTGCCAATGAACCACCTCACCGCATCAACACGACTTCCTCGGCGCTGGTCGGATGGATGGCGACGGTGTCGTGCAGGTCGTCCAGGGTGATGCCGCGCTTCAGCGCCACCGCAAAACCCTGCAGGATCTCGTCGGCCGCCTCGCCCAGCAGGTGGATGCCGACCACCCGACGCTCGGCACCGACGCAGACCAGTTTGAACAGGCTGCGCTGCGGCGAGTCGGCCAGCGCGTGCAGCATCGGCCGGAAACTCGCGCGGACGGTGCTGACCGCATCGCCATGACGCTCGCGCGCGGCCTGCTCGGTCAGCCCGACCATGCCGATCGGCGGATGGCTGAACACCACGCTGGGGATGTGGTCGCGGTCGAGCGGCTCGTCGCGGCCGCCATACAACCGGTCCATCAGCCGGCGCGCGGCGGCGATCGCGACCGGCGTCAGCGCCGGGTCGCGGGTGACATCGCCCACTGCGAACACGCTGTCGACATTGGTCGCGTGGCGCCCGTCGACAACGACGTATCCCAGCTCGTCGACGGCAACGCCGGCGGCATCCAGCCCCAGCGACGCCGTGTTCGGACGGCGACCGGTGGCGAATATCACCTGGTCGAAGTGATGTTCCGGCGCACCATCACCGTGCACGCGGATGCCGGGATCCTCGCCTCCGACCCGCTTCAACGCGGTCACTTCGCAATCGACATGCACGCGCACGCCGGCCTGGCGGTAGTCCTCGGCCAACTGCCCGGCCAGCTCGGCGTCGAAGGAGGAGATCAGCCGGTGCCCGCGCACGAACACATCGACCTGGCTGCCCAACGCTTGCAGCACGCCGGCCAGTTCGACCGCGATGTAGCCACCACCGACCAGCGCCACCCGCGGCGGCGGCGCGACCCAGTGGAAGAAGTCATCCGACACCCCACCCAGCTCCGCACCCGGAATATCGGGCATGTGCGGGTGCGCGCCGGTGGCGATCAGCAGCCGCCGTGCACGCAGGCGGACACCGTCCTCGCACTGGACCGTATGCGCGTCCTGCAAGGTGCCGCGCAGCGGCAACCAGGCGATGCCGGCGGCGTCCAGACGCTTGCGGTAACTGTCGTGGATGTTGGCGATGTAGCGCTGGCGATGGGCGATGAACGCCGGCCAGTCCAGCGTCATCGGCGGCACCGGGAAGCCGAGGGTCCTGGCCACGCCCAGCCTGAGCCCCATGTCGGCCGCCAGCCACATCGCCTTCTTCGGCACGCAGCCCAGGTTGACGCAGGTGCCGCCGAGCAACGCCGGCTCCAGCATCGCCACCCGTGCACCATGGCTTGAAGCACGAAAGGCCGCCGCCAACCCGCCGGAACCGCCGCCGATCACGATCAGATCGAAGTCCTGATGCATGGATCACTCCGTGTCGAAGAAGCCGTCATGGTGCAGCAGGCGGTGCCAAAGGCGCGTCAGCGAAATGACGCAGCCGCCACCGTCACACCAGGCGATCCGGTCGGAACGGTGCCGGATCCAGTGCCGGCGTGCGGCCACCGATCAGGTCGGCCAGCAGCTGGCCGGTCCCGGCGCTCATGCTGACGCCCATCATCCCGTGGCCGGTGGCCAGCCACAGCCGTCGATGGCCGGGTGCACGACCGATGATCGGGATGTCGTCGCAGCTCATCGGTCGCCAGCCACACCAGCGCTCGCGCATCTCCAGTCCCATGGGCTCGCGCAGGTATTCCCGCGCGCCGCGCTCAAGCGCCGCCAGCCGGGTCGGGTTGAGGCTGTCGTCAAACCCGGAGAACTCCATCGTGCTGCCCAAGCGGAATCCGCTCGCCCACGAGGTCACGCAGACCGATCGCTCGCGCAGCACCAGCGCACGCCTGGGCACCAGCGCCGGCGGCGAGGTGGTGATCGAATACCCCTTGCCGGGCTGCATTACGCGCGCCAGCTTGTGCACGCCGATCACCTCGGCCAGCCGCGGCGACCACGCACCGGTGGCGATCACCACCTCGACCGCATCCAGCGTCCCTTGCGCGGTCTGCAGATGGAAACCGTCGCGGTCCCGCTCCAGCGACACCAGCCCGCGCTGCTCGTCGATCACGCCGCCGTGCTCGCGCACCGCGCGCGCCAACTCGGCCACGTAACGGTCGGGCCGCAGCACCGCATCGCCGCTGAAGCGGATGGCGCCGGCGACGCCGGGTTTCACCGCAGGCTCGATGGCCTCGTAGGCCGGGCCATCGATCACCTCGACCCCCACACCCAGCTCGCGCAGCAGGTCCAGTTCCAGCCGGCCGTGCCCGAATACCCGTGGATCGCGGTAGACATAATCCTCGCCGGACTCGGCGAATTCGCAGTCCATCGCGTAGGCCGACACCCATTGCGCCAGTCGCGCACGCGAGTCGTTGAGCAACGTGGACTTGGCCCGGGCGGTGGCCTGCCAGTCGGCGAGGTTGCAGCGACGGGCGAAGCGCCACAGCCAGCGCCACAGGGCCGGATCGATGCGCGGGCGGATATACAGCGGCGCGTCCGGGCGCAGCATCATCGCCAAAGCCTTGGCAACCATGCCCGGTGCCGCCAAGGGCGGCGCGTGACTGGGCGTGATGGTGCCGCAGTTGCCGTGCGAACTGCCGCCGCCAATCCGGCCGGCGTCGATGACATGCACGCCGCGGCCGGCTTCCAGCAGCGCGAGCGCCGTGGCCAGCCCGATCACCCCGGCACCCACCACGGCCACGTCATCCCGTCGATCCATGGCCGGCATTATCGCGCCGAACAATCCGCTGCGACGAATGCCCCGCTGCGACGGGCAATCCATCCCGCGCGTCATCCCACCAAACAGATGGCCCGCATCAGCGGGCCATCGGCAACACCATTACAACGCTGGCTGTCAGTGCTGGTGACCGCCGTCGCCGTGCACGTGGCCGTGCTCGATCTCCTCGGCCTGGGCTTCGCGCACATCGACGATCTCGATATCGAACTTCAGGTCCTTGCCGGCCATCGGATGGTTGAGATCGACATCCACCACGCTCATGCCGACCTTCTGCACCGTCACCGGACGCGGGCCGAATTTGGTCTGCAGGACGACCTGCATGCCCGGCGCCAGCTTCGAGCCCTTGAAGTACTTCTTCGGCACGCGCTGGATCATGCCCGGCTGGACTTCGCCATAGGCCTCGGCGGCGGTGACCTCGGCGCTGAACTTGTCGCCGGCCTGGTGGCCTTCCATCGCCTTTTCCAGGCCCGGGATGATGTTGCCGTGGCCGACCAGGATCATCAGCGGTTCGCGGCCTTCGGAGGTCTCAAGCGATTCCTTGCCCTGCTCGGCAACGGAGTAGTGGAAGCTGACGACGCGGTCTTTCTCGATTTTCATGGCGGGACTCGTTGAGGGCCGGGCGGAAACAGCGGCACGCCGGCGGGGCAGGTTGCCGTCATCGGCCGGAGCGGCGAAGCTATGCGCCGTGACGAAGGCCGCGCATTATCCCGGCATCATCGCCCACGCGCCAGCGCAACCCTTGCCTGCGTACCTGCGATGGATGCTCCCCCTGTTGCTGACCGGCACGCTGCTGGCCGGCTGCGGTGGCGGCCGCGAGGCGGTCCGGAGCTCATCGCCGCCCGCCCATGCACGCGACTGGGCGATGGTCGCTCCCGCCAATCCCGCCGCGTCCAACGCCGTACTGATGCGCGCCATCAGCCTGGTCGGCACGCCCTACCGCTATGGCGGCAACACGCCGGAGTCGGGCTTCGACTGCAGCGGGCTGGTCAACTACGTCTACGACGACATGCTCAAGGTCAAGCTGCCGCGCACCTCCAGCGCCTTGGCCGCGTATCAGGGGCCGCGGATCAAGCCACAGCAGCTGACCGCAGGCGACCTGGTTTTCTTTGGCCGCGGGGGCAATGTCAGCCACGTCGGCATCTATGTCGGCGACGGCCGCTTCGTGCACGCGCCGAGCACCGGCGGCACGGTGCGACTCGACCATCTGGATGCGGCGTACTGGCGGGACAACTACAGCGGCGCCAAACGGGTCGTGAACTGACCAACCGCCCAATTCCGGGCAAATCCTTCCGGTAATTAACTATTTTTTAACGAAATATGAACCAACACACCGGATTCGACGTGCATGATCGCCCGGTGTTGAAACAGTGACGAGCGCGTGACGACAACCCAGACCAGCCGCCCAGTGCGCACAGCTGCCATCGTTTCCCGATTCGGGCCGGTACGCTTCTCCTTCCTTCTTGCCTGTCTGCTGGCCGTTCCGGCCGCACCGGCATTCGCCACCCAGACGGCCGAGCCGGCCACCGTGGCCGACCTGCCGGTGCTGATGCCCGACGCGATGAGCATGCCGGACCGGGCACTGAGCCTGGCCAGCGACATCAGCGGCATGCTGGCATCGGGCAAGACCGCTGCGGTCGCCGAGGATTACACCCCGCCCGACAAGAGCACCCGCAACATCCTCCAGCGCGCGCTGACCTTGCTCGGCACGCCCTACCGCTGGGGCGGCACCTCGCCCGACAAGGGTTTCGATTGCAGTGGGCTGGTCAGCTACGTGTTCCGCAGCGCCCTGGGCATCGACCTGCCGCGCGTCTCGAAGGATCAGGCCAAATCCGGTGAACTGGTCGCCGACAAGGCGGACCTGGCCGAAGGCGATCTGGTGTTCTTCGGCCGCAAGGGCCGGGTCGACCACGTCGGCATCTACGTCGGTGAAGGCCGTTTCGTGCACGCCCCGAGCAATGGCAAGGACGTGATGGTGTCCAGCCTGGAGAAGGGCTACTGGAGCGGCAAGTACCTGCAGGCGCGCCGGCTGGCCGGCAGCTGAGCCGACCGCCGGTCAACGACGCCGGCCAGAACGGTCCGCTCCACGCACGACGACTTCACGCACAGCCGCCAGCCAGGCGGCTGTTTCGTATCCGGCACGGACCTGCGGGCTACAACTCGCCCGCCGCGCGGTAACGCTGCACGGTCTGCTCGATCCCCTTGCTCAACTCCATCACCTGCATGGCGTACTCCGCCAGGTGACGATCGTCCGGGCTGACCGGCTCCCAGGCCGGCACCGCGGTCGGCTTGCCTTCCACCCCGTCCAGGGCGACGAACACGATCACGCAGTGGGTGCACAACCGCGCCGCGCCGCCCATCGGGTCCCGAGCGCTGACATCGACCGCGAAATGCATACTGCTGGTGCCGGTATGGACCAGCTTGGTGCGCACGGTCACCAGGTCGCTGATGCGGATCGGCGCGACGAACCGGATCCCGCCCACCGCCACCGTCACGCTGTAGGTACCGCTCCAGCCGACGGCCGCGGCGTAGCCGGCCTGGTCGATCCACTTCATCACCACGCCGCCGTGCACTTTTCCGCCGTAGTTGACGTCGGCCGGCTCGGCGAGGAAACGCAGGATCAGCTCGCGCTGGTGGCCGCTCATGCGGACACCGGCCCGCAACCGGCGATGGTGGACACGCGGCGGCATGAAGTGGATGTGGTCATCGAAATCCTCCTGGGCGGCATGGGCCGATTATGCGCAGTCCAACGGCGCTTGCGGGCTTGGCCGGCGCGCTGCTGGTCGGGGCAGTGATGCTCGCCAACGCGGCATTGACTCCGCATCCGGCGTGGATGACGGTCGCGGGCCTGCGGCCGCCCTTGTGCCCGCGGCCTGGCCGGTGCACGCTGGATACTCCCGCGAACCGGTCTCCCACGACCTGCGGCTGGACCGCTTTCCGCGCGACGTTGCATGGCAACGACGGGCTCGATCATGGACACTGTCCGGCCGTTTTCCTGCCACCGCCAATGCCCCTTTTTCGCCTGATCACCCCGCTGCTTGCCGTGCTGCCGGCCATCGCCGTGGCCTCCTGCGCCGACGCGGCCGAGCAGGCATTCGACCAGCCACTGGCCCTACAGAAGGCAGCCAACTGATGATGCCCTACGCCCCGATCGTCGCCACCCTGGGTTACGTGCTCTCGCCCGACGGCCGCGACGTGCTGCTGATCCACCGCAACGCCCGTGCCGACGACCAGCACCTGGGCAAGTACAACGGCCTGGGCGGCAAGGTGGAAAGCGACGAGGACGTGGTGGCCGGGATGCAGCGCGAGATCTTCGAAGAGGCCGGCATCACCTGCGACGAGCTCAGCCTGCGCGGCACCATCAACTGGCCCGGATTCGGCAAGCAGGGCGAGGACTGGTTCGGCTTCGTGTTCCTGATCACCCGCTACAGCGGGACGGCGCACACCGGCAACCACGAAGGCAGCCTGGAGTGGGTGCCGCTGGCGCGCCTGTACGAGCTGCCGATGTGGGAAGGCGACCGCGAATTCCTGCCGCTGGTGTTCGACGACGACCCGCGGCCGTTCCACGGCGTGATGCCCTACCGCGACGGCCGGATGGTGTCCTGGCGGTATTCGAGGGCCTGATCGCCTGATTGCATCGCATGGCCCGCCCGCCGGTGAAACCCGGCGCCCGCGGGGGCTTGGGTCAGGCCGCCTCGCGCTCCGGCAATCCCTCACGCTCCGGCAACTCGTCGCCTGCGGCAATGCCGACATTGCTGGACGCCTCGTTGTAAACCGCCATGTCGATCATCCCGGTCTCCTTGGCGACCAGTACCGGCACCAGCATCTGCCCGGTGACGTTGGTCATCGTGCGCGCCATGTCCAGCACCCGGTCGATCGCGACCAGATAGCCGATGCCTTCCAGCGGCAGGCCGGCGGCCGACAGCACCAGGGTCACCATCACGATCGCGGTGCCGGGCACGCCGGCGGTGCCGAAACTGCCCAGCACCGAGGCCAGCAGGATTACCAGGTACTGGGTCGGGGCGAGGTCCAGGCCGAAGTACTGGGCCACGAACAGGCTGGTCAGCGCCGGATAGATCGCTCCGCAACCGTCCATCTTGATGCTCGCGCCCAGCGGCACCGCAAAGGACGCGTAATCCTTGTCGACGCCCAGGTTGTGGGTGACCGAGCGGATCGCCGCCGGCATCGAGGCGAAGCTCGACGAACTCACGAACGCGACCTGCATGCCCGGTGCCGCGCCACGGAAGAACTTGACCGGGTTGAGCCCGTGGGAAAGCAACAACCCGCCATAGACGAACACGATGTGCACCGCGCACGCCAGGTACAGCGCGAACACGAACATCCCCAGCGGCAGCAGCTTCTCGAAGCCGTACGCCCCGACCAGCGCGGCGATCAGGCCGAAGGTGCCCAGCGGGGTCATCTCCAGCACGAAGCGGGTGACCTGGATCATCACCTCGCTGGACTCGCCCACCAGCTTGCGCAGCCCGGCGGTCTTGTCGCCCAGCTTGACCAGTGCGAACCCCACCAGCCCGGCGAACACGATCACCTGCAGGATCTTGCCCTCGCTGAGCGCCTTGAACGGGTTGCCCGGCACCACGTCCAGCAGCACCTGCACCGCCGAGGGGATCTCGCGCACGCTGTAATCGGCCGCCATCGTCAGGCCGGTCACGCCCTGCCCCGGCTGCAGCAGCCAGCCGGTGCCCAGGCCGACGCAGACCGCCAGCGCGGCCGTGACCGCGAACCAGGCAAACGTCCGCCCACCCAGCGCCGCCACCGACTTCTGGCCATGCAGCGAGGCAACCGCGTTCATCACCGCGAACAGCACCAGCGGCACCGCGATCATCTTGATCAGGGTGACGTAGACCGTCCCCAGCGGCCCGAACCACGTCTCCGCTGCCGGGCCGAACGCCCAGCCCGCGAGCGCGCCCAGCACGAAGCCGGCCAGCACGCGCTGCCAGAACGGAATACGCAACCAGCGGGAAACCAGATCCATCGGCAAGCCTTTTTCGGAACGAACCGCACGATAACCGAGTCGCCCGCCCGCAAACACCGCATCACCGAAACACCGGGGACCCATCGACGCAACAGTTGCGCGGCATAATCGGCGAATCCGCTTCAAAGGGTCCCGATTGATGTCCATGCCGTTGTCCCCCTTGCCGATGTCCCGCGTGCGTACCGCCCTGCTGGCGTTCATCCCGACCGTGCTCGCCGCCGCCTGCGCAACCACCACGCCAACCACCGCCTCCACGGCCCCGGCCGCCAGCGACGCCATCCACGTCAGCGTGCCGGTGATCGACCACCCGCAGGACGAGACCGCCGCCTGGTGGTTCCGCGATGGCGCCGCCCAGGCAGCCGGACGCGGCGCGCTCGCGGGACGGGCGAAGAACGTGATCCTGTTCGTCGGCGACGGCATGAGCCTGCCCACCGTGGCCGCCGCGCGCATCCTCGACGGCCAGCGCAAGGGCGGCCCCGGCGAGAACCACCGCCTGAGCTGGGAACACTTCCCCGCCACCGCACTGAGCAAGACCTACAACACCGACATGCAGACCCCGGATTCGGCCGGCACCATGAGCGCCATGGCGACCGGAGTGAAGACCCGCGCCGGCGTGATCAGCATCGGCCAGTCCGCCGCATTCGGTGACTGCGCGGGCGCACTGGCCGCGCCCATGACCACCTTGTGGCAACTCGCGGCCGGCAGCGGCATGGCGACCGGCGTGGTCACCACCGCCCGCGCCACCCACGCCACCCCCGCGGCCACCTTCAGCCACTCGGCCAGCCGCAACTGGGAAAGCGATGCCGCGATGCCGGACGAGGCACTCGCCGCCGGCTGTGTCGACATCGCCCGGCAGATGATCGAGTCGCCGTACGGCAACGGTCTGGACGTGCTGATGGGCGGCGGCCGCACCAACTTCATGCCGGCCGGCCAGGTCGACCCCGAATACCCGGAAGAATCCGGCCGCCGCAAGGACGGTCGCGACCTGATCGCCACTTGGCAGCAGCGCCATCCGGGCGGCGCCTACGTGTGGAACGCGGCGCAGTTCGCCGCCGCACCGGCCGATGCGCCGCTGCTGGGCCTGTTCGAGCCCAGCCACATGCAGTACGAGCACGACCGCCCCGATGACCCGGCCGGCGAACCGAGCCTGGCCGAGATGACCCGCGCCGCGATCACCCGCCTGCGACGCAACCCGAACGGCTACGTGCTGCTGGTCGAAGGCGGCCGCATCGACCACGCCCACCACGACGGCAATGCCTACCGCGCGCTGGACGACACCATCGCGATGAGCGAGGCGGTCGAAGTGGCCAACGCGCTGACCTCCGCCGACGACACCCTGATCCTGGTCACCGCCGACCACGCCCACACGCTCAGCTTTGTCGGCTACCCGGCGCGTGGCAACCCGATCCTCGACAAGGTCCGCGAAACCGGCAAGGACGGCACGTTGGCAGTGGCGAAGGACGCACGCGGCATGCCCTACACCACCCTCAGCTACGCCAACGGCCCCGGCTATACCGGCGCCAGCGCCAGCCAGCCGGCCGGGCCGAAGACCTTCCCGCACAAGCCGAAGGACTACCAGGCCGCCATCGGCCGTCCCGACCTGACCCGGGTCGACACCGCCGCGCCGGACTACCTGCAGGAAGCGCTGGTGCCGACCACCGCCGAATCCCACGGCGGCGACGATGTCGGCATCTGGGCCCGCGGCCCCGGCAGCGACGCGGTGCGCGGCAGCGTGGAGCAGAACGCGATCTTCCACTTCCTGCTGCAGTCCACCCCGTTCCTGCGCCAGGCCGTATGCGACGCCGGCAGCTGCAACGCCGACGGCGTGCCGGTGGAGTTGCCGGCAGCGATACCCGCCAAGCGCCCCTGATGTCACCCATGCAGGAGCGACGTAAGTCGCGAGCGCGCCGAGCCCCGGTTTCGCCGTGCAATCGCGACTCACGTCGCTCCTACATCAAGGCAAGTCCCGTGGAAGGCGGCCCGACCCTCGCCTCAGAACGGTTGCCGCAGCACCAGCCAGACAATCATGATCAACAGCAGTACCGGCACTTCGTTGAACCAGCGCAGCGCCTTCGACGAGGGCAGTGGACGACCGGCATCCACGCCCCTCAGCCAGCGCCCGCTGACGATGTAGTAGCCGAACAGCACCGCCACCAGCGCCAGCTTGGCGTGCAGCCAGCCGCTGCCCTGCGCGACCATCGTCGGGAAGTCCGGCAGGAAGCGGTAGCCCAGCCAGAGCACCAGACCCAGCAGCACCGACAGGCCGAACATGATGTGGCCGAAGCGATACAGCCGGCGGCCCATCAGCGTCAGGCGCGACCGCACGTCCGGCGCTTCTCCCGCCTCGGCGATGTTGACCAGGATCCGCGGCAGGTAGAACACCGCCGCCATCCAGGCGATCACGAATACGAGATGGAAGGTCTTGGTCCAGAGGTAGGCATTCATGCGGTCGGGGTCCTTCGGCAAATGGTTCGCGCGCTAGGATGGCACGCCGCGCGACACGCGACACGCGCCGAGCCCAAACCCCGAAGAGCGATCCATGACCAAGCAATACGACCAGGCCTATTTCGACCAGTGGTACCGCGACCCGGCCACGCGTGGCGCGGCGATCGGCGGTCCCGCGCGACTGGCGCGCAAGGTGGCCCTGGCGGTGGCGACCGCGGAATACCACCTGGAGCGCCCGATCCGCAGCGTGCTCGACATCGGCTGCGGTGAAGGTGCGTGGCGCGCACCGCTGCTGAAGCTGCGGCCGAAGCTGCAGTACCTGGGCTTCGACAACAGCGAGTATGCGGTCACCCGTTTCGGCAGCCGGCGCAACCTGCATTACGCGGCCTTTGCCGACTTCGAATACCTGCGCCCCTGCGCGCCGGTCGATCTGCTGGTCTGCAGCGACGTGCTGCACTACCTGCCCACGCGCGAACTCGACCGCGGCCTGCCGGCACTGGGCGAGCTGTGCGGCGGGATCGCCTTCCTGGAAACCTTCACCCGCAGCGACGGCATCGACGGCGATACGGTCGGCTTCCACGCGCGACCGGCGAAGTTCTACCGCGAGCGTTTCGCCCGCATCGGCCTGCACCCGCTGGGCTCGCACCTGTGGCTGGCGCCCGGCCTTGACGCAGGCCTGGCCGCACTGGAGTCCGCCGGTTGAAACCGGCCGGCTGACGGGCGAGACCCCGATTCACGCGCGCCGCGATCCGATCCGCTACGCTGCAGCGCACCAATTTCTGTCAGGGCCTTCCATGTTGCTTTACCAGATGCACGAGTTCGGCCGCGCCTGGATGGCCCCGATGACGTACTGGGCGGACGCCAACGCGAAAATATTCGGCGCCTCGGGTACCTGGCTGGGCAAACTCCCCGGCGCGGGCCAGCTGGCCGCCGGCTACGAGCTGATGTACCGCATCGGCAAGGATTACGAGAAACCCCGTTTCGGTATCCATTCGGTCGACATCGACGGCGCGGCCTACCCGGTGATCGAGCGCGAGATGCTGCACAAGCCGTTCTGCCGGCTGCTGCGCTTCAAGCGTTACGCCGACGATGCCGGCAACATCACCGAGCTCAAGGGCCAGCCGCCGGTGCTGATCGTCGCGCCGCTGTCCGGCCACCACAGCACCCTGCTGCGCGACACCGTGCGCACGATGCTGCGCGACCACAAGGTCTACATCACCGACTGGACCGACGCGCGCATGGTGCCGGCGACCGAGGGCGACTTCACGCTTGACGACTACGTCGCCTACATCCAGGAGTTCATCCGCACCATCGGCGCGGAACACCTGCATGTGATCAGCGTCTGCCAGCCGACCGTGCCGGTATTGGCGGCGGTCTCGCTGATGGCCGCGCGCGGCGAGACCACGCCGCGCTCGATGGTGATGATGGGCGGCCCGATCGACACCCGCGAGAGTCCGACCCAGGTCAACCACCTGGCGACCCACAAGCCGCTGTCGTGGTTCCGCGACTACCTGATCCACGAGGTGCCGGCGAACTACCCGGGCCGCGGCCGCAAGGTCTACCCTGGCTTCCTGCAGCACAGCGGTTTCATGGCGATGAACCCCGAGCGCCACGCGCAATCGCACTGGGACTTCTACCAGGACCTGCTCAACGGCGACCTCGACGACGCCCAGTCGCACCGCCGCTTCTACGACGAATACAACGCCGTGCTGGACATGCCGGCCAGCTATTACCTGGATACCATCAAGGTGGTGTTCCAGGAGCACTTGCTGCCACGTGGCCTGTGGGACGTGGCCGGCGAACGCGTCGACCCCGCCGCGATCAAGGGCACCGCGCTGCTGACCATCGAAGGCGAGCTGGACGACATCTCCGGCCAGGGCCAGACCCGCGCCGCGCACGCGCTGTGCACCGGCATCGCCAAGCCCGACCGGCACCACCTCACCATCGAGGGCGCCGGCCATTACGGCATCTTCAGCGGCCGCCGCTGGCGCGGCCAGGTGTATCCGCAGGTGCGCGACTTCATCGCCAGATACGCGGGCTGAAGCCGGCCTGGTCGACGGGCATCGCGGAGCATCCCTGACGGCCGTCGCGAATGCACTGACGTCCGGTTTCGCCGTGCTGTCGCGACTGACGTCGCTTCTACGGGGCGGAGGCGGCTTCGGCATCGGATGACCACCGGGTCGGAAACCGGCGCGTCTGGCTCCAGCACGCGTCTTCCGCCAGAATCGGGCGACCTTGCCGATCTGGAGCCGCCCGTGCCGAACCCGCGCCTGCTGTTGTGTGCCCTGCTGCCCGCGCTGATCGCCTTTTCCGCTGCCGCGACCGCGCCGCCGGAACCCACCGGCGAGTCCGCCAAGCCGCTTTCGGTGCAGCAGATCCTGGACGCCTCCCCAGCCTCGGACTGGCGCGCGCCCGATCCTGACAACACCCTCTACATGGACCTCGATGCGGGCCGCGTGGTGATCGAGCTCGCACCGCAGTTCGCCCCGGAACACGTCGCCAATATCCGCACGCTGGCAAAGGAAGGCTTCTGGGACGGCCTGAGCATCTACCGCTCGCAGGACAACTTCGTCGTCCAGTTCGGCGATCCCACCCAGGACGATGCGATGCGCAAGTCGCTTGGCAGCGCCAAGGCCCACCTGCCGGCCGAATTCGAGCGCATCGATCCCGCGCTGAACTTCCATGCACTGCCCGACACCGACGGCTGGGCGCCGCAGGTCGGCTTCGTCGACGGCTTCGCCGCGGCGCGCGACCCGGCCACCGGCGCGATCTGGATGGCGCACTGCTACGGCGCGCTCGGTGCCGGCCGCGACATGGCCGCCGACTCCAGCAACGGCGCCGAACTGTACGTCGTCACCGGCCAGTCGCCGCGCCAGCTCGACCGCAACATCACCCTGGTCGGGCGCGTCATCCAGGGCATGCCCTTGCTGTCGGTGATCCGGCGTGGCCCGGAACCGATGGGCATGTACGACGACCCCGGTCAGCGCACTCCGATCAAGGCGATCCGTCTCGCCAGCGAGGTGCCCGCAGCCGAGCGCATCCCGCTGCAGCTGCTGCGCACCGACAGCGCAACCTTCGATGCCGTCACCGAAGCACGCCGCAACCGTCGCGACGACTGGTACAAGGTCCCGGCCGGGCACATCGACCTGTGCAACGTGCCGTTGCCCACACGCGCGCCGGCGGCCAAATCCTAGACGTTGCGGCGCACCCGGTCAGGCGTTGCGCCGCGCCTCGTCGCTGCCCAGCACCTCGTGCTGGAACAGGCACATCCGGATCACGCTGCGGTAGCGGCCATCGCTGAAGAACTCGTCCACCAGCACGCCTTCGCGCTTGAATCCGGCGGCCTCGTAGATGTGGATCGCGACCGCATTGTCGACGTCCACCAGCAGGTACAGCTTGTACAGATTGAGCACCCGGAACGCGTAATGGATGGTTGCCAGCGTCGCCGCCTTGGCGAAGCCATGTGACTGGTGTTCCGGCGAGATCATGATCAGGAACTCGGCGCGTCGGTGCAGGTGGTCGATCTCGACCAGTTCGACCAGCCCGACCCGCTCGTGGCTGGGCGGTTCCAGGACCTCGTGCTCGACGATGAAGCGCCGCTCGGACTGGTCGTGGATGTGCTTGCGGTACAGCTCCTCCAGCTCCACGAACGACTCGAAAGGCTCCTCGAACCAGTAGCCCATCACGCTGCGGTTGTTGTTGAGCACGTGGACGAAGTGCAGGTCGCTGCGTTCCAGCGGACGCAGGCTGACGATGGGCGTGTCGGATTCCATAAACGCACGATAACGCCCGCCGTGCCAGTGCGACGTGACGCCCGCGCCGTCACGTCGCCTTGGCCGCCCCGCGCCTAGCCTGACAGTCCCCACCACCAGGTCCGCTCCCATGCCGCAACTACGCATCCGGATCACCGGCAGTAACGACGCCACCCGTGCCATCAGCGACCTGTTGACCAGCGTGCCGGGCATCGAGCATGTCGAGGAAATCGACGACCTGATGCCGCACATGGACGACCCCGATTCCAGCTCGGCAGGATTGAGCGACGACGAAGGTCCGGGCATGCACCTCATCGAGGTGGAAGCGCCCAACCAGACCGCCGTCACGCGGGCCCGCGGACTGGTCGAGTCGCTGGCCTTCGACCTGGATGTCCTGGTCGAATTCGAGACCGACGAGGACGATGTCCGGGAGTAGCCGATGAGCAGCGAGCGAGGCAACAGCGCGATCATCCCCTGCCTGCGGTATCGCAACGCCCACGTGGCCATCGACTGGTTGTGCGAGGCGTTCGGCTTCCAGCGCCGGGTGGTGCACGCCGACGAACGCGTCGTCCACCACGCGCAACTGGTGTTCGAAGGCGGCATGGTGATGCTGAGCTCGGCCGACAGCCGCGCCATCGACGACCGTCCGATCGAGAGCCAGCGCCAATGGGGCCACCTGATCGTGCAACCCGACGAAATCGGCGGCAGCGAGACCCAGGTGTGCTGCGTCATCGTCCGTGATCCTGATGCGCACCAGGCCATCGCCAGGGCGGCCGGCGCGGAGATCGTCATCGGCATCAGCGACCAGAACTACGGCGGCCGTGGCTACGCCTGCCGCGACATCGAGGGCCATCTGTGGTGGTTCGGCAGTTACGATCCCTGGCGCGACGTGGACATCCAGGCACTCGCATCCACACCCACATCGATACTCTAGCCTTTGACCTTCGGTCCAGAAAATTCGGAACTCCGCGTGGGAGGCGGGGACCGGGGGTATTGCGGAAAGCAGACCAGGGATGGTCTGCGTCCCCGAGTCAGGGCAGGACGCCCTGACCGAGGGGTGCAGCAATCGCCCCCGGTCCCCGCCTCCCACCACGCGTCCTGTCCCGAGCCGCTCTCCGCTTTCTGCAACTGCCAGTCCCCGATGCCCCCCAACGACCTGTTCTCCGACAGTTCCGACACCCCCGCAGACGAAGCCACCACCAATGGCGTCGCCGCCGTGGACGGCATCCGCGTCGGTATCGGTGGCTGGACCTACGTGCCGTGGCGCAAGAACTTCTATCCCGACGGTCTGGTCCAGCGCCGCGAACTGGAATACGCCAGCCGCCGGCTCAGCACCATCGAGATCAACGGCACCTACTACGGCACCCAGAAGCCCGACATCTATGCGCGCTGGGCGGCGGAGACGCCGGCGGGCTTCCTGTTCTCGGCCAAGGCGCCGCGCCGGATCATGCAGTCACGCGTGCTCGCCCGGACCGGCGGACAGGTGGATGACTTCCTCGGCGGCATCACCGCGCTGGGCGACCGGCTCGGGCCGATCGTCTGGCAGTTCGATGCCGGCATCACGTTGGACCGTGACGACTTCGCCGCCTTCCTCGACCTGCTGCCGGCCACGGTGGACGGCCACGCCCTGCGCCATGTGCTGGATGTGCGCGACCCGGATTTCATGGATGCCGACGCCCTCGCCGTCATCCGCCGGCACGCGATGGCGACGGTGTTCACCGACTCGATCCGGTATCCGTCGTTTGCCGATGTCACCGGCGATTTCGTCTACGCGCGGCTGATGCGATCACAGAGCGACATCGCCACCGGCTACGCCCCGGCCGACCTCGAGCGCTGGGCCGCCCGTGCCCGATGCTGGGCCGACGGCGGCGAACCCGACGACCTGCCACGGATCGTCCCGCCGGAAACAGCGCACGGCACGGCGGAAACCCGCTCCACGCCGCATCGCGACGTCTTCCTCTACTTCATCAGCGCCGCCAAGGAGCGCAATCCCGCCGCGGCGATGGCGCTGATCGAACGCCTGCAACGCTGACGCGGGGCTATTTTCCGAGCCGCTGGCTGATCGCCACGCTGCCCAGGATCAACGCCCCGGCGATGCCCATCGACAACGTCAACGGCTCGTCCAGCAGCCACCACGCCCAGCCGACCGCGAACAGCGGCACCAGGTAGGTCGTCACCACCGCGCGGCCCGGACCGACGCGCTGCACCAGGCGGTAGTACATCGCGTACGAGATCCCGGTGCACAGCACGCCCAGGACCACCGCGTACGCCCAGGACTTGCCCGACACCGGCTGCTGCGGCCATTGGGCGAGCGCGAACGGCAGCATCAGCAGCGCCGATGTCCCCAGCGTCGCCGCCGCGACCGCCGCCTGCGGCAGGCCGGACAGATGCCGGCGCAGCAAGTGGACCCCGATGCCGTACAGGAATGCCGCCGAACAGCCGGCGACCACCGCCCAGCCGATGCTCGCCCCGGCGGTCTTGCCGCTGGCCAGCACCACCACCCCGGCGAAACCCGCCAGCAACGCGCCGGCCCGGCCGAGCCCGACCTTCTCGCCAAAGAACAGGAACCCCACCAGCGCGGTGAACAGCACCGCCATCGCATTCGTGATCGCGCTGATGCCCGCTGGTGCCTGCTGGGTCGCCCAGGCGAACAGCGCGAACGGCACCGCGGAATTGATCGCTCCCACCAGCACCAGCTTTGGCCACAGGCGGGCGGTGAACACCGCTCGCGCCTGCCACAGGAACGGCAGCAGCACGAGCGCGCCGAACACCAGCCGCAACTCGGTCAATGCCGCCGCGCCAAACTCGGGTGCCGCGACCCGCTGGAACATGAAGGACACGCCCCACACAGCGCCCAGCGCGGTGATCTCCAACGGCGTCACCCAGTCGCGGGTGCGGGCGACCACCGGGATGGCCTCATCGATACCGGAGACGGGGGCGGCGGCGAAACCGGAATCGGGGCCGGCGCAGGGTTCGGTGCAGCTTTGGGGGGAGGGCACGGAAGAAGCTCGGCTCATCACGGTCCGTCATTGTCCGCGAGCGCCTTGCCCACGCAAGTGCCAGAGGCCCGCCCACGATCGACCCACACGCCTGCCTGCCAATGGATGCCCGCGAAAGGACGGAACAGGTACTCGTCTTTTACCCGCCGGATTCTGCACACTGTCGCGATGTCCATGCCCCAGACCAGCAAAGCCTTCCTGCAGATCCATTTCTGCGTCGTGCTGTGGGGCTTCACCGCCATCCTCGGCAAGATGATCACCCTGCCGGCGCTGCCGCTGGTGTGGTGGCGGATGCTGCTGGTGGTTGCCGCGCTGGCACTGGTGCCGCGGGTCTGGCGCGGTCTGCGCGCGATGCCGGCGCGGCTGCTGTGGGCCTACTCCGGGATCGGCGTGCTGGTCGCGCTGCACTGGCTGACGTTCTATGCCGCGATCAAGCTTTCCAACGCTTCCATCGGCGCGACCTGCATTGCGCTGGCGACCGTGTTCACCGCACTGGTCGAGCCCTGGCTCGCGCGCAGCCGTTTTTCCCGGCGCGACTTCATGCTCGGCGTGGCCGTCATGCCCGGCGTCGCGCTGGTCGTGGGCGGCGTGCCCGACGGGATGCGGATCGGCATCGTGGTCGGTGCGGTGTCGGCGTTGCTGGTGGCGCTGTTCGGCTCGCTCAACAAGCGCCTGGTCGACCACGCCGACCCGCTGACGGTGACCGCGATCGAACTGGGTGCCGGCACCCTGGCATTGACGGCGCTGGCCCCGCTGATGCCGCTGGTATTGCCGATATTCGGCAGCACCGACCTGCTGGTGCTGCCCAGTGCCCATGATGCCTGGCTGCTGCTGGCGCTGGCACTGGCCTGCACGCTGCTGCCGTTCGCCCTGTCGCTGGTCGCCCTGCGCCACATGAGCGCCTTCGCGGCGCAACTGGCCGTCAACCTGGAGCCGGTCTACGCCATCGGTCTGGCCATCGTGCTGCTGGGCGAACAGCACGAGTTGAGCCTGCAGTTCTACACCGGCGTGGCGATCATCCTGATCGCGGTGTTCGTCTATCCGCTGCTCGGCAAACCACGGCGCAGCGAACACCCGGAGATGCTGGCGACGGCGGAAGCGAAAAGCGTGGTCGAGTAGCCGGGTAACGAAGGGATCGCGAACCCGCTGGAGTCGGACTATCCTCGTGGTCTCCAACCAACCAGCACCGTCTGATGAGGATCGCCCGATGAATCCCGCCCTCCAGCAAGACTCCGCCAAACTCATCCTGCGCCTCGCGCTGGGCATCCTGATCCTGCTGCACGGACTGGCCAAGCTCAATGGCGGCCTGGCCGGCATCGTCGGTCTGGTGGAAGCACAGGGGCTTCCGGGGTTCCTCGGCTACGCTGTGCTGATCGGCGAGATCATCGCCCCGCTGATGGTCCTGCTCGGCTTCCACGCCCGCATCGGAGGACTGCTGATCGCCATCAACATGCTGGTCGCCGTGGTGCTGATGCACATGGGCCAGCTGGGCAGCCTCAACGGCCAGGGCGGCTGGGAGCTGGAACTGCAGGGCATGTTCTTCGCCGTCGCGGTCGCATTGGCACTCCTCGGTCCGGGCCGCTACAGCGTCAACGGGCGGTAGACCTGGCTGACCCATTGAGCCGGCTGATCGACCAGCTCCGGAAGGCCAGGACTTCCCTGATACGTGCCTACATTGCCCACGTTGTCTGGTTTTCGATCATGTGCACGTTCGCCGCGCTGCGATGGAGCCAGCACGGCCTCAAGTGGTCGGTCCTGCTGACCCTGGCGACCGTGCCTCCGGTGCTGGTATACACCGTCCGCGTGCATCGACTCTGTCGCGCGATCGATCCCGCCGCGTCCACCGTCGGCTGGATTCCGGTGCTGATCACCACCGTCGTGTTGAGTCCGTTCGAGTCCGGTCTGGTGCTGCCGGTCAAGAACCTGCTGGTGGCCAACGGAGTCCTCAAGCGGCACGCCGCCAGCACGGCTCCGGCACCGTCCGACCCGGAGTTGACTGAGCCGGACGTCCGCCCGCTCAGATCCGGTTGACGCGAAAGCGGCGGCCCTTGATCTTGCCTTCGCGCAGGCGCGCCAGTGCGAAGTTGGCCTTGTCGCGAGCGATGGCGACGTAGGAGCGGGTGGCGAACACGTCGATCTTGCCGATCGCCGCCACCG
>DASTUE010000044.1:0-34749 GCA_035759805.1 Lysobacter sp. | reverse complement strand
CTCGATCGGCTGGCGGGTGGCGCGCTCGATGGCGCGCAGCATGCCGCGCTCGCGCGGTGCCACGAACAGGATCGCCTCGCCCTTGCGCCCGGCGCGACCGGTGCGGCCGATGCGGTGGACGTAGCTTTCGGTGTCGTAGGGGATGTCATAGTTCAGCACGTGGCTGATGCGGTCCACGTCGAGCCCACGCGCGGCGACGTCGGTCGCCACCAGCACGTCGATCTTGCCGTCCTTGAGGTTCTGGATGGTCTTCTCGCGCTGGGCCTGCTGCACGTCGCCATTGATCGCGGCAGCCGAGATGCCGCGCGCCGCGAGCTTGGACGCCAGCTCGTCGGTGCCCAGCTTGGTGCGGGCGAACACGATCATCGCGTCGAACGGCTCGGCCTCCAGGATCCGGGTCAGCGCGTCGAGCTTCTGCACGCCGCTGACCGCCCAGTAGCGCTGGCGGATGTTGGCCGCGGTGCTGGTCTTGTTCTTGATCGCGATCTCGACCGGATCCTTCAGATAGGTCTGGGCGATGCGGCGGATCTGCACCGGCATCGTGGCCGAGAACAGCGCGACCTGGCGGGTTTCCGGGGTCTTCTTGAGGACTTTCTCGACATCGTCGATGAAGCCCATGCGCAGCATTTCATCGGCTTCGTCCAGCACCAGATAACGCAATGCGGAGATGTCCAGCGAGCCGCGGTCGAGGTGGTCGATGACCCGGCCCGGCGTGCCGACGATGACCTGCACGCCGCGTTTGAGCGCCTGCAACTGCGGGTAATAGCTCTGGCCGCCGTAGATCGGCAATACCTGGAAGCCGCGCAGGTGGGCGGCATAGCTCTGGAACGCCTCGGCGACCTGGATCGCCAGCTCGCGGGTCGGTGCCAGCACCAGCGCCTGCGGGGTTTTCTGGTTCGGATCAATGCGCGCCAGGATCGGCAGCGCGAACGCGGCGGTCTTGCCGGTGCCGGTCTGGGCCTGGCCGATCACGTCGCGACCCTGCATCAGCGGCGGTATCGTCGCGGCCTGGATCGGCGAGGGGGACTCGTAGCCCAGGCCGGTGATGGCCTGCAGCAGCGGCTCGGGCAGGGCCAGGTCGGTGAATGTCAGGGACTGGGTATCGGGGGCAGCGGGCGTTTCGGCGCTCATCGCAATTCTCGGCAGCGCCGGCATGGCCGGTCGGGTAGACCGCGTAGTTTAACGACAGCCGGTGCCCGACGCATGATTTTTATTGTTTTGGCGCTGGCGGCCCGGTTACCTGCGAGTCATCGCACCGGCGTGTTCGATGCCGGGTTGGCGGGCATCGGCCGCCGATCTGGTCATGCAATCGACCCGGCCGTTGTCTGGCAGGGGCGCGAAACCGGGGGTTCCGGATCGGGCTTCTTACAAAGCTCTCCGCCTGCGTGCTGTCGCCGCGGACGTGCGGGATGGAGCGTGTGCGGAACCGCGGCGGAAGGGGGCCGTCCGCCATCGGTGCCGGGCAGGGGTCAGCCCTGGCTGGTATCGCCGCCAGTTTCCCCAGGTGCGTTGGTGGGCTCGCCGGCGTCGTTGGAGAAGGGCTTTGCAGGCTGCTTCCTGGCCAGCTTCTCTTCCTTTTTCTTCTTTTTGGCGATCTCGCGCTGGCGCTTTTCAAACGAATAATTCGGCTTTGCCATAGGGCAGCTCCTTTCAGGTAAACCGGGCCAGTCTAGGCCATGCCGCAACGCAGCACCGGCGGAGCCTGCCGGAATCGAACCCGAATCCATACCGGGCAGGCATAGGATGGGGATCATTCGCGCCTTGGGTGCGGGCACTTGCAAAGTCATCGCGGCATGGCCGCCACAGGGAAGCTGCCAGATGCTGGGTTTCGATTTCGACAATGCCTTCGTGCGTGAAATGCCGGGCGATCCGGAGACGGGTCCGCGGGTGCGCCAGGTCGAAGGGGCGCTGTGGTCGGCGGTCGATCCCACGCCGGTCGCCGCTCCGCGACTGCTGGCGCATTCGGCGGAAATGGCGTCACGGCTGGGCATCAGCGAGGAGGACATCGCATCGCCCGGCTTTGCGCGCGTGTTCGCCGGCAACGAGCTGTTGCCCGGCATGCAGCCGTTCGCGTCCAACTATGGCGGTCACCAGTTCGGTCACTGGGCCGGACAACTGGGCGACGGTCGCGCGATCAGCTTGGGCGAGGTGGTCAATGCGGCCGGCGAGCGCTGGGAGCTGCAACTCAAGGGCGCCGGGCCGACACCGTATTCACGCACTGCCGACGGTCGCGCGGTGCTGCGCTCGTCGATCCGCGAGTTCCTGTGCAGCGAGGCGATGCACCATCTGGGCGTGCCGACCACGCGCGCGCTCAGCCTGGTCGGTACCGGCGAGATGGTCGTGCGCGACATGTTCTACGACGGCCATCCCGCGCCCGAGCCGGGGGCGATCGTCTGCCGCGTGGCCCCTTCGTTCCTGCGTTTCGGCAACTTCGAGTTGCCGGCGTCGCGCGGCAACACCGCGCTGCTGCGCCAGCTTGCGGACTTCTGCATCCGCCGCGATTTCCCGCACCTGGGTGGCGCGGGCGAGGCGTTGTATGGCCAGTGGTTCCGGGAAGTGTGCGAGCGCACGGCGGTGATGGTGGCCCACTGGATGCGCGTGGGTTTCGTTCATGGGGTCATGAATACCGACAACATGTCGATCCTCGGACTGACCATCGATTACGGCCCTTACGGCTGGATCGACAACTTCGATCCGGACTGGACCCCCAACACCACCGATGCGCAGCGCAAGCGCTATCGCTTCGGCCAGCAGGCATCGGTCGCGTACTGGAACCTGGGCCGGCTGGCGGGCGCGTTGTCGCCGTTGTTCGATGGGGTGGAGGCATTGCAGGCGGGTCTGCAGGCGTATGTCGATACCTTCAACGCCGCCGATCGCGACAACATCGCCCGCAAGCTGGGCCTGGCCGAGTGCCGCGATGACGACGTCGGCCTGATGCAGGCGTTGCAGACGCTGTTGCGCGATGGCGAGGTCGACATGACGTTGTTCTTCCGCGCGTTGGCTGACTTCAAGCCCATTGGGTTCGAGCCCGCCTCGTTCGAGTCCGGGACATCAGCGCACGGACTGTTTGCCGACGCGTTCTACGACGACGCCAAGCGGATCGCCACGGCACCTGCGTTCGACGACTGGTTCGCCATCTACGCCCGGCGCCTGCGGGAGGATGGTTCCGACGAAAACGGGCCGGCTGCCATCCACCGGCAAAACCGCATGCGTGCCGCCAACCCGCGCTACGTGTTGCGCAACTACCTCGCCCAGCAGGCGATCGACCGGGCCACCGGGGGCGATCCGGAAGGCGTGAGGGAGCTGCTCGATGTCATGCGCCGGCCGTATGACGACCAGCCCGGCCGGGAGGCGTTCGCGGCCAAGCGTCCCGACTGGGCGCGCAGCCGGGCCGGATGTTCGATGTTGTCCTGCAGCTCCTGACGGTTGCCCGCCCAACGCAGTGCTGCGGACGGGCGGGGCATGGGATCAATGTCGCGGATCCATGCAGCCACCCCGGCGGTGCCGCTGATCAGGTGGGAGCAAACGCCTTGTTGGCTTTCTTGTCGCGCTTCTCGGCTTTCTTTTCCTTCATGGTCTTGGCCGGTTTCTTTTTCTCGGCCTTCTTCTGGTCCATGCCCTTTGCCATGTCGATCTCCTCGGTGATCCGTTGATGGGGCGGTCGGAGGACCCGCGCCGCGCCCGACAGTATGCGCTGCGGTGGGCCGGCACGAACTACCCGGCGCGCCGGCCACGTAGAATGGGCGGATGTCATTGATCACCCTGAACAGCGTCGACTACAGCGTCGGCGGCCCGCTCCTGCTCGAGAACGTCGAGCTGTCCATTGAACCCGGCGAGCGCATCGCCCTGATCGGCCGCAACGGCGCCGGCAAGTCCACCCTCATGCGCCTGTTGTCGGGCGATATCCACCCCGACGACGGCGAGATCCGCCGCGAAGGCGGGCGCCGCATCGCCCGGCTTGAACAGGAAGTCCCCAGGGACGCGACCGGCACCGTGTTCGACGTGGTTGCCGCCGGCATGGGCGAACTGGGCGGGTGGCTGGCCGAGTACCACCGCCTCAGCCATGCCGAGGTGTTCGACGGCGATGCGTTGGCCGAGGTGCAGACCAAGATCGAAACCGCCAACGGCTGGGGCGCCGACCAGCGCGTGGTGGAGACGCTCGACCGCCTCGCCCTGGACGGCGATGCCGCCTTCGCCGGCCTGTCGGGCGGCATGAAGCGCCGGGTGCTGCTGGCGCGTGCGCTGGTTTCGGCACCGGACCTGCTGCTGCTGGACGAGCCCACCAACCATCTGGACATCGAGGCGATCGACTGGCTGGAGGATTTCCTCAAGAATTCCTGGAAGGGCGCACTGGTGTTCGTGACCCACGACCGGCGCTTCCTGCGTGCGCTGGCGACGCGGATTGTCGAGATCGACCGCGGCCAGGTCACCAGCTGGCCGGGCGACTGGGCCAACTACGAGCGCCGTCGCGAAGAGCGCCTGAACGCCGAGGCGCAGGAAAACGCGCGCTTCGACAAGATGCTGGCGCAGGAAGAAATCTGGATCCGCCAGGGCATCAAGGCCCGGCGTACCCGCGACGAGGGCCGCGTGCGCCGGTTGGAGGCGATGCGCGTTGACCGCGCCAAGCGCCGCGACCGCACCGGCAACGTGCGCATGGATCTCGCCCAGGCGGAGTCGTCCGGCAAGAAGGTGGTCGAGGCCAAGCACGTCTCGTTCGACTTCGGCGGCAAGCCGCTGATGCGCGACGTGTCCACCACGATCTTCCGTGGCGACCGGATCGGCCTGATCGGTCCCAACGGCAGCGGCAAGACCACCCTGCTGAAGGTGCTGCTGGGCGAGCTGCAACCGCGCGAAGGCGAGGTGCGCACCGGCAGCAACTTGCAGATCGCGTACTTCGACCAGTACCGCGCGACCCTGCGCGAGGACTGGAACGCGCTGGAGAACGTGTCCGAAGGCCGCGAGTTCGTCGAAGTCGGCGGCAAGCAGAAGCACGTCATCGGCTACCTGCAGGACTTCCTGTTCACTCCCGAGCGCGCCCGCGCACCGATCACCCGGCTGTCGGGCGGCGAGCGCAACCGGCTGTTGCTGGCGAAGCTGTTCGCCCAACCTTCCAACCTGCTGGTGATGGACGAACCCACCAACGACCTGGACGTGGAGACGCTGGAGCTGCTGGAGGAACTGCTGGGCGAGTACCCCGGCACGCTGCTGCTGGTCAGCCACGACCGCGACTTCCTCGACAACGTGGTGACTTCCACGCTGGTGATGGAAGGCGATGGCCGCGTCGGCGAATACGTCGGCGGTTACACCGACTGGCTGCGCCAGCGCCGGCAGCCCGATGCCGAGGCAACGGGCGGCAAGTCCAGTTCGATGCCGGTGTCGCCGATTGCTGCGGCCGCCACCACGCCGACCAAGCCCAGGCGCAAGCTCGGCTACAAGGAGGCGCGCGAGCTGGAAAAGCTGCCGGCGCAGATCGAAGCCCTGGAAGCCCGGCTCACCGGCATGACCGCGGAAATGAACGAGCCGGCCTTCTACCAGCGCGACAGCGCGGCGATCACGGCACACACCACTGCATTGGCCGATGTCCAGGCCGAACTGGACGCCGCCTATGCGCGCTGGGCGGAGCTGGACAGCGACGCCGACTGAGCCGATAGCGACGACATGCAGCAACTCGACCTGGCCGGTTTCGCCGCTCCCGGAAACTCGATCCACCGGCTGTTTTTTGCCCTGTGGCCGGATGACGGCTTGCGCCAGCGTATCGCCGACACCGCCGCGCGCCTGCAGCACGAACACACACCCGGCGGACGGAGGATCGGGGCGCATCGTTACCACCTGACGCTGCAGTACGTGGGCGATTTCGATGCGCTGCCAGCGACGCTGGTCGATCAGGCGCAAGCCGCCGCCGCGACGGTCGATGTGCGCCCGTTTGAACTGCTGCTGGATCGCGCCGGCAGCTTCCGCAACGCCTCGATTCCATGGTGGCTGGGCACTGATGTCATGCCCGATGGCCTGCGCGCCTTGTGGGAAGGACTCGGCGTGGCACTGGCCAAGGCCGGCGTGCGGGTCCGCTCCGGCAGGGAACTGGTGCCGCACGTGACCGTCCTGCGCGATGCGCGTGGACCGTTGCCGTCGACTGCGATCACGCCGCTGCCGTGGCGGGTGGAGTCGTTCGTGCTGATCCACAGCGAGCTGGGCGCACACAGCGCCTACACGCTGCTGGGGCAGTGGCCGCTGCGGCAGGCTTGAGTGCGGCTCCGCCGGCTTCCGATATTCCAACCCCCGCGAAACGGAGGCAGCATGAGGCGCGTCCGCCATTTGATCTTCCGGAGTCTGCCCATGGCCCAACCCGACCCGCGTATCGATGCCTACATCGCCAACGCCGCCGAATTCGCCCGGCCGATCCTGACCCGGCTGCGGGAACTCGTGCACGAGGCCTGCCCCGACGTCGCGGAAACCATGAAGTGGGGGGCGCCGAGCTTCACCTACAAAGGCAAGATCCTCGGCGGCATGGCGGCGTTCAAGCAGCACGCCGCGTTCAACCTCTGGCACGGCACGCTGGTGCTCGGCGATGACCCGGGCCGTCAGGGAATGGGCCAGTTCGGCCGTTTGACCGGCCTCGCCGACCTGCCGGGCAAGCGCGAGATGACCGGTTACCTCCGACAGGCGATGCGGCTCATCGACGACGGCGTGAAGGCAGCGCCGCGCACGACGGCCGCATCCAGACCGGCGTTGCAAGTGCCGGACGATCTGACGACAGCGCTGGCCGGAAATCCTGCGGCAAAGGCGACGTTCGAGGGCTTTCCGCCGGGCCGGAAACGCGAGTACGTGGAATGGCTGGTCGAGGCCAAGCGGCCGGAGACGCGCCAGCGCCGGCTGCTGCAGGCGATCGAGTGGATGGCCGAAGGCAGGCGCCGGAACTGGAAGTACGAAAGCTGCTGAGCAGGGTCATTGACCAAGGGCTGCGCGCCATTGCCGGCGAGCTCACCCTGGCCGGTCCGGGCGCGGCTACGGCTTGAGCAGCAGCGGCACGAACTCCTGCAAGGCCTTCGCCAGCAATGCCCGGTCCAGTTCGGGCTCGCGGGTCGCGCGCACTTTCAGCCCTTCAAACAGCAACTGCAGCATCAGTGCACGCGACGGAGCCAGATCGGCGGACAGTCCGAGCCCGCCGTTCCCGGGGGTGGTGCTCAGCCATTCGGACAGCGCCTTGCGCAGGACGGTGTCGAAACTGTCCAGCGCGGCGGCGATGGTCGGGTCGCGGGTGGCCTCGGCCGACATCTCCAGCAGCAGTGCCGGCTTCATGCCGCGCCGGTCGGAAGCGCAGGCCCGGGTGCCACCGAAGCTGTCGATCATCTCGGCCACCATGTCGACCTTGCGGTTGAGCTGGACATCGTGCAGCAGCAGTTCGAGCTGGTGCTGCACGATCGCCAGGATGATCTCGCTCTTGCCCGCGAAATAGCGGTAGATCAGTCCGGCGCTCATGCCGGCGGTTTCGGCGATGTTGGCCATGCTGGCGCCGTGGAAGCCGCGCTCGACGAAGCACTTCTGTGCGGCAACCAGTATCCGCTCGCGTTGTGCTTCCACGCGGGCTTCCGCCCTGGTCACGTTCGTCGGCTCGCTCATGAGCTTTCTACCCAGCCTCCGCCCAGGACCTTGTACAGGGTGACCCGGTTCGCCTGTTCGGCCAGCAGGGTGGCCACCAGCGACTGCTGGGCGGCATACAGCGTTCGCTGGGCATCGAGCAGGACCAGGTAGCTGTCAAGCCCGGCGTCGTGACGCGCCTTTGAAAGCTCGTGGGAGCGGCTGGCCGCTTCCAGCAAGGCTTCCTGTGCCGCGCGCTGGTCGGCCAGGGTCCTGCTCAGCGCGAGGGCGTCGGCGACCTCGCGGAAGCCGGCCTGGATCGACTTCTCGTACTGGGCCAGTGCGATGTCCCGGTCGGCCGTGGCCATGCCCAGGTTGGCGCGCAGGCGGCCGCCCTGGAAGATCGGCAGGCTGATCTGCGGCATGAACCTCCACACGCCGTTGCCCGACTCGAACAGGCCCGACAGCTCGTTGCTGGCCGAGCCGACCGAGCCGGTCAGGCTGATCGACGGGAAGAACGCCGCGCGCGCCGCGCCGATGTTGGCGTTGGCTGCCAGCAGTTGATGCTCGGCCGCCATCACGTCGGGACGGCGCAGCAGCACATCCGACGGCAGGCCGGCGGGCAGGGCGGCCAGGCCGCTGACCTGCGGCTCGAAGGCCTCCGGCAGCAACGCCGGATCGATCGTGGCACCCACCAGCAGGGTCAGCGCGTTGGTGTCCCGGGCCACCTGGCCGGCGAAACGCGCCACGTCCGAGCGGGCGGTTTCCACCACCGTGCGCGACTGGTTGAGTTCCAGCGCCGACAGCGCACCCAGCTCGTGGCGTTTGCGGGTCAGCTCGAACGAGGTTTCCTGGGTGGCCAGCGTGGCCTCGGAAATGCGCAGCAGTTCGCGGTCGGCGGACAGCGTCAGGTAGGTGTTGGCGACTTCGGCGATCAACGCCAGCTGCGCGCTGCGCTGCGATTCCTCGGTGGCGAAGAAGCGTTGCAGTGCGGCGTGGCTGAGGTTGCGGACGCGACCGAACAGGTCCAGCTCGAACTGGGCCAGGCCCAGGCTGGCGCTGTAGGTCTCCGTGACCGGTGCATCGCCGCCGGTGCGCACCAGATCGGCGCCAACGGCCAGCGACGGCATCCGGTCGGCGCGCTGGATCCGGTACTGCGAACGGGCGCGCTCGACATTGAGCACGGCCACCCGCAGGTCGCGGTTGTTCTGCAGCGACAGTCCGATCAACTGCTCCAGCCTGGGATCGACAAAGAAGTCGCGCCAGCCGATATCGGCGACCGGCCCTGCCGTGGCCGGCAAGACGCCGGCCGAGGTGTCGGACGGAACGGAGGCAGAACCCGCCGAGGTGGTCGGCGGCAACGGCCATTCGGCGGCAATCGCCGGCGCGGCTTCGGGCACGCGGGGTTCGAGCATGGCGCAGCCGGACACGAACAGGCCCGTCGCCAGCGCCAGCGCGGTGATCAATGGCTTGTGCATCAATGGTTTATGCATCAGTGGCTTATGCATGGGAGTCGTCTCCGGCGGCGAGGGCATCGGCGGCGGGTTTGCGAAGGTCGCGGTTGAACAGCAGCTCGACCACCAGGAAGAACAGGGGCACGAAGATCAGGCCCAGCACCACGCCGACGATCATTCCGCCGAGCACGCCGGTACCGATCGCGCGCTGCGCGCCGGAGCCGGCTCCGCTGGCGATGGCCAGGGGCAGCACGCCCATGCCGAACGCCAGCGAGGTCATCAGGATCGGCCGCAGTCGTTCACGCACCGCGCGCATGGTGGCCTTGGTCAGCTCCATGCCCTCGGCCATGTAGTCCTTGGCGAAGGTGATGATCATGATCGCGTTCTTGCTGGTCAGCCCCACCGTGGTCAGCATCGCCACCTGGAAGTAGACGTCGCGCTCCATGCCGCGCATCGACGCGGCCAGCACGGTGCCCAGGATGCCCAATGGCGCCACCAGCAACACGGCGGTCGGAATCGTCCAGCTCTCGTACAGCGCGGCCAGGCACAGGAACACGATCAGCAGCGACAGCGTGTAGAGCAGCGGCGTCTGCGCACCGGCTTCGCGCTCCTGGTAGGACAGCCCGGTCCACTCGATGCCGAAGCCTTCCGGCAACTGCGCGGCGAGCTGCTCGATGGTGTCCATGGCCGCGCCCGAGCTTTCCCCCGGCGCCGCCTCACCCTGGATCTCGACCGCCGACACGCCGTTGTAGCGCTCCAGACGCGGCGAGCCATACGCCCACCGCGAGGTGCCGAACGCGGAGAACGGCACCATCTCGCCGGCGTCGTTGCGCACCGACCAGCGGTTGAAGTCCTCGGGCACCATCCGGAATGGCGCATCGGCCTGCAGCATCACGCGCTTGACCCGGCCACGGTCGATGAAGTCATCGATGTACCGGCCGCCCCAGGCCGCCGACAAGGTGGCGTTGATGGCGGCGGTCGACAGGCCCAGCGCACTGGCCTTTTCCTGGTCGATATCCAGCCGCAGCTGCGGGGAGTCTTCCTGGCCATTGGGACGCATGTTGGCCAGCGCCGGATTCTGCGCGGCCGCACCCAGCAACTGGTTGCGTGCCGCGATCAGTGCCTCGTGACCGAGGCCGGCGTTGTCCTTCAGGTAGAAGGCGAAACCGGCCGCCGTGCCCAGCTCCGGAATGGCCGGCGGGGCGAAGGCGAAGGCGAAGGCGTCCTGGATGCTGGAAAGCCCGGCCATCGCGCGGCCGGCAATCGCGGTGGCGCCTGCGTCGGCGCTGGTGCGATCGCTCCAGTCCTTCAGCTTGACGAAGGCCATGCCGTTGTTCTGGCCGGTGCCGCCGAAGCTGAAGCCCTGCACGCTGAACACGGACTCGACGTTGTCCTTCTCGTTCTCCAGGAAGTAGTTCTCCAGCTTCACCATGGATTCCATGGTGCGCTCCTGGGTCGCTCCCACCGGGGCCAGGATCTGGGCGAACAGGATGCCCTGGTCCTCCTGCGGCAGGAACGAGCTGGGCAGGCGGAGGAACAGCAGGACCATCACCACGCTCAAGGCCACGAAGATCGCCATGAAGCGCTTGGAGCGGCTCATGATGCCGTGCACGCCGCGACGGTACTTCGCGCTGCCATTGTCGAAGTGGCGGTTGAACCAGCCGAAGAAGCCGGTGGTCTTGCCGTGCTCGCCCTTCTTGATCGGCTTGAGCATGGTCGCGCACAGCGCCGGGGTCAGCACGATGGCGACCAGCACCGACAAACCGATGGCGGAAACGATGGTGGCGGAGAATTGCCGGTAGATGATGCCGGTCGAGCCCGACATGAAGGCCATCGGCACGAACACCGCCGACAGCACCAGCCCGATGCCGACCAGCGCGCCGGTGATCTGGGTCATCGACTTGCGCGCCGCCTCCAGCGGCGACAGGCCTTCCTCGGACATCAATCGCTCGACGTTCTCGACCACCACGATGGCGTCATCGACCAGCAGGCCGATCGCCAGCACCATCGCGAACATGGTCAGCATGTTCACCGAGAACCCCAGCGCGGCCAGGATGCCGAAGGTGCCCAGCAGGACCACCGGCACGGCGATGGTCGGAATCAGCGTCGCGCGGAAGTTCTGCAGGAACAGGTACATCACCAGGAACACCAGCACGATCGCTTCCAGCAACGTCATGATGACGCCCTTGATCGCGACCCTGACGAACGGCGTGCTGTCGAACGGCACGACCGCCGTCAGGCCTGGCGGGAAGAATGGAGTCAACTGGTCCAGCGTGGCCTTCACGCCGGCCGAGGTCTCCAGCGCGTTGGCGCCGGTGGCCAGCGAAATGGCGACACCGGTCGCGGTCTGGCCGTTGTAGCGGGAGATGAACTCGTAGTTTTCCGCGCCCATTTCCACCCGGGCAACCTCGCCCAGCTTGAGTACCGAGCCGTCGGCGTTGCTGCGCACCACGATGTCGCGGAACTGCTCCGGCGTCTGCAGCCGGTCCTGCGCGGTGATGGTGGCGTTGATCTGCTGGCCTTCAATGGCCGGCGCGCCGCCGAGCGAGCCGACCGCGACCTGCGCGTTCTGCGCCTGGATCGCCGCCGTGAGGTCGCCGGGGGAGAGGCCGTAGGTGTCGAGTTTGTTCGGGTCAAGCCAGATCCGCATCGCGTACTTGGAGCCGAACACCTGGATGGTGCCCACGCCGGGGACGCGGCTGAGCGGATCGACCAGGTTCGCGCCCACGTAGTCGGCGATGTCGTCCTTGGTCATGCTGCCGTCCTCGGACACGAAGCCGATGACCTGCAGGAAGCCGCTGGCCGACTTGCTCACGTTCACGCCCTGGCGCTGGACTTCCTGCGGCAGCAACGGCATCGCCGACTGCAGCTTGTTCTGCACCTGCACCTGGGCGGTGTCGGGGTCGGTGCCGTTCTGGAACGTCAGGGTGATGGAGGCGCTGCCGCTGGCCTCACTGGTGGATGAGAAGTACAACAGGCCGTCCAGGCCCTTCATGTTCTGCTCGATGATCTGCACCACCGAGTCCTCGACCACCTTGGCCGAAGCGCCGGGGTAGTTGGCGTTGATGGAGACTGTCGGTGGCGCGATGGTCGGGTACTGGGAGATCGGCAGGGTGAAGATCGCCAGTCCGCCGGCCAGCATGATGATGATCGCGATGACCCACGCAAAGATGGGGCGATCGATGAAGAAATGTGCCATGGAGTTCTCCGCTTACTGCTGCGAGGCCGGGGCATCGGCCGCCGGCGTGGCCGCATCGGCGGGGGAGGCGGCGTCGGGGCTGGTGGCTTCCGGCGCGCCGGGCTCCGGGTTGGCGGAAGCGGGCTTGGTACCTTCGCCAGCCGCCTGTCCGGTCGGCGCACCGGCTTCGGTGGCGTTCACGGGCGCGCCGGGCTGCACCTTCTGCAGGCCGGCGATGATCACCCTGTCACCGGCGACCAGGCCGCTTTCGACCAGCCACTTGTCGCCGACGGTCTGACTGACCTTGACCGGTCGTGCTTCGACCTTGTTCTCGGCGTTGACCACCATCGCAGTCGCATGTCCCTTGGGGTCGCGGGCAATGCCCTGCTGCGGCACCAGGATCGCGTCCTGGCGGACACCGCCGCCGATCACGGCGCGCACGTACATGCCCGGCAGCAGGAGGTGCTCCGGGTTGTCGACCGCAACGCGCAGGGCGTAGCTGCCGGTGCCCGGGTCCACGCTGACTTCGGAGAACTCCAGCGTGCCCTGGTGATCGAACGGCGTGCCGTCCTCCAGCAGGATGGTGACCGGCAGGCTGCGGCCGTCTTCCAGCGTGCCCGCCGCCAGGCCCTTGCGCAGTTGCAGCAGTTCGCTGGCCGACTGGGTGAGATCGACATAGATCGGATCGAGCTGCTGGACCGTGGCCAGCGCGTCGGGCTGGTTGGCGGTGACCAGCGCGCCCTGGGTGACCGAAGACTTGCCGATGCGGCCGCTGATGGGCGAGGTGATGCGGGCGTAACCCAGCGTCACGTTGGCGCTGGCGACCGCCGCGCGGGCTGCGGCCGTGTCGGCCTCGGCCTGGCGCAGGCTGGCGATGGCGTTCTCGTTGTCCTGCTTGCTGACCGCATCGATCCTGGCCAATTCCGCCGAACGCGCCGCCGTCAATCTGGCCGCGACCAGGGTCGCCTCGGCGCGGGCGAGCTGGGCCTGCGCGCTGCCGGCATTGGCCTTGTAGAACGCATTGTCGAGCTGGTACAGCGGCTGCCCGGCCTTGACCAGGCCGCCTTCGGTGAACAGGCGCTTCTCCACGATGCCCGAGACCTGCGGACGGACTTCAGCCACCCGGAAGGCGTTGGTGCGGCCGGGCAGTTCGCGGGTCAGGGTGGTGGTTTCCGGCTTCATGGTGACCACCGTGACGGCGGTGGGGGGCATCTGCGGCGGTGCCTGGTCGCCGCTGCAGGCGGCAAGGGCGACGGCGAGTGCCAACGGCAGGAGGACCAAGTGACGGGGGGACCTGGGCATGGGGAATGAACTCGCTGGGATGGAATGAAAGAGGGCGGTCAGGCCCCCCAAGCCGGCGAAGAATGAACGGTCATTCTTTTTTTGTCAATGTTGCGCTGGCTGGAGCTGAACACCGCAACCGAACCGGGGAGTCCGCCAGTTTGTGCCTGTTGCCACCTGCCCATGACGGCGTGCGAGGTGCGCGAACCAGACGCGGCGCGCGAGCATCGCAGCTGAAGGTTCACGCAAACGTGATTTTTACGGGTGCGCGATCACGTGGCGATTGCACGCTCGCGTGGGGTGCGCGATGAAAAACGGGGCGGGCGATGCAAACGCCGGTCGCGCGGCGGCGTGGAGCACGCGGCCGGATCGGGCGGGGATCGGCGTGGCACCATCGGCGCTCCTTGTGCGATTTCCGGAAACCGCGTCGCCCATGTCATCCATCCATCCGATTCGCCGATCCATGCCGCACTTCCGGCACTGCATACCGATTTCGCGGCGTGGTGTGGGTGCTGGCGCAAATCTCGCTGATGGCGGCTCCCCTGGTCCGGCGACGGGTTTCCGGGTCGGCGGAGCCGGCCGCTGCCGCGCAGGCTTCCGGTCATCGCACTGGCTCGCGCTGCTGTTGCTGCCGGGCTTGCTGCACGCGCAGGCGCCATTGCCGGTGCCCGGGGGGGAGGCCACTTCGCTGACGCCGGTGGTCGTCACCGCCACCCGCGCCCCGGTGGATGCGTTGGTGGTGCCGGCGGCGATCGACGTCATCGGTGCCGATGAGATCCAGCGCGCGCAAGCGAAAATCGACCTGTCGGAAACCCTGCAGCGGGTGCCCGGCGTGGTTGCCCGCGACCGCCAGAACCACGCCCAGGACCTGCAGATATCGATCCGCGGTTTCGGCGCGCGTGCCACCTTCGGCGTGCGCGGCGTGCGGCTGTACACCGATGGCATCCCGGCCACGATGCCGGACGGGCAGGGCCAGGTGTCGCATTTCCCGCTGGAATCCGCCGGGCGCATCGAGGTGTTGCGCGGGCCGTTCTCGGCGCTGTACGGCAACGCGTCCGGCGGCGTGATCTCGCTGTTCACCGCCGACGCGCCGGCCGGGCCGCGGCTCGGCGCCGGCATGGTGCTTGGCGCCTACGGCCTGCAGCGCTCCTCGCTGTCCTGGCATGCGCCGTGGGGCCTGCAGCAGGACGGCAGCTTCCTGGCCGACATCGTCAATGTCGATACCGACGGTTACCGCGACCACAGCGCGGCCCGCCGCAGCAGCGCGCAGGTGCTCATGAAGGGCGCGTATGGCGATGCCGGCCGCTACACCGTGCTGTTCAACGGCCTGGACCTGAAAGCCGACGACCCGCAGGGGCTGACCGCGCCGCAACTGCGCACCAACCGCCGCGCTGCCAGTCCGGGCGCGCTGGCTTTCGATACCCGCAAGACCGTCCGCCAGGGCCAGTTTGGCGCCCGCATCGAGCAGGCGCTGTCCGCGCAGCACGAGGTGGCGGTGACCGCATACACCGGCAACCGGGCCACCACCCAGATGCTGTCGGTGCCGGTGGCAGTGCAACGCAACACGCCGCTGCACGGCGGCGGCGCGATCGATCTGGATCGCGATTACCGCGGCGTTGATGCACGCTGGCGCTGGTCGACCGACTTGTGGGAGCGGCCGTTCTCGCTGACCTCGGGGATCGAATACGAGGTTTCCGACGAGCACCGCCGCGGCTTCAACAATTTCGTCGATGACCGGGTCGGTATCGTCGGTGCTTTGCGTCGCGATGAGCTCAATCGGGTGACGGGACGCGATGCCTACCTGCAGGCGGACTGGGAGCCGGCCGATCGCTGGCGGATCAATGTCGGCGCGCGGCGCAGCGAGGTGCAGTTCCGCTCGCGCGACCGTTTCATCACCGACATCAATCCCGACGACAGCGGCGCGCTGGCGTATGCCCGCACCTCGCCGGTGGCCGGCGTGCTGTTCCGTGCCACGCCGTGGTTGAGCGTGTACGCCAACGCCGGCGGCGGCTTCGAGACGCCTACGTTCTCGGAGCTGGCCTACCGCAGCGACGGTCTGAGCGGGTTGAACAGCGCCCTGTCGCCGGCACGCAGCGAGAACTACGAGCTCGGCCTGCGCGCGCGCCAGGAGCGGATGCAGTATTCGGCCGCCGTGTTCCAGAGCCGCACCGAGGACGAGCTGGTGGTGGTGGCGAACCTCGGCGGCCGCAGCGTGTACGGCAACGCCGGCGTGTCCCGGCGTCGCGGGGTGGAGCTGGCGTGGTCCGGCGAGATCGCGCCGCGTTGGCAACTGGCATCGACCTACACCTTCCTGGATGCGCGTTACCTGCGCGATTTCTCGGTCTGCAGTACACCGCCGTGCGCGGACGACGATCTGCTGATCCAGGGCGGCCGCCACATTCCGGGACTGTCGCGTCATTTCGCCTGGGCCGAACTGCGCTGGAGTCCGCAGCCAACGACGGACGTGATGCTGGAAGGACAGTTCGTGGATCGCGTCCAGGTCGACGATGCCAACAGCCAGTCGGCCGCGGCCTACGCCAGTCTCGACCTTGCCGCCGAGCACCGCTTCAATGCCGCCGGGCTGGAATGGCGCGGCTTTGCTCGCATCAACAACTTGCTGGATCGCGACATCGTCGGCTCGGTGATCGTCAACGAAGGCAATGGCCGTTATTACGAGCCGGCACCCGGGCGGCACTGGCTGATCGGCCTGTCGGTGGGGTATGCGTTTGATTGATGCGGCGGTCGGACGGCGTCCGGCGCAATACGGCATCCGCTGCAATAGGCGGAACGCCGTATTGCACCGCAGGACGCCAGATCGCCGGCGGGGAGCCCCCCGATCATTGCGGTGCGCGGTCGATCCGGAGCACCGGGTACAGGTTGTAGCGCTCGTCCCACGAGGCGTGCCGGCGGAAAAAGAAGTCCAGCCGCGCGCGTGGATCGCTGGCAAACGCGGGGTCGTCGCGCAGGCGCTTTTCAAACTCGGCCCTGAGCTTGCGATCCTTGCCCAGCATGTCCCGGGCGACTTCCTCGGCGACGTAGTCCTCCATGTACTCCTTGCGCTCGAAGACGTTGTTGAATTCGCCCCAACTGGCCAGCGAATCGGGCGCCCGCGGTTCCAGCATCGCCATCACCAGCCGCGCCTTGGGCTGGGCGATCGGCACGAACAGGGCACCGGCACCGATGTCATGCGTCTCGCGCTGCCATCCGCCGTCGATCGTCGCCATCTGGTGGCCTTCGACCGAACGCGGAGCCAGTGTCACCTGGTTCGCCCGGAATGCAGTCACGCCGGTTTTCGGCAATGCCGAATCGAGGCGCCGATACACCACTGCGTGCTGATCCAGTTTCGCGCCGATCCAGCCCGCGTGGGCCGCCGGTACCAGGTAGCCGCCCTTGGGCGCGTCCACCACCAGGTCGGGATGGATGTCGTCGCACAAGGGCACGTTCCACACTTCCGGCCGGGTCTCGTCGTAGCGGGTCATGGTGCCGCCCGATACTTCCGACGGCGTGCGGGTATAGGCGTAGCCCTTGAACTCGATGGTCCGGCACTGGTCGGTGGCGGCATGGCTCAGTGCCACCGGCTTGCCGCCGAGCTTGGATGCGCGCTGATCGGCGGCGGCCGTCAGTGCCTGCCAGGCCTGCCCGTGTGTGGCGACCTGTCCGAGGATGCCCAGCATTGCCTGCCGGGTCGACTCCACCCGGTACGGGTAATCACGCCAGGAATGGGTTTCCACCAGCACCGCGAACCGGTTGCGCGTCGGCATGTAGCCATGGGAGAACCGCGGCGGCGAGACGCCATCCCTGAATCCCGACGCCGGGTTGTCGTCCTGCACGAACGAGGGGTAGAACGGCAGCGGCAGCCCCCCGTGGGCGGCCAGATGCCCGATGGTGCCGTCGCGCAGTGCGACGCCGGCGGCGCGCAGGTCGGCATCGCCGCTGTTCACCGGCTCGACCTGGATCGAGATGTCGTGCTCGAACTTCGCGCCGTTGGTGACATGCAGGTCGACATAGACCAGCGGATCCCACGCGTTGATGAGGGCCAGCATCGCCTGCATCTCGGGCGCGTCGGCCTTCACGTAGTCGCGGTTGAGGTTGTAGTTCTGCGCGGTGGTGCGCCAGCCCATTTCCTTCGGCCCGCGCTGGTTGGGGCGGTTCCAGGCGCGGAAGCGCTCGTGGCCGTCGACGTTGAACACCGGCACGAACACGAATACCTGCGACTCCAGCACGCCCGGCGCGACCTCGTCGTCGAGCATCTGCCGGATCGCCAGGAACCCCGCGTCCTTGCCGTCGATTTCGCCCGCATGGATACCGCCCTGCATCAGGGTCACCGGCACGCCGTTGTCGCGCGCGGCCGCGGGGGTGAGTGCGCCGCTCTGCGACACCACCAGCACCTTCATCGGGCGACCTTCCGGCGTCGTGCCGAACTCGCCACAGCGCACCGCATCGGGGTAACGGGCGGCAAACGCGTCGCACAGTGCGATCACTTCGTCATAGCGGCCGGTCTCGACGAAGCCGCTGCGCTCGGACACCGTGCCCAGCGGTGCCGGCTGGATCAGGCCGGCCTGGGCGAAGGCGGGCAGGGTGACGGCAAACAGGCTGGCGAGCAGGGTGGGTCGGAAGATGCGGACAAGGGGATGCGAATGCGTGCGGGGCATCGATGGGACTCCTTGAAAGGTGCCGCCGATGGTAACCCTCCCCGTTCAGTGCGCGGTCGCGTGCGCGGGCAGGTGAAAACATCGGCCAAGGCATCCAAAGGCAGGCGCGCGGCGGACGTGCTTCCGGTAGGCTTTGGCGTTTCGAGTTTTCCGGGACAGTAGATGACAAGCAGCACCGCAGAAGCCACCGGCAAGGCCCGGTTCCCGCGCCAGATCCCTTTCATCATCGGCAACGAGGGTTGCGAGCGCTTCAGCTTCTACGGCATGCGCAACATCCTGGTTCAGTTCCTGATCACCTCGACGTTGCTGCAGCACATCCTGGAAGGCACCGAGCGCGAGCTGGCCGCCAAGGACCTGATGCACACCTTCATGATCGGTGTGTACTTCTTCCCACTGCTGGGCGGCTACCTGTCCGACCGGTTCTTCGGCAAATACAACACGGTGCTGTGGTTCAGCCTGATCTACTGCGCGGGCCACGCCTGCCTGGCGCTGTTCGAGGACAGCCGCACCGGTTTCTTCACCGGTCTGGGCCTGATCGCGCTGGGCGCGGGCGGCATCAAGCCGCTGGTGGCCTCGTTCGTCGGCGACCAGTTCGACCAGACCAACAAGCACCTGGCCAAGGTGGTGTTCGACGGCTTCTACTGGATCATCAACTTCGGCTCGCTGTTCGCGTCCTTGTTGATGCCGCTGTTCCTGAAGCATTTCGGGCCGAGCGTCGCGTTCGGCATCCCCGGCGTGCTGATGTTCATCGCCACCTTCGTGTTCTGGCTGGGGCGCAAGCACTACGTGATGGTGCCGCCGGCCACGGTGGCCGATCCGGACTCGTTCTCGCGGGTGATCCGCACCGCCCTGCTGGCGCAGAAGCCGGGGCAGGGACGGATGGGCCTGTGGATGGCGATGGCCGGCGCGGTGGTGGCTGCGGCTTCGTTCGCGCTGATACCGACCCTGGGTTTCGTGATCGCGTTCTGCATCGCGCTGGTGGTGCTGCTGGTCGGCGTCGGCGGCGGTGCGTACATCCAGCTGGACCGTGCCCGCGGCATCCATCCCGACATGGCGGTGGACGGCATGCGCAGCGTGCTGCGGGTGCTGGTGATCTTCGCCCTCACCACGCCGTTCTTCTCGCTGTTCGACCAGAAGGCATCCACCTGGGTGATCCAGGGCAACGCGATGACCAAGCCGGAGTGGTTCGTGTCCTCCCAGATGCAGGCGCTGAACCCGGCGCTGGTGATGATCCTGATCCCGTTCAACAACCTGGTGCTGTACCCGGCATTGCGCCGCCTCGGCTGGGAGCCGACCGCATTGCGCCGGATGACCGCCGGCATCGCGTTCAGCGGCCTGGCCTGGATCGTGATCGGCGGCATCCAGGTGGCGATGGACGGCGGCGATCCGATGTCCATCGTCTGGCAGGTGCTGCCGTACGCGCTGCTGACCTTCGGCGAGGTGCTGGTGTCGGCCACCGGACTGGAGTTCGCCTACAGCCAGGCGCCGCAGGCGATGAAGGGCGTGGTGATGAGCTTCTGGAACCTCACCACCACCATCGGCAACCTGTGGGTGCTGCTGGCCAACGCGGCGGTACGCAACGACGCGATCACCAGCAACATCGCCACCACCGGACTGAGCACGGCGGCGTTCCAGATGTTCTTCTTCGCCGCCTTCGCGCTGGTGGCGGCCCTGATCTTCGGCCTGTACGCGCGGCGCTACCGCGTGGTCGACCACTACCGGGCGGTCTGACCGATGATCACCCTGGTCCTGATCGCGGTCACGGTGCTGGTGTCGTGGCAGGCGTTCGACAAACCGCGCCTGATCGACCGGCTGATCCTGTGGCCGCCGGCGATCGAGAAGAACCGCCAGTACGACCGCCTGCTGACCCACGGCTTCATCCACGCGGACTGGCAGCACCTGCTGTTCAACATGATCACGCTGTTCTTCTTTGGCCGGTACGCCGAGCAGCTGGTCACCTCGATGATCGGTCCGGCCGGCTTCGCGTTGTTCTACCTGTCGGCGATAGTCATAGCGATCCTGCCGACGTACCTGCGCCATCGCGGGGATCGGAACTACCGCAGCCTGGGCGCGTCCGGCGCGGTGTCGGCGGTGCTGTTCGCCTTCATCCTGGTGAAGCCGTGGTCGCTGATCTTCGTGTTCTTCCTGCCGGTGCCGGCGATCGTCTACGGCGTGTTCTTCGTCGGCTACTCGTACTGGATGGACCGCAACGGCCGCGACAACACCAATCACAGCGCGCACCTGTCGGGCGCGATCTACGGCGTGCTGTTCATCCTGCTGATGGAGCCGCAGATCGCCGGCCATTTCCTGCAGCAGTTGTTGAACCCGTCATTCGGCTGAGCGCGGTTCAAACGGTCGCCGGCGCCGTGCTGTCGTCGCCGTAGGTCTCCAGCAGACGCTGGTAGAGCATGGCGTCGAGGTTTTCGAGTTCCGGGTTGTCGCCGCCTTCGCGGGCCAGTTCGTACAGGCGCGACACCAGCAGGTGGTCGCTGACGTTGTCGCTTGTGCCGGTCTGGTGGTTCGTCATCTTGTCCATTGCGGTAGTGCTCCAGCCTCCCGCCAGGCGCGGGCTCGCCAGGGATCAAGCAGGTTCTGTGCCACAGGCCGGGGCGATCGCCGGCATGGCGAACCCGGCGCGATGGGCTTGTCGTGCCGGGTCACCTCGGGCCGTGACCGGGCCGGCGTTGCCGTGGCGGGGCGTGGTCACCCGGTTTGAATGGGTGCCTTGGTATTTTCGTTACCGTGTCTCACTTCCTGCGAGCAACTGCATGACCACGCCATTATCCGTCCCATCGTCCGAAGTCCGGCACGAGCCCGGACAGCACCGTTTCATCGTCAGCCTCGACGGGGTGGAAGGGGTGCTCGGTTACCACAACGAGGGCAGGCTGATGGTGATCAGCCATACCGACGTGCCCGCGGCGATCGGTGGGCGTGGCATCGCCGGACAACTGGTGCGGGCGGCATTCGAGCACGCCCGCAGCGAGGGCTGGACCGTGCGTCCGGACTGTTCCTACGCGGCGGTCTGGGTCAAGCGCCACCCGGAATACGCCTCGTTGCTGGGCTGACCGGCGCCGCCGGCGCACGGCCGGACTCGCCATTGGCGGGTGCTTGTGCCAGCCTACGTGCCCCCAAACCGCTCCGAACCCCATGCGCCTCAACAAATACATCAGCGAGAGCGGCTTCTGCTCGCGCCGCGAAGCCGATCGCCTGATCTCCGAAGGGCGGGTGACCGTCAACGGCGTGCGCGGCCGGGTGGGCTCGGAGGTGGGCGAGGACGACGAGGTCAAGGTCGACGGGCAGGGTCTGCGCGTGCGTGCGACCCCGAAGGGCCAGCGCAAGCACGTCTACATCCTGCTGAACAAGCCGGTGGGCATCACCTGCACCACCGAATCGGCGGTGGACGGCAACATCGTCGACTTCATCGGCCACGAGCGGCGGATATTTCCGATCGGCCGGCTCGACAAGGATTCCGAGGGGTTGATCCTGCTGACCAGCAACGGCGACATCGTCAACGAGATCCTGCGCGCCGAGAACAAGCTGGAGAAGGAGTACCTGGTCGCGGTCAACCACGAGGTCACGCCGGAGTTCCTGCGCGCGATGGCCAAGGGCGTGCCGATCCACGGCCAGACCACGCTGCCGTGCAAGACCAGCAAGCTGGGGCGGTTCGGTTTCCGCATCGTGCTGGTGCAGGGGCTCAACCGGCAGATCCGGTTGATGGCGGCCTACTTCAAGTTCCGGGTCAAGCACCTGGTGCGCGTGCGCATCGGCAACGTGAAGCTGGGGCGCATGAAAATCGGCCAGTGGCGCAACCTGACCGACGCGGAACTGCACGGCCTGCTGCCGCAGCGCACCGACTGGTAGACACCGGACAAAAGCACGCTGCACGAAGCTCGACCCTGCCGCGCCTGGCCTGCATCCCGGCGTCACATCGCGGCGGTTATGGTCTGGCCAAAGAGGAGGGGACATCCATGCGGAACTCGCGGCTGGCGTGTGCGGTTGCCATTGTGTTGCTGGCGACGGTTGCAGGTTGCAACCGGGACTCATCATCCACCGTGACCGGGGCGGAGCCCGCTGTCGCGGCGGGCGCGCAGACGGAAACGGAGCCGGGCGCATCCGTGCCGGATGTCGACTTGACCGACCTGGTGGAGACCAATGCGCGGTACGTCATCGGTATCAGCTACCCGCCATCGGCCAGCAAGTACCCGGAACTCGCCGCCCAGTTGAAGCATTACGCCGATGCCGCGCGTGACGAGTTGATGCAGGCGGTCGCGGCGCAGCCGCAGGGCGAAGCCGCCAGCGCGGCGCTGTACGACCTGTCGCTGAGCTTCACCGAGGTGCTGGAAACGCCCGAGGTGGTGGCCTATGCCGCCGATGGCAGCAGCTATACCGGCGGCGCGCACGGCATGCCGCTGCTGGCCCGTTTCGTGTGGTTGCCGAAGCAGCGGCAGATGCTCACCTCTGACCGCCTGGTGCCGGATGCGGCAGGCTGGCAGGCGGTTTCCGCTTATGCGCGTGAGCAACTCCACACGGCGCTGTCGCAGCGGATCGATGCCGAAAACCTGTCATCGGCCGAGCGTGCCGAACTGGTCAGGAATGCCGGCAGGATGATCGATGACGGCACGGCCGCCGATGCGGAGAACTTTTCCCAGTTCGAGCCGTTGGCGGGTCCAGACGGAAAACTGCGCGGCTTGCGGTTCGTGTTCCCGCCTTACCAGGTCGGGCCGTATTCCGATGGCATGCAGAGCGTCGATGTCCCCGCGTCGGTGTTGTTTCCGCATGTCGCGCCGGCGTATCGCGGTTTGTTCGAGGGTGGCAGCCCGTCGCGCTGACGGCCGGATGTTCGTTTGATGCCGGTGGGCGGGCAGCGCTTCGCTTCGACGACCGGCAACAGGCAAAACGAAAAGGCCGCCCGGATTGCTCCGGGCGGCCTTTTCGTTACGCGTGTGGATATTTACTGCGGATCGGCGGCGTCGGTCGCCGGTGCATCCAGACCGCGGCGGACGAGCAGCGGCTGGATCTGCGGCTCATGGCCGGCGAAATCACGGAACAGCTGCAGCGCGTCCTTGCTGCCGCCCTGCGAGAGCAGGGTGGCGCGGAACTTGTCGCCGTTCTCGCGGGTCAGGCCGCCGTTGGCCTTGATGTACTCGACGGTGTTGGCGTCCAGCACTTCCGACCAGATGTAGGCGTAATAACCGGCTGCGTAGCCGCCCATGATGTGGCTGAAGTACGGGGTGCGGTAACGCGGCGGGACCGGTGAGTAGTCCGTGCCGTTGGCCTTCAACGCGGCGGCTTCGAACGCCATCACGCCGTCGGCGCCCGGGATCTTGTCCGCGGCGGCCTGGTGCCAGCTCTGGTCGAGCATTGCCGAACCCAGGTACTCGGTGGTGGCGAAGCCCTGGTTGAACTTCGAGGTGGCCAGCACCTTGTCCAGCAGGGTCTGCGGCATCGCCTCGCCGGTCTGGTAATGCTTGGCGTAGTTGGCCAGCACGCTGGGCCAGTCGGCCCACATCTCGTTGACCTGCGACGGGAACTCGACGAAGTCGCGCGGCACGCTGGTGCCACTGAAGTACGGGTACTTCACGTTCGAGAACATGCCGTGCAGCGCATGGCCGAACTCGTGGAACATCGTGGTGACCTCGTCCCAGGTCAGCAGGGTCGGCTGGCCTTCGGAGGGCTTGGTGATGTTCTGGTGGTTGGCCACCACCGGCAGGTCACCGGTCAGCGTGGACTGGCGGACATAGGAGTTCATCCATGCGCCACCGCGCTTGGAGTCACGCGCATACGGGTCCATCAGGAAGATCGCCAGCTGCTTGCCGTCCGCGTCGAACACGTCATAGACAGTGACGTCGGGGTGGTAGACCGGCAGGTCGGTGCGCTGCTTGAAGCTCAGGCCGTAGAGCTGGCCGGCGGCGTAGAACACGCCGTTCTCGAGCACGTTCTTCATTTCCAGGTAGGGCTTGAGCTGCGACTCGTCGAAGTCGTACTTGTCCTGGCGGACCTTTTCGGTGTAGTACGCCCAGTCCCACGGCTGCAGCTGGAAGCCCGGCTCGCCCTTGGCAGCCTGTTCCTTGTCGATCATTGCCTGCAGTGCGGCGCCTTCGCGCCTGGCATTGGCGACGGCCGGCGGTGCCAGCTTGCCGAGCATGTCGTTGACGGCCTCGGGGGTCTTGGCGGTCTCGTCGGCCAGCACGTAGGCGGCGTAGGTGGGGTAACCCAGCATCTTCGCCTTCTCGGCGCGCAGCTTCAGGATGGTGGACACCAGTGCGGTGTTGTCGAACTCGTTGCCGCGGCTGCCACGGTTGACCGAGGCCTTGTGCAGGCGCTCGCGCACGCTGCGGTCCTGCAATTGCGCCTGCAGCGGCTGGCCCGTGGTGTTGAGCAGCGCGATGACGTACTTGCCTTCCAGGCCGCGGCTCTTGGCGGCTTCGGCGGCAGCGGCGATCTGGTCGTCGGTCAGGCCGGCGAGTTCTTCCCTGGTCTCGACGGTGATCGCCGAGTCGTTCACTTCGGCCAGCACGTTCTGGTTGAATTTGGTGCCCAGGTTGGCCAGCTCGCCGTTGATTTCCTTCAGGCGGACCTTGTCGGCTTCGGGCAGCTGCGCGCCGGAACGCACCAGGTCGGTGTGGTAACGCTCGATCAGGCGCACGTCCTGCGCGTCCAGGCCGAGGGTGTCGCGGGCGTCGTACAGCGTCTGGATGCGCTCGAACAGTTTCGGGTTCAGCGACACGGCGTCGCGGTGGGCGGCCAGCTTGGGCGCGTACTCCGCCTGGATCGCCTTGCGCGTGTCATTGGTGTCCGCGCCGACCAGGCTGAAGAACACCGTGGAGGTGCGGCTCAGGATGTCGCCGGATTTTTCCAGCGCAATGATGGTGTTCTCGAAAGTAGGCGCCTCGGCGTTGTCGGCGATCGCCTCGACTTCCTTCAGGTGCTCCGCCATGCCGCGATCGAAGCCGGGACCGAAGTCGCTGTCCTTGATCTTGTCGAACGGCGGGTAGTGCAGCGGCAGGGTGCTTTCGGCAAAGAAGGGGTTGCTGGTATCGGTCATTGCGTTGGCGGACTGGGTGGAGTCGGTCTTGCCGGCATCGGACTGGGCGCAGGCGCCGAGGGTGGTGGTCAGCGCCACGGCAAGTGCCAGCGCGAGAGGGTGCTTCATCGGACAGGAACCTCGTCTAAGGGATCCCGAAGCGTAACCCATGCGCCGGATGCCGACCCATGACAAAAGCCACGAGTCTGGTGTCTGGGCTGGCCATGCAAGGGTGAACAGGGGCGGTCGCATTGCCGGGGTCACATGGCAACGCGCGGGCGGTTTCTGCGGCAACGGGATCATCGATGAACCGCGCCGGATGTGTGAGATCGGCCTCGCGGCTATGCTGGATCGCTGATTTACCCCGCGGTGATTGCACCGCCGTGCATCAAGACCGCTTTGACTCAAGGAGGAACCCATGCCGTCAAAACCCGTGCCGTCAGGACCCGTGCCGCCCCCCACCGATCCCACCATCTACGACTTCACCGCCACCGATATCGATGGCCAGCCCCGCAGCCTCGAGGAGTTCCGCGGCAAGCTGCTGTTGATCGTCAATGTGGCATCGCAATGCGGCTTCACGCCCCAGTACAAGGGGCTGGAAACGCTGTGGCGCGATTACGGTCCGCGCGGACTGGTGGTGCTGGGCTTCCCCTGCGACCAGTTCGGCCACCAGGAGCCGGGCGACGAAGCGCAGATCCGGCAGTTCTGCTCGTTGAACTACGACGTGACCTTCCCGATGTTCGCCAAGGTCGAGGTCAATGGCGACAACGCGCATCCGTTGTGGCAGTGGCTGAAGGCGGAGAAGGGCGGGTTCCTGGGAATCGGCGCGATCAAGTGGAACTTCAGCAAGTTCCTGGTCGGCCGCGATGGTCGCGTGCTCAGGCGTTTCGCGCCCAACGACAAGCCCGGATCGTTGGTGGCCGATATCGAGGCCGCACTGTGAGCGCACCAGTGGACGATGGCGGCAGGTGGCCGTTCCGGATCGATTTCCGCCATGACAAGAGCCGGCTGCGCGCGGAGGTGACCGGGCGTATGGGCAGCCTGGAAAACATCCTGGCGTTCTGGCGGATCCTCGCCGCGGAAGCGTTGCGGCTTGGCGTCACCACGCTGTTGATCGTGGACGCGGCGGAGGGCGACCCGCTGGAGCCCGAGCAGCTGCATGAATTCATCCGGTCGGTGAACCAGCTGGGCCTGAAGGGCGTCCGGATCGCGTATGTCGAAACCGACGACGCGCGCCTGCCGAACGACGAGACGGCCGAGATCCTCGCCCGCGAGCTGGGTTATGTGGCGCGCATCTTCGGCCACGAGACCGAAGCGGCCTTGTGGCTGCGTTACGGGGAAAGCTAGGGAAGGTCTGAACAACTGCCGTAGTCCCTGCAAAAGCAGGGGGCAGTGACTTCGACTCGCTGGAAGAAAAGGCCCTGGGTTCCCGCATTCGCGGGAATGACGGGCAAAAGCCAGTTGTCCAGAGCCACCCCCTGGCCGCTTGCGCAGCGCATGTCAGGTGTTGTTTTTTGCCCTCGCGAACGCCGCCGCCAGCGCGTTGTTGGCTGGAGGTGCGGACGACGTCCGGGCCAGCGCGGCCGGTGCCTGGCGGCGCGGCTCGTTGCGTGCTCCGCGCGACGGCTCACGGCGCCCACTGTCGCCGCGCTTGTTGCCTCGTTCGTCACCACGCCCGGCCTGCGGCGCCGGCGCGCTGTCCTCCAGCCGGCAGGTCAGGGCGATGCGCTTGCGCGGGATGTCCAACTCCAGCACCTTCACCTTGATCACATCGCCGGCCTTGACCACCTCGCGCGGGTCCTTGACGTAGCGGTCGGCCAGCATCGATATGTGCACCAGGCCGTCCTGGTGGACGCCGATGTCGACGAACGCGCCGAAGGCGGCGACGTTGCTGACCACGCCCTCCAGGATCATCCCGACTTCCAGGTCCTTGAGCTGCTCGACACCATCGGCGAAGCGCGCGGCCTTGAACTCCGGGCGCGGGTCGCGGCCGGGCTTTTCCAGCTCCTTGAGGATGTCGCGCACGGTCGGCACGCCGAACTTCTCGTCGGTGTACTGCTCGGCCTGCAGGCTGCGCAGGAACGGGGCGTCGCCGATCAGCTGCTTCACCTCGCGCCCGCACTGCTGGACGATCCGCTGCACCACCGGGTACGCCTCCGGGTGCACCGAGGAGCCGTCCAGCGGCTGGTCGCCGTTGGCCACGCGCAGGAAGCCGGCGCACTGCTCGAAGGTCTTGTCGCCCAGACGCGGCACTTTCTTCAGATCCTTGCGGTTGCGGAAGGCGCCGTTCTGGTCGCGGTACACGACGATGTTCTCGGCCACCGTCGAGCTCAGCCCGGACACCCGCGCCAGCAGCGCGGCCGAGGCGGTGTTGACGTCCACGCCGACCGCGTTCACGCAGTCCTCGACCCGCGCATCCAGCGCGCGCGCGAGCCGGTAGCCGTCGACGTCGTGCTGGTACTGGCCGACCCCGATCGCCTTCGGCTCGATCTTGACCAGTTCGGCCAGCGGGTCCTGCAGGCGGCGGGCGATCGACACCGCGCCGCGCAGGGAAACATCGAGGTCGGGAAATTCCTTCGCAGCGAATTCAGACGCCGAGTACACCGACGCGCCGGCCTCGCTGACCACGATCTTCTGCATCTTCAATTCGGGCGCCAGCTTGATCAGCTCGCCGGCGAGCTTGTCGGTCTCGCGCGAGGCGGTGCCGTTGCCGATCGCGATCAGCTGCACGCCGTGCCGGAGGCACAGCGCGCGCAGCACGTGCAGCGAGCCGTCCCACTGGTTGCGTGGCTGGTGCGGGAAGATCGTGTCGGTCTCGACCAGCTTTCCGGTCGCGTCCACCACCGCGACCTTGACCCCGGTGCGCAGGCCCGGGTCCAGCCCGAGCACGGCCTTCGGTCCGGCCGGTGCGGCCAGCAGCAGGTCCTTGAGGTTGTCGCCGAACACCGCGATCGCTTCGGCCTCGGCCTTCTCGCGCGCCTGGCCGAACAGGTCCAGCAGCAGGTGCAGGTGCAGCTTGGCCTTCCAGGTCAGGCGGCAGGCGTTGAGCAGCCAGGCATCGGCCGGCCGGTTCCGGTTGGCGACGCCGGCGTGGTGGGCGATGCGGGCCTCGGCCTGGGCATGGCCGGCCTCGGCATCGGTGCCCGGGTCCAGATCCAGTTGGATGAATTCCTCGCGGCGGGCCCGGAACAGCGCCAGCAGGCGGTGCGAGGGGATCTTCGCCAGCGATTCGGCGTGGTCGAAGTAGTCGCGGTACTTGGCCGCCTCGTTCTCCTTGCCCTCGATCACGCGGGCACGGATCACCCCGGTGTCGGACAGCCAGTCGCGCAGCTCGCCGACCAGCGCGGCGTCCTCGCCCCACCGCTCCATCAGGATCGCGCGAGCGCCTTCCAGCGCGGCCTTGACGTCGGCCACGCCGTTGTCGGCATCGACGAAACCGGAGGCGAAGTCTTCCGGCACCCGCATCGGGTCGGCCAGCAGGCCATCGGCGAGCGGCTCCAGGCCGGCCTCGCGGGCGATCTGGGCGCGGGTGCGGCGCTTGGGCTTGTAGGGCAGATAGAGGTCTTCCAGCCGCGACTTGCTGTCGGCGGCCTCGATGTCGGCGCGCAGCTCGTCGGTCAGCTTGCCTTGCTCCTCGATGCTGGCCAGCACGGTCGCGCGGCGGTCTTCCAGCTCGCGCAGGTAGATCAGCCGGGTCTCCAGGTTGCGCAACTGGGTGTCGTCCAGCCCCTCGGTGACTTCCTTGCGGTAGCGGGCGATGAACGGCACCGTTGCGCCCTCGTCCAGCAGGCCGATCGCGGCGATGACCTGGCCCGGGCGGGCGTCGATCTCGCTGGCGATGACGTGGGCGATCTGGGTGGCGATCCGGCGGGCGGACGCGGCGGCGGGTTTGGCGGCGGTTTCTGGCATTGCGATACGACCTGACATGAAGACGGAACCCTGCGGGGCAGGGGAGGCCGATTGTGGCCGCGCCCGGACGAGGGGGAAACCCGTTGACAGTTCGTGTCGCGGCCCCGTAAGGCCGGCGGATTGTCTACTTCTCGACGAACGCGCGCTCGAACACGTACTGGCCCGGCACGCCGATGCGCGGGGCGGCGACGAAGCCGCGGCCGTCGAGCAGGGCGCGGAAGTCGGTCAGCATCTGCGGGCTGCCGCAGACCATCGCGCGGTCCAGCCCGGGATCCAGCGGCGGCAGGCCGAGGTGTTCCATCATCTGCCCGCTCGCCATCAGGTCGGTCATCCGGCCGCGATGGTCGTGGCCGTCGAACACGAAGTTCTCGCGGGTGACGGCCGGGTAGTAGCGCAGTTTTTCGGCGATGGTCTCGCCGAGGAACTCGTGCCGCGGCAGCTCGTTGACGATGTAGTCGCGGTAGGCAAGGTCGTCGGCGCGGCGCACGCCGTGGGTCAGGATCACCCGCTCGAAGCGTTCGTAGGTTTCCGGGTCCTTGATGATCGACAGCCACGGCGCGAAACCGGTGCCGGTGCCCAGCAGGTACAGGTTGCGGCCCGGATGCAGGTCGTGGATCAGCAGCGTTCCGGTCGGCTTGCGGCCGATCCGGATCGTGTCGCCGGGCTGGAGGTGCTGCAGGCGCGAGGTCAGCGGGCCGTCGGGCACCTTGATGGAGAAGAACTCCAGCTGCTCCTCCCAGTTCGCGCTGGCAATGGAATAGGCGCGCATCAACGGCTTGTTCGAGCCGTCGGGCTGCGGGGTATCCAACCCGATCATGACGAACTGGCCGTTGTCGAAACGGAAACCGTCGTCGCGGGTGGTGGTGAAGCTGAAGTAGTCGTCCGTCCAGTGACGGACGTCCAGCACGGTTTCGGTGCCGAAGGCAGAGGACATGTCGGGGGATATTGCGATGGGACCGCGTATTTTAGCCGATTAAGGCAGGCTGGCCGGCCACGCCTGCCCGGAACGCGCCGGAGCGCGGTGTGCGGCGGCGGTGTCCGCTCGCCCGTCCGGGATGCCTTCAGCGGACCACGGTCACCGGAATACCGGACTGCGCGACGACCTTGGTAGTCAGCGAGCCCATGAATAATCCAGACAGCGCGTTGAGGCCACGGGAGCCCATCACGATCATGTCGGCACGCTGTTTGGTGGAGATTTTTATGATGGCCTTGTCTGCATCATCCACCAATGCCAGCTGCTCGAACTGGAGCTTGCCGCGGGTCAGTACCGCCCGCGCTCCCTTCAAGGCGTACCGGCTGTTGTCGGCGTGGTAGTCCTGGGTGCCTTGGGCACCGAGCTTGACGCTGACGGCTTGCAACAGCGGGGGGTCGACGTGCAGCAGGGTGATTTTGGGTGGTTCAGCCAGGTTTTTGGCGAGTTTGACGACGAATTGTGCGGCGCGGGTGCTGTTTTCGCTGCCATCGACAGCAAGGAGGATCTTCATCGGTATGCTCCTGGGCATCTGGACGTGATGCACTTTGACGCAGGTCTGTCAATCATAGCTTGATCGAGGTCAAATCCCCGACAGGACCAGATCGTCAAGCCGGTTTCACAACCGCACGCGCACCATCGCCGCATGCATCAGGAAGGCCGCGCCTTGTGGACGATCGGGCACTCGACCCGCGAGTGGGAGGTGTTCGCGGGCATGTTGCAGGACGCACACATCACCGCGCTGGTGGACGTGCGGCGGTTTCCGGGATCCCGCCGCAACCCGCAGTTTTCCGCCGAGACGATGGCGCGGGAAATGCCGCATACCGGCATCGCCTATGTCCCGATGCCGGAGCTGGGCGGTCGTCGCAAGGTCGATCCGCACACCCGCAACACGGTGTGGCGCAACGACAGCTTCCGCGGTTATGCGGACTACATGGCAACCGACGACTACCGGCAGGCACGGGATCGCCTGGCGGTGCTGGCGGCGGCCCAGAGTACGGCGATCATGTGCGCCGAGGCGGTCTGGTGGCAGTGCCATCGCGGGCTGATCGCCGACGATTTCAAGGCGGACGGCTGGGACGTCATCCACCTGATGGCGCCGGGACGGAGCGAACCGCATCCCTACACGTCGGCGGCGCGGATCGTCGATGGCAGGCTGGACTACTCCGCGCCGGAACCGTCGCAGGCGTCGTTGTTCTGAGTCGTGTCAACGGTAGCCGGCGGCCTGCAACTCGAACAGCTCCGCGTAGCGGCCGCCCTGCGCCAGCAGTTCGTCATGGGTACCACTGGCTTCCAGCTGTCCGTGCTCCAGCACCAGGATGCGGTCCGCCATGCGCACGCTGGAGAACCGGTGCGAGATCAGCACCGCGGTCTTGCCGGACGACAGTTCCTTGAAGCGCTGGAACACCTCGAACTCCGAACGCGCGTCCAGCGCGGCGGTGGGTTCGTCCAGGATCATCACCTGCGCATCGCGCATGTAGGCGCGCGCAATCGCAATCTTCTGCCATTGGCCGCCCGACAGGTCGACACCGGTCTTGAAGCGGCGGCCGATCAGCTGCCCGTAGCCCCCGGGCAGCCCGGCGATCAACCGCTCGGCCATCGCCCGGCGCGCGGCCTCCTGGATGCGCGCCTCGTCGTCCATCGCATCGATCTGGCCGACGCCGATGTTCTCGCCCACGGTGAGGTGGTAGCGCACGAAGTCCTGGAAGATCACGCCGATGTTGGCGCGCAACTGGTCCAGGTCGTACTCGCGCAGGTCGCGGCCATCGAGCAGGACGCGGCCCTCGTCGGGGTCGTAAAGCCGTGCCAGCAGTTTGACCAGGGTGGTCTTGCCCGCGCCGTTCTCGCCGACCAGCGCCAGCACCTCGCCCGCATGCAGCTCGAAATTCAGGCCGCGCAATGCCCACTTTGTCGCATCGGGATAGCGGAAACCGACATTTTCGAACACGAAGCCGCGTTGGATCGGGCAGGGCACGGGGATCGGATCGGCCGGAGAGGTGATTTCCGGCTCGATGGCGAAGAACGAGAACAGGTCGTCCAGGTACAGCGCCTGCCCCGCCACCTGGGAAAACCCCACCAGCAGGCCTTCCAGCAACTGCCGCAGGCGGCGGAAACTGCCGGCGAGGAAGGTCAGGTCGCCGATCGTGAAGTCGCCGCGAACCGTGCGCCAGGCGATGTAGGCATAGGCGATGTAGTACCCCAGCGTGCCCAGCGCGGACAGCGCCGAACCCCACAGCGCGCGGCGGCGGGCGAGGGCGCGGTTGGCCAGGTAGAACCTGTCGGCCAGCGTGCGGTAACGCGCGATCAGGTACCTGTGGAGGTTGAAGATCTTCACCTCCTTCGCCGTTTCCACGCTCGCGCCCATCTGGCGGACGTATTCGAGCTGGCGACGCTCCGGCGTCCAGGCGAAGTTGAGCGAATAGCCCAGCGCGTTGAAGTGCGCCTCGCCGACGAAGGCGGGAATCAGCGCGATCGCCAGCAGCACCATCAGCCAAGGCGCGTACACCAGCAGGCCGATGGCGAAACTGATCACGGTGATGCTGTCCTGGACCTGGCCGAACAGCTGGCTCATCAGGTTCATCCGCCCCATCGTCTGGCGGCGGGCGCGATCGAGCTTGTCCTGCAGGTCGGGATCCTCGAAATCCTCCAGGTCGAGGGTCGCCGCGTGCTCCATCAGCCGGACGCTGATCGCATTGGTGAACAGTTCCGACAGCAGCGAGTCGCCGTAACTGGTCAGCCGGCCGAGCAGGTCCGAGCCGATCGCCAGGCCGAACTCGATCAGCAGCAGCCACATCAGCGTGTCCAGCTGGCCGCTGCGCCAGGCATCGCCGAGCGCTTCGAACGCCATGCCGGCGGCGACCAGGCGCACGGCCTCGTCGATGATCAGCTTGCCGATGTACAACGTCGCGACCGGAACCAGCGCGCGCACCAGCCGCAGGCCCAGGGTGGAGAGCGTCAGCGCCGGACTGGTCGCCCAGATCAGGCGCAGGAACGGCGGCAGGTTGCGCAGGGCATCGAAACGCTCGCGAAGGCTGGGTTTGCCACCCGGCCCGGCCGGGCGGCCGGGTGCACTCGCGGGCGTGTCGGGCGATGCGGGCATGCAGGAATTCCCGGGTTGGTTGGCGTGTTGGCGGAGCGGCACCTGTGCAGAGGCATCATTCGCGCCGCGCCTGACCCGGGTCAAGGCAAGACGGGATGATCCTTGCGACCCTGCCGTCCCCCGCCTTGATCCTTCGGGGCCAGGCCATCACCCAACAAGAGTGCCAAGCCATGTTGCTAGACGTCGAAAAAATCACCTGTGACAACTGCGGCGATGCCATCCAGAAGGCCATCGTCGCCCAGGACCCGACCGCGCAGGTCACCGTCAATGTGGCGGACAAACAGGTGCGCGTGGAAGGCCTGTTGACCCAGCAGCAGGCGATCGATGCGCTGGCGGCGGCGGGTTATCCGGCCACCAATGCCGCGCCCCACAGCGGTGAGGGCAGCGACTGCTGCGGCGGCTGCTCCTGATCGATTGCCTGATCGTTGCCTGATCGAGTGCCGTGACCCGGTCTCCATCGAGACCGCCGGATTCGACACCGTCCGACTCGACACAGTGTTCCGGCCGCAGCCCGGCCGGAGTGGCGGCGGGCCGGTAGAATGAGCGCCCCGCCGCCAGCCCGATGCCCGATGCCCGCCGTGAGCCAGTCCGCCAGTCCGTTCGTCGCCCGCCAGCCCGTATCGATCCGCCAGGAGGATTTCATCGCCTCCGTTGCCGACGCGCTGCAGTACATCTCGTACTACCACCCGGTCGACTACATCAAGAGCCTCGCGGCCGCCTATGAGCGCGAGGAAAGCGTCGCCGCCAAGGATGCGATCGCGCAGATCCTGATCAACTCGCGCATGTGTGCCGAGGGCCACCGGCCGATCTGCCAGGACACCGGCATCGTCACCGTGTTCCTTGAGATCGGCATGGACGTGCGGTGGGACGACGCCACGATGGGCGTGGAGGAGATGGTCCACGAGGGCGTGCGCCGCGCCTACGCGCATCCGGACAACAAGCTGCGCGCCTCGGTGCTGGCCGACCCGGCCGGCAAGCGCATCAACACGAAGGACAACACGCCCGGCGTGGTCAACGTCAAGGTGGTGCCCGGCAACACCGTCGACGTGATCGTCGCGGCCAAGGGCGGCGGGTCGGAGAACAAGTCCAAGTTCAAGATGCTGAACCCGTCGGATTCGATCGTCGACTGGGTGCTCGAGATGGTGCCGCAGATGGGCGCCGGCTGGTGCCCGCCGGGCATGCTCGGCATCGGCATCGGCGGCACCGCCGAGAAGGCGATGCTGATGGCGAAGGAATCGCTGATGGAGCCGATCGACATGGCGGAGCTCAAGGCGCGCGGCCCGCGCGACAAGCTCGAGGCGATGCGGGTGGAGCTCTACGACAAGGTCAACGCGCTGGGCATCGGCGCGCAGGGCCTGGGCGGCCTGACCACAGTGCTCGACATTAAGGTCAAGGATTACCCGACCCATGCCGCCAACCTGCCCGTGGCCATGATCCCGAACTGCGCCGCCACCCGGCACGCGCATTTCACCCTCGACGGCAGCGGCCCCGTGCAGCTCGAGCCGCCCTCGCTCGAGGACTGGCCGCAGCTCACCTACGACGCGTCGAAGGGCCGCCGCGTCGACCTCGACACCCTCACCCGCGACGAGGTCGCGAGCTGGAAGCC
>DASTUE010000043.1:0-2574 GCA_035759805.1 Lysobacter sp. | reverse complement strand
CCCCACTGGTGTGAAGGTATTCAACTGGGTGGCCACGCTGTGGCGCGGCTCGATCAGCTTCGAGACGCCGATGCTGTGGGCGCTGGGCTTCATCGTGCTGTTCTCGATCGGCGGCTTCTCGGGCCTGATGCTCGCGATCGTACCCGCGGACTTCCAGTACCACGACACCTACTTTGTCGTCGCACACTTCCACTACGTGCTGGTCACCGGCGCGCTGTTCGGCATCATCGCCGGCGTCTACTACTGGTGGCCAAAGTGGACCGGCCGGATGTTCAGTGACTTCTGGGGCACGTTCCACTTCTGGTGGACGATGCTGTTCGTCAACCTGCTGTTCTTCCCGCAGCACTTCCTGGGCCTGGCCGGCATGCCGCGCCGCATCCCGGACTACAACCCGGTGTTCGCGGACTGGAACCTCATCAGCTCCATCGGCGCGTTCGGCATGTTCGTCACGCCGTTCCTGATGTTTGCGATCCTGTGGCACTCGAAGAAGTTCGGCGCGATCGCCCCGGCGCGCGCCTGGGAAGGCGCCCGTGGCCTGGAGTGGACCGTGCCGTCTCCGGCGCCGCACCACACCTTCACCAAGCCGCCGGTCATTCGCGACGGCGACCTGGCCCATGGCGATTTCGCCCACATGGATTACGAATAAGGCCGTGACCGAACGTCCGACGCCACTGACCGCGGAACAGGCCGCCGCCCGGCGCAAGGGCGCGGTTCGCACCGCGTGGATCGTCGCGGCGATCGCGGTGCTGGTCTACGTGGCGTTCCTGCTGACGGGAGTGCTGGGGCAATGAACGGCCAGTGGAAGCTCGTGCTGGTCGCGCTGGCCGCGTTCGGGTTTTCGTTCGCGCTCGTGCCGCTGTACGAGGTCGCCTGCGAGAAGGTGTTCGGCATCCGCCTGGAACGCGAGGCCGCGCAAGCGCCCGGCATCGGCGCCGAAGCCAGCGACCGGGTGGTGACGGTGATCTTCGATGGCGGCGTCAATTCGAAGCTGCCGTGGGCGTTCGAACCCAACCAGTTCGAGATGCAGGTCCGCCCGGGCGAGCTGTACGAGACGACCTACTTCGCGCGCAACAAGAGCGACCACGCGATCGTCGGCAGCGCGGTGCCCTCGGTCGCACCGGCGCGCGCGTCGGGTTACTTCACCAAGACCGAGTGCTTCTGCTTCACCGCGCAGACGCTGCAGGCCGGCGAGTCGCGCGACATGCCGGTGCGCTTCATCGTCGACCCCGACCTGCCGGAAGGGATCAACACGCTCACCCTGTCCTACACGTTCTTCAGGAACGATGCGCTGACCGCCGTCCTGACAACCCAGACCCATCCGGAATCCTGACCATGGCCCACGCCCACCACGACGCCGACATCTACTACATCCCGCACGGCAGCCGCTGGCCGGTGTTCGCGTCCGTCGCGCTGTTCGCGACGATGGTCGGTTTCGCGAGCTGGCTCAACGACACCAGCTGGGGCCGGATGGTCTTCTTCGTGGGCGTCGCGTCGCTGGCGCTGATCCTGTTCTTCTGGTTCCGCGACGTCGTGCGCGAGTCGCTGGCCGGCAACTACAACCGGCAGGTCGACGTGTCGTTCCGCATGGGGATGATCTGGTTCATCTTCTCGGAAGTGATGTTCTTCGCCGCGTTCTTCGGCGCGCTGTTCTACGCGCGCCAGTACGCGCTGCCGTGGCTGGGCGGCGCGGGCGACGGCATGGCGACCAACTCGCTGCTCTGGCCGGAATACACCGCCGCCTGGCCGTCGAGCGGGCCGGGTGGGGTCGGTGGCGCCTACCAGACCATTCCCGCGTGGGGCCTGCCGCTGCTCAACACGCTGATCCTGCTGACCTCCGGCGTCACCGTCACCATCGCGCACCACGCGCTGAAGGCCGGCGAGCGCACCAAGCTGCTGGTGTTCCTGGGGGCGACCGTGCTGCTGGGCTGCCTGTTCCTGGCGTTCCAGGCCGAGGAATACATCCACGCGTACCAGGAGCTGAACCTGACTCTTGGTTCCGGCATCTACGGGTCGACGTTCTTCATGCTCACCGGCTTCCACGGCCTGCACGTGACGCTGGGCACCGTGATGCTGGCGATCATCTGGCTGCGCTGCCTGAAGGGCCATTTCACCGGCAACGACCACTTCGCGTTCGAGGCGGTGGCGTGGTACTGGCACTTCGTGGACGTGGTGTGGCTGGGTCTGTTCCTGTTCGTGTACGTCCTTTGAGCAATGTGGGAGCCGCTATGGCGGCTCCCACAGGGTCGGCTAGCCGCCCACGCCGTGGGGCTCGATCCAGCCGGCCCAGATCGCCAGCGCCACCAGCAGGATCAGCGCGACCGACAATGCGATGCGTCGGGTGAGCGCGTTGACCGTTCGCTTGCTCTCGCCGCGGTCGGTGAGCATGTAGTACAGGCCGGCGCCGAGGTTCCAGACGATGAGCACCAGGAAGCCGATCACCAGCAGGGTCTTGAGCGAGTCGTTCACGTCGGTCACCGGTCGGGTGGGGCGGCGCCCCGCGGGCGCCAGCGCGGCATTATCGCAAGCAGGGAACCACCCGACGTGAGCCGCGGCCGGAACGTTGTGTTCGGCTGG
>DASTUE010000042.1:0-2617 GCA_035759805.1 Lysobacter sp. | reverse complement strand
CTGTATGACGGGATTGGTGAGGTCATCGAGTCGCTGCACGCCGCCGGCCACCGCCTTGCCGTGGTGACCGCGAAGAACGAACCGCACGCGCGCAAGATCGTCGACCACCTGCCGTTCGGCCATCGCTTCGACGACGTGATCGGCGCCACCGTCGACGGCCGCCTCAGCGACAAGCCGGAGCTGATCGCCGAGGCGCTGGCGCGGCTGCAACTGGTGCCGTCACAGTGCTGGATGATCGGCGACCGCCGCATGGATATCGAAGGCGCGCGCCATCACGGCATGCGCAACGTCGGCGTGTTGTGGGGGTTTGGCGGGGAAGCGGAACTGCGCGCCGCCGGTGCGCAGACCCTGGCAGCCGAGCCGGCGCAATTGGCGGGCCTGCTGGCGGGCTGAACCGTTCCATGGGGCCTGTCTGCCGATCCATTCCGGAATAGCTGCGGATGTGGCCTGCCGGGTTTTTCATCGGGCAGGAGAGGTCGGAACTCGTGCTAGCGTGATCCGATCGTCCCTGCATGGAAGTTTTCCGATGGCTGCGCTGCTGCGACGTACCAAGATCCTTGCCACCCTCGGCCCGGCGACCGATGCGCCCGGCGTGCTGGAGGCGATCATCGCCGCCGGTGTCGACGTGGTGCGATTGAATTTCTCCCACGGCGATCCGGCATCGCATGTAGCGCGTGCCGAGGCGGTGCGCGCGGCCGGGCACAAGGTCGGGCGCGAGATCGGCATCCTGGCCGACCTGCCCGGACCGAAGATCCGCATCGACCGCTTCGCCGAGGGCAAGGTGCACCTCGGCGCCGGCGACCGCTTCGATCTGCTGGCCCGCGCCGATGCCCCGCCGGGCACCCGGTCCGAGGTCGGCGTCAGTTACCTCGGCCTGCCCGGCGATGTTGTTGCAGGGGATGTATTGCTGCTCGACGACGGCATGATGCAGCTGCGCGTGGAAGCGGTGGACGGCCAGCGCATCGTCACGCGCGTGCTCAACGACGGCGTCCTGTCGGACCGCAAGGGTTTGAACAAGCAGGGCGGCGGTCTGTCGCTGGGTGCGCTCACCGAACACGACGAGGCGTTGATCCAGGTGGCCGCGCAGATCGGCGTCGACTTCATCGCCGTGTCGTTCTGCCGTACCGCCGCCGACATGCACGATGCCCGCCGGATCGCGCGCGCGGCGGGCAGCGATGCCGCGCTGGTATCGAAGATCGAGCGTGCCGAAGCGATCGAGAACCTGGGCGAGATCATCGACGCCAGCGACGTGGTGATGGTGGCCCGCGGCGACCTCGGGGTGGAGATCGGCGATGCCGAACTGCCCGGCCTGCAGAAGAAGATCATCCGCGAGTCGCTGGCCCGCCACCGGGTGGTGATCACCGCCACCCAGATGCTGCAGTCGATGGTCGAAAGCCCGATCCCGACCCGGGCCGAGGTGCTCGATGTCGCCAATGCGGTGATCGACGGCACCGATGCGGTGATGCTGTCGGCCGAATCCGCCGCCGGCCGCTATCCGGTCAAGTCGGTCGAGGCGCTGGTGCGCATCTGCCTGGGCGCGGAGCGCCAGTTCGACCACGACACCGATTTCGAGGCCGCTCCGCGCAACCTGCAGCGCGCCGACCAGGCGATCGCGATGGCGGCGATGTTCGTGTCCGAGCACATCGGGGTGCGCGCGATCGTGGCGATGACCGAGTCGGGCGGCACGGCCGGCTTCCTGTCGCGGTTCCGCGCGCCGGTGCCGATCTTCGGCCTGTCCCGTCACCCCGGCACCCGCCGCAAGATGGCGCTGATGCGCAGCGTGATCCCGCTGGATTTCGACAGCCGCGGCCTGGCCACGCGCGACGCCGTGCGCAGTGCGATCCGGCAACTCTTCCAGGCCGACCAGCTGGCCGTGGGGGAGCGGGTGATCTTCACCAGCGGCGACCACATGGAGCACCGCGGCGCGACCAACACCCTGCGCCTGCTGCTGGTGGGCGAGGAGGGCAGCACCGAGGGACTGGGCGAGCTGTGATGTGCCCGTAAGCCACTGTTTCGCAATGGCCTTTGCTCCGGTGGGCCGCTATACTCACGGGCTGACTCCGCCACTTCCTGCAGGAACTCCATGAGCATCGAACAGCTTGCTGAAATCGCCCAGGCAATGGTCGCCCCGGGCAAGGGCATCATCGCGATCGACGAATCCACCGGCACCATCAAGAAGCGTTTCGACAGCGTCGGCGTCGAGTGCACGGAAGAGAACCGCCGCGCCTACCGCGAAATGCTGCTGACCACGCCGAACCTGAACCAGCACATCTCCGGCGCGATCCTGTTCGACGAGACCCTGCGCCAGTCCACCAGGGACGGCGTGCCGTTCGCGAAGGTGATGATGGACAACGGCATCATCCCGGGCATCAAGGTCGACAAGGGCACCCACGCGCTGGCCGGCTTCCCGGGCGAGGTGGTGACCGAAGGCCTGGACGGCCTGCGTGCGCGACTGGAGGAGTACTACAAGCTCGGCGCCCGCTTCGCCAAGTGGCGCGCGGTGATCAACATCGGCGACGACATCCCGTCGGGCACCTGCATCGAGGCCAACTCGCACGCACTCGCGCGCTATGCCGCGCTGTGCCAGGAGCAGGGCCTGGTGCCGATGGTCGAGCCG
>DASTUE010000041.1:0-2610 GCA_035759805.1 Lysobacter sp. | reverse complement strand
TGGCTGGCCAGGTCCTGGTCGCCGACGAAGCCGGGCGTGTACGGGCCGGCGACGATGCCCGCCACCAGGTAACCCACCAGCGGCGAGAGCCGCAACCGATTGGCCAGCGCGCCGAACAGGAAGGCCAGCAGCAGCCCCACGGCGATGATGCTGATCAGGTCGGTTTCGTGGGGCATCGGGGATCCGGTCGGCTTAGCCGCCCAATCATGTGGGCCGGCGCAGGCCGGTACAAGCAGAAAAATCCGGTGCTTCCGGCTCCACCCGTACAATGACGGCATGATCGCCTTCAAAGATTTCGCCCTCCGTCGCGGCGAACGCCTGCTGCTGTCCAAAGTCGACCTGGTCTTGCAGGCGGGTTGGCGAGTGGGCGTGATCGGCCGCAACGGCACCGGCAAATCCTCGCTGTTCGCCGCCATGCAGGGCCAGCTGGAAGCCGACCAGGGCGACCTCGGCATCCCCAGCCGGGTGCGCATCGCCGCCGTCGCCCAGGAAACCCCGTCGCTGCCGGACCCCGCGCTGGACTTCGTGCTGTCGGGCGATGTCGCCGTGCACGCGGCGATCCAGGCCGAAGCCAACGCGTTCGCGAACGAGGACTGGGAAGGCGTCGCCGCGGCCCACCACCGGCTGGAGGAGCTCAACGGTTACGACGCCAGCGCGCGCGCCGGCAAGTTGTTGCACGGGCTCGGGTTTTCCGCCGACACGCACGGGCGCGCGGTCAGCACGTTCTCGGGTGGCTGGCGCGTGCGCCTCAACCTTGCCCGCGCGCTGATGACCCCGTCCGACCTGCTGCTGCTCGACGAGCCGACCAACCACCTGGATCTGGATGCGGTGCTGTGGCTGGAACAATGGCTGCTGCGCTACCCGGGCACCCTGTTGTTGATCAGCCACGACCGCGAGTTCCTCGACGAGGTCACCACCCACACGCTGCACCTGAACGACGGCAAGGCCAGGCTCTACAGCGGCAACTACACCGCCTTCGAGCGCCAGCGCGCCGAGCACCTGCGGCTGCAGCAGATCACCCACGAGAAGGCGCAGGCCGAGCGCGCCCACCTGCAGAGCTTCATCGACCGTTTCAGCGCCAGTGCGGCGAAGGCCAAACAGGCGCAGTCGCGGGTCAAGCGGCTGGCGAAGATGGCCGGCACCGAGGCGGTGCGCATCGAGCGCGCGCTGCGGATCGAGTTCCCGGCCCCGGCCAAACTGCCGCACGCGCTGCTGCGCCTGGCGCATGCCGATTGCGGTTACGTGACCGACTCTGCTGCCCAAGGGGACGTGCGGCGCGATGTAGGAGCGGCTTCAGCCGCGAACCTGAGTCATCCTCCGACGCGGGATCCGATCGCGGCTGAAACCGTTGTTGCAACGGCCCGCATAGATGCCCCGACGGGCGGGTCTCCGTCCGGCCCTGCGCAGCGCGCAGGGCATTCGGGCGTGTGCGAGCCAGTGGCTCGCGAGCAGCACACCCTCATCCTGCACGACATCGGATTCATCCTCGAAGCCGGTGACCGCGTGGCGTTGCTGGGCCCGAACGGTGCGGGCAAGTCGACCCTGGTCAAGAGCCTGGTAGGCGAGCTGCCGCTGTTGGCCGGCGAACGCAGCGGGCATCCCGATCTGCGGATCGGCTATTTCGCCCAGCACACCGTGGAGTCCCTGCGTGCCGGCACCAGTGCGATCGACCATCTGGCCGGCATCGCGCCCGGCGTGGCGACCCAGCAGTTGCGCGATTTCCTCGGCAAGTGGAATTTCCCCGGCGACCGCGCGTTCGAGTCGGTCGATGTGTTTTCCGGCGGCGAACGCGCGCGCCTGGCGCTGGCGCTGATCGCGTGGCGGCAGCCGAACGTGCTGCTGCTCGACGAACCGACCAACCACCTGGACCTGGACATGCGCGAGGCGCTGGCCGAGGCGCTGGACGGGTTCGAGGGCGCGATCGTGCTGGTCTCGCACGACCGGCATCTGATCGGCCTGGTCTGCGACACTTTCTGGCGCGTCGCCGATGGCGTCGCGCAGCCGTTTGACGGTGACCTGGACGAGTACGCGAGCTGGTTGCGCTCACGCGACAATTCCAATGACGGCAAGGGCAGCGTCAAGCCCGCAGCGGTCGCATCGGCAGCGGTCGCCGAACCGCCCGCGAAACCGCGCAAGGGCAGGGCCAACCCGTACAAGCTGGCCAGGGCCGAGGAGCGCGTGACGGCGCTGGAAGCGCAATTGGCCGCACTGGACACCGAACTCGCCGACCCGGCGACCTACGCCGATGGCGGCGCCCGCGGCGTGGAGCTGGCTCGCCAGCAAGCCGACTTGCGCGCCGAGCTGGATCAGGCCGAGGCCGAACTGCTGGTGTTGTACGAAGCCGACGCCGCCTGAGTCCAGAGGGGCGTGTCTGCGGTTCGCACTCCGTTGTCCTGCCCCGGCCAAAGCGATTGCAGGAGCGGCTTCAGCCGCGAACGCTGTCCATCGCCAACATACGTCGGTTCGCGGCTGAAGCCGCTCCTACAGCCGAGGGAAGTTCCCGCACGACACGTAACCACGCCCCCCGGCAGGAGCGACATCAGTCGCGAACGCGCAGGAAATCGTGCACCCGGCGGACCGATCCGCGTCCATCCATGTCGGAGGACAGAC
>DASTUE010000040.1:0-7776 GCA_035759805.1 Lysobacter sp. | reverse complement strand
GCGGTGATCGGCATGACCGCGGTCCAGGGGCTGGTACCGGGAAACGCGTTGACCCGTACGGACCTCGCCAACGGCAGCCTGCTCAAGCGCGGCGACCCGGTGGTGCTGGTGTCGCGGGTGGGCGGGGTGGAGGTGCGCATGAGCGGTCGCGCGCTGGGTCGCGCGGCACCGGGCGAGACGGTGGCGGTCGAGAATCTCGGCTCGCGGCGTATCATCCGAGGCCGCCTGGTCGGCGATGGCCTGGTGGAAGTGGTGCGTTGATGTCGCGCGCTGAAGTGGTGCGCGGAACTGCCGCGCTGAACGTTTTTCCAGACAGGGCTAAAGTTCCGCCCGGCGCGGTCGTTACCCAACGTGACCGAGCAATCAGGAGCGTGTGATGTCCAACCAGATCAATGGCAGTCCGATGGCGGCCCGCGCCGTCGAGCTTGCATCGACGGGCCCGGCTCGCGCCCGGGCCGGCGAAGACCGTTCCCAGCCGGTGGCGGCGACCCCGCCGGCCGACAGCATGCGGCTGACGGGTGAGGCGGCGGGACTGCAGGCGCTTGAACGCTCCCTCGGCGCGGCACCGGCCGGCATCGACGTGACCAAGGTCAACGCGCTGCGTGCGGCGCTGACCGACGGCAGCTACCGGATCGATCCGGAGCAGATCGCCACCCGGATGCTGGCCTTCGAGGAAGCGTTGCAGAAATGACCCTGGTGCCCCAGCCGTCGATGCTGGCGTCGCTGGACGCCCTCGAGCAGGCCCTGCGCGCCGAGCGCCAGGCGCTGCTGGATCATGACGTCGATGCGCTGCTGGATTCGACCCGGGCCAAGCTGGTCGCGCTGCGGCAGGTCGAGGCGCGGCCGCTGAGCGACGATGTGTCGGGACGCGTGATCGCACTGAGCGAACTCAATCGCGACAACAGCGTGCTGCTCGCCCGCCGTCGGCGCGAGGTCACCTGGGCCCTGCGCCACCTCGGCCGGCTGGATTCGGTCGGCGTGTACGATGCGGGGGGACAGTCCAGCGCCCGCCCGCAGGTGCGCAGTCTCGGAGTGGGATGAGCGGCAAGGATCGACCCGGCGATATCCGTCCATGGAGCGACGACCTGCTGACGGTGTTGTCGTTGGCGGACGTAGCGATCGTCCTGTTTCACCCGGACAGCGGGGCCGCCCAGGCCAATCCCGCCGCCAATACACTCGCCCAGGCGCTGCAGCCCGCTCCCCCTGCGACAACCCCAGACACTGAAGCCGACCCGGCTCCCGACCCCATCGACCGCCTGCTGGGTCATATCCCGGGCGGCGCATGGGAAGCCGCCCGACGCGAGGGACGCTGGACCGGTGAAATCCGGCTCGACAAGCCGCCGACGGTGCTGGAGATCAAGCTGTTTTCCGAGAACGGCGGCGATCGATGCCGGTTCGCGACCTTTGTCGATGTCACCGCGCGTTCCGCCCGCGAGGCCGAGCTGCAAAGCCGCCACGACGAACTGCAGACCACCTACCAGCGGCTCGCCGGCACCCAGGAGCAATTGCTGCAATCGGAGAAGATGGCCTCCATCGGCCAGCTTGCCGCTGGTGTGGCGCACGAGATCAACAACCCGGTTGGCTACGTGCACTCCAACCTGGGCACGCTGCAGGAGTACGTCGGCTCGTTGCTGGCGCTGCTGGACGCCTACGCCTCGGTTCTGCAGGAGGGCGAGACCTTGTCGAATGAAAGCCGGGCCGACAAGCGCGCGGCGCTGCAGGCGATGCGCACGCGGCTGGATATCGACTTCATCATCGGCGACGTCCCGCAGTTGCTGGCGGAGTCGCGCGAAGGCATCGAGCGGGTCACCAAGATCGTCCAGGACCTGAAGGACTTTTCCCGCATCGGACCCGATGAGCCGATGCGTCCGTCGGATATCCAGAAAGGCCTGGAATCGACCCTCAACATTGTCTGGAACGATCTGAAGTACAAAGTCCGCGTCGAGAAGTACTACGGCCAGTTGCCGCTGGTGGAATGCCACGCCTCGGAGATCAACCAGGTGCTGATGAACCTGCTGATCAATGCCGGCCAGGCGATCCACGAGCGCGGCACCCTGGTGCTGGCCACCGGTGCGGACGAGGGCGAGGTCTGGATCAGCATCAGCGACAGCGGCTGTGGCATTCCCGACGAGGTGCTGCAGCGGATCTTCGACCCGTTCTACACCACCAAGCCGATCGGTCGGGGCACCGGGCTCGGGCTGGCGATCTGCTACAGCATCATCGCCAAGCATCACGGGCGGATCGAGGTATCCAGCCGGCTCGGCATCGGCAGCACGTTCCGGGTCGTGTTGCCGGTGGCGCAGCCCGATGCGCCGCGTGCCGGAGCGCCGGTCTAGTCATTGCGCCAGTGCGTTCGCCTAATACGCCGTCTCGCCGCTGGCCTGCTGTTCGTAGGCACGGAACGCGGCCTGGATGTGGTCGCGCAGTTCCTCGTCCTTCCACGGCTTGGTCAGGAAGCGGTAGATCGCGCCGTGGTTGATCGCCTCGGTGATCGTGGCCAGGTCGGTGTAGCCCGACAGCACCATGCGCACGGTGTCGGGATAGAGCTCGCGCACGCGGGTCAGGAACTCGGTCCCGCTCATGTCGGGCATGCGCTGGTCGGACAGGATGACCTGGACCGTGTTGCCGGCGAGCAGGTCGAATGCCTCGCGCACGCTGTTCGCGGCCAGTACCTGGTAGCCGTCGCGACGGAACAGGCGCGCCAGTGAGCGCAGCACGTTCTCCTCGTCGTCCAGCAGCAGCAGGGTGCGTTCGGGACGGGTCGGGGCAAACGCGGACGGCAGCAGGAAGCGACGGCGGATCACCTCGTCCAGCTCCTCCGCCGGGGCCGGCGCGCTGAACAGGTAGCCCTGGAAGAAATCGCAATGGTTGCGCCGCAGGAAGCCCAGTTCGGTCTCGTTTTCCACGCCCTTGGCGGTGACCTTCATCCCCAGGTTGTGGCCCATCGCGATGATGCCGCGCACGATCGCCGCGGCGCGGTTGTCGCTGGCGACATTGCGGATGAAGCTGCGGTCGATCTTCAGCCGGTCCAGGGGATACTGCGCCAGCGCCGAGATGCTCAATCCGCCCAGGCCGAAATCGCGCACGGTCAGGATCGCGCCCAGCGCGCGCAGGCCGGCCAGGTTCTCCTGCACCTGGCGCGCGTCCAGGGCCAGCGCGCTCTCGGGAATCTCGAACTCCAGCGCCCGCGGCGACAGGTCGTGGCGGTGCAGCAGCTCGCCGATCCGGTCCAGGCAGTCGCGCTGGGTCAGCAGCTCGTCGGTCAGGTGCACCGACACGTCGAGATAGTCCAGTCCCTGCTGCCGCCATTGCGCGAGCTGGCGCATCGCCGCCTCGACCACCCACCAGCCCAGCTGCGCGGACAGGCCGACCCGCTCGATGATTTCCATGAAGCGGTTCGGCGCCAGCAGGCCGTGATGCTCGGTCTGCCAGCGCACCAGCGCGCTGAAGCCGCACAGGCCACCGTCGTTGGCGTTGATCAGGGGCTGGTAGAACAGACGGAACTCGTTGTTGTCCAGCGCTTCCACGAAACGCTCGGCGAAGCCGTCACTGGATGCCGCAGGCACCGGCGTGGCCGAATACAGGCCGACGTTGTCGAGGCCCTGCTGCTTGACCCGCAGCAGCGCCTGCTCGGCCTTGGCCAGCAGCACGGCCGCGTTGTTGGCGTGATCGGGAAACACCGCCACGCCGATCGACAGCGTGATCGGCAGCGTATACGGCGGGATCGACAGCGGGACCTCGAACTCGTCGCGGATCCGGTCGGCGATGTTGCTGCCGTCGGATTCGCCCTCGCGGTAGCCGATCGCGGCGATGAACTCGTCGCTGGCCAGCCGCCACAGCCAGCCGTCCGGCGGCAGCGTCTTGCGCAGCCGCTGCGCCACGGCGGCCAGCACCTTGTCGCCGACTTCCTCGCCCATGTTCACGTTGATCGAGCTGAACATGTCGATGTCGATATGCAGCAGCGCGACCTGGCGACGGGTCGCGCTGGCGGCGGCCAGGGCCGTGGTCAGGCTGGGGCCGTTGGCGCCAAGACGATAGATGCCCGCGACCGGGTCGAGGGAGATGTAGCCGAAATCGTCGTAGCGCTTCGACATGCCGCCGGGCTAGTCCGTGCCGCCTGTCGCGCTGCCGAAGTCGCCTTCCGCCGAGGCCGCCAGGTAGGCGAACACCGCGTAGGCGGCGACGTTCTGCGCCAGCGCCTCGGGGTCGATCTTGTCGAAGGTGTCGTCGGGGGTGTGGTGCAGGTCGAAGTAGTCGGTGCCGTCCTGGCGCAGGTTCGCCCAGGCCAGGCCGTCGCGTGCGAACGGGCTGATGTCCGGCCCCGGGCCACCCCCGCCGGGGGTGTAGGCGATGCCGAGCGGCGCCAGCGCCTGTGCGATCTGTGCCGCCGCGGCCTTGGCGTGTTCCGGCGCGGAGGTGTCGAAGGCGTAGATGCGGCCGGCGCCGAAATCGCTCTCGGCGGCGATCTGGTGCTGCTCGATGTGGTCGGCATGGGCCTTGGCGTAGGCGATGCCGCCGTGCAGCCCCTGCTCCTCGTTGGCAAACGCGACCACCCGGATCGTGCGCGCCGGGCGCGTGGCCAGATCGCCGATCAGCTTGCCTGCGGCCATGGTCAGGCCGACGCCGGCCGCATCGTCGATCGCGCCGGTGCCGGCATCCCAGGAGTCCAGGTGGCCGCCGATCAGCACCACTTCATCGGGCAGCGTGCTGCCGGTCATCTCGCCGATCACGTTGTACGAGGTGGCCTCGCCGTTCCAGCCGCAATCCAGCGCCATCCGCACCCGGATCGGATGGCCCAGGGCGAGCAGGCGGGTGAGCTGGTCGGCATCGGGGACGGACAGTGCCGCCGACGGCACCGGGGTCAGGCCCTCGTCGAAGCGGGTGATGCCGGTATGCGGCATGCGATGGGAGTCGGTGCCGGCCGAACGCATCAGGTAGCCCGCCGCGCCGGCGCGGATCGCCGCCGACGGGCCGCGGCTGCGCACGCGCGAGCCGATTCCGTAACCATTGCCGTCGCGGGCGCGTTCCATCTTCTGGTCGATGAAGGCGATCTTGCCGGCCAGCGAACCGGCCGCGACCGCTTCCAGTGCCGCCAGATCGGCGAAGCGCACGACCTCGGCTTCCACCGTACCGCCCGGGCTGCCGCCCAGTGCCGTCAACACCAATGGCTGCGCGTTGGCCCCCAGCACGTGGGCGCTTTCGCTGCGGCGCTCCCATTTCGGGAACGTCACCGGCTCGGTCCACACCTTGTCGTAACCCAATTGTTCGAATTTGGCCTTGGCCCAGGCCACCGCGCGCGCATCCGCCTCGCTGCCGGCCAGCCGCGGGCCGACCTCGGTGGTCAGCGACTCGGTGATCCGGTAGCCCAGGTCGCTGGCCAGCGCCGTTTGCCTCAGTTGCGTGGCCGTATCGAGCGCGGCTGCAGGAATGACGGTCTCGCGCCGGGCTTCCTGGGCGTGGGTGACACCGCAGATCGAACCGAGGGCGAGGGTGAGCAGCAACGGCATCATGCGCATGCGGTATTTTCCCGGACAGAAAAACGACGAAGCCACGAGCTTAACAGCGCGTGGCTTCGTGGCTTTGTGCCTCAAGTCACGCGCCAGCGGCGGCCGGCGCGCAACCCGGGATCAGCGCTTGAGCGAGTCGCGGATCTCGCGCAGCAGGACGATGTCCTCGGTCGGCTCCGCCGGCGCCTCCTCGGCGACCTCGGTCTTGCGCAGGTTGTTGTAGGCCTTGAGCACCATGAAGATCACCAGCGCGATCAGCAGGAAGTCGATGATCGTCTGGATGAACGCGCCGTAGGTGATGACCGGTGCCGCGGCTTCCTGGGCGATGGCCAGGTTCGCGTAGTCCTTGCCGTCGAGCGAGACGAACAACTGCGAGAAATCGACGCCGCCCATCGCCATGCCGACCATCGGCATGATGATGCCGTCCACCAGCGCGGTGATGATCTTGCCGAATGCCGCTCCGATGACCACCGCGACCGCGAGGTCGAGTACGTTGCCGCGCGCGATGAACTCCTTGAACTCGCTGACCATGCTCATGTCGTGCTCTCCGTGGAATGAGGTTGCGTGTGCCGACTATAGTCCGGTGTCGCTGTTTGTCACGTGCCCTTGCAGGTCGATCACGCCATCGAGGCTGGCGGTGAACGCATCGCCCGGATGCAGCGGGCCGACGCCGGCCGGCGTGCCCATGAATACCAGGTCGCCGGCACGCAACGCGAACAGCGTGGACAGCTCGTGCAGGATGTCCGGCACCGTCCAGATCAGGTCGCTGAGCGATGCGTGCTGGCGCTTCTCGCCATTGACGACGAGCGTCAGGCTGTGTTGCGCAAGGTCGCCGACTTCGGTGGCGGGAACCAGCTGGCTGACCGGTGCGGAGTGGTCGAACGCCTTGCCGGTATCCCAGGGCAGGCCCTTGGCCTTGGCGGCCGCCTGCAGGTCACGGCGGGTCAGGTCGAGGCCGATGCCGAAGCCGAACACCAGCGCGGGCGCATCGGCGGGATCGAGGATGCCGGCGGGTGCGTCGGCGCCCAGCGCGACCACCAGCTCGACCTCGTGGTGCAGCTCGCGGCTGCCGCGCGGATAGGGCACCACGCCGTCGAGCACGAGCGCGTCGGCCGGCTTGCAGAACAGCACCGGGTGGCCGCGTTCGGCCGCCGAGGCAGGCACCGTTGCGCCCATCTCGCGCGCATGGTCGGCGAAATTGCGGCCGACGCAGTAGATCCGGCGGACCGGGAAAAACGAGGTGGGACCGGTCGAACGGACCGGGATGCGAACCTGCGGCGGAGCCGCGATCACGTCGGTCATGGTCAACGCGGCAAGGCGGATTTTTCGACCACGCGGTACTCGCCTTCGACCACGCGCGGGTCGTGCTGGGCATGGCCGCCGGCGATCGGCTTGCCGCGTCCCCGTACCAGCTTGTAGACCAGCCCGACGGCGAGCATGCACGCGCCCACCACCGCCCCGAACGCGACCAGCAAGACCAGCAGGCCCAGGCCGACCGCCCCGAGCAGGAAGCGCAACAGGGCGTTGCGCGGCTTGCGCGGCGCGAACGCGGCACGCATGCGCGATTGGAAGAAGTGCTGGTCGAAGCGGAAACTCTGGCTGCTCATTCGGTACGTCATGCCACAATGCGGCGGAAAGCCGGACGCCGCAGTATCCCCGCTGGTGCGGAAAAACTTGTGAGAACTTCGTTAAATCCTGCGAGGGTGGCGTGCCCCCGATCGCCCAGCGCCGGGTTTGGCTGGCTTGGTTCAGGTGGCCTGAACCACGCGGCTTGAACAGGCGGCCCTAGCTGGCAACGGCCATCGAGTCGCCCATGCACTTTCACCTCGCGAGTCCCACCGCCATGAACACATCCGCCCTGATTTCCCTGGACCGCATCGTCGATGGCGGTTTCGCCGAGGCCGGTGCCGACCTCGATGGTGATATCGAACCGCTGGTCCTGTACCGCGACGGCGACGATGTGCGTGCCTGGATCAACGTCTGCCCGCATGCGGGCCGTCAGCTCGACTGGACGCCGGGCCAGTTCCTCAAGAGCAGGGACGGCCTGCTGGTGTGCGCCGCGCACGGCGCGACTTTCGAGCTTCAGGGCGGCGAGTGCGTGGGCGGGCCCTGCCGCGGCGAATCCCTGCGGGCGGTCGAGGTGGAAGTGCGCGACGGCGCGGTGTGGCTGAAGGCCGGTTCCTGAGCCCGGACTCCTGACCGCCCGCGACCGGCGGCTCAGAACACCAGGTTCACCATCAGCACCGCGATCCCCGTGTAGGCCAGCGAC
>DASTUE010000039.1:0-22206 GCA_035759805.1 Lysobacter sp. | reverse complement strand
GCTTTGGCTTGTCACTGGAACCCCGGAAAGCAGAAGCGCCGGGATTGCCGGCGCTTCGTGTGTGTTGCCTGGAGCCTGGCGGCCTGATCAGTCGACCAGGTTGCGCCCGTGGTACAGCTCCTCGATCTCGCGCTTGAGCCGCGCCTCGATCTTCATGCGCTCCTTGAACGACAGGTTGCGCGCCTTCTCCTCGAACAGGTACTGGTCCAGGTCGAAGTCCTTCAGGTGCATCTTCGTGTGGAAGATGTTTTCCTGGTAGACGTTCACGTCGAGCATCTCGTAGCGGGCCTTGATGTTCTTGGCCAGGTAGTCCTGGATCGAGTTGATCCGGTGGTCGATGTAGTGCTTCTTGCCCTTGATGTCGCGGGTGAAGCCGCGCACCCGGTAGTCCATCACCACGATGTCTGATTCCAGGCTCTCGATCAGGTAGTTCAACGCCTTCAGCGGCGAGATCACGCCGCAGGTCGCCACGTCGATGTCGGCGCGGAAGGTCGCGATGCCGCTGTCGGGATGCGTCTCCGGATAGGTGTGCACGGTGATGTGCGACTTGTCCATGTGCGCGACCACCGCCTCGGAGATCACGCCCTTGGCATCGGACTTGTCGATCACCGGTTCCTCGGAGATCAGGATCGTCACCGAGGCGCCCTGCGGATCGTAATCCTGGCGCGCGATGTTGAGGATGTTGGCGCCGATGATGTCCGCCACATCCGTCAGGATCTGGGTCAGGCGATCGGCGTTGTACTCCTCGTCGATGTACTCGATGTAGCGTTGCCGCTCCTCTTCCGAGGCGGCAAAACTGACGTCATAGATGTTGAACGAGAGCGCTTTGGTGAGGTTGTTGAACCCCTGCAACCTCAGGCGCGGCAACGGCTTGACCACTATGCTTTTATCCGGACATGGCGAGAGGGCGCGATTATGCGGCAATTGGCGACCGGTTGAAAATGCGGCCCGCCGGGCGCGCGTCGCAGAATCGCCTCCGCCGGTGCCACCAGAGGGCAAAGTTTGCCTCTCAACGCTACTTCACCCTAAGCTTCCTGAATAACCTTAACCACTTGACCATGCCAGCCACCCGGGTAGATACCTTGACTGTACTGCGCCGAACCAGCAGCCCGTTGATGCCCGATGGCGCAACGATCGAACGCTTCCTCGCCCACTGCCACCGCCGTCGTTATCCATCGCGCACGGACGTGTTCCGGCCGGGTGATCCCGCCAGCACGCTGTACTACATCGTGTCGGGCTCGGTCAGCATCATCACCGAGGAGGACGATGACCGCGAACTGGTGCTGGGTTACTTCGGCCCCGGCGAGTTCGTCGGCGAGCTGGGGCTGTTTGTCGAGAGCGACCAGCGCGAGGTGATCCTGCGTACGCGCACGCCATGCGAGCTGGCGGAAATCGGCCACGAGCGCCTGTACGACCTGATGCTGTCGCGCCTGGCTCCGGACGCTCCCAAACTGCTGTACTCGATCGCCGCGCAGATTTCCCAGCGCCTGCTCGACACCAGCCGGAAGGCCGGCCGCTTGGCATTCCTCGACGTCACCGACCGCATCACCCGCGCCCTGCACGACCTGGCGCGGGAGCCCGAGGCGATGACCCATCCCGATGGCACCCAGTTGCGGGTATCGCGGCAGGAACTGTCGCGCCTGGTCGGCTGTTCGCGCGAGATGGCCGGCCGCGTGCTGAAGAAGCTGCAGGCCGACGGCAAGCTGCATGCCCGCGGCAAGACCGTGGTGCTGTACGGCACGCGCTGACGGCGGCGGTTGCTGGCAGAAACACAAACGGGCGGCCTGCGGGTCGCCCGTTTTGTTTGCGGGTCCGGCTCCGCGCGCTCCGGTAGGAGCGACGTGAGTCGCGACCGGTCGAACGCTTGAGACGAAGTACAAGTCGCGACTCACGTCACTCCTACAAGTCCGCGCTTTTTGTAGGAGCGGCTTCAGCCGCGAACCGGCAGGGAATGATCCGATGACGACGCGCCGACTCCGCGGTGGCTATCCCCCTCGCGTTGGTGGCGATGTACAGGTCGCGGCTGAAGCCGCTCCTACAAAGGCCGAATCGCCGGTCTACGTCACTGGCTCCCCTGCCCGGTCCGCGCAGCCCCAGTTGAGGATCGGCGTGCCGGCGGGCAGCAGCTTGCGGAACATCGCGACCCGGCGCGCTTTCGGGTTCACCACCACCGGTTTGCGCGCGGCCAGCAGCAGCGGCAGGTCGGCGCTGCTGTCGGAATAGGCGATCGCGACGGGGGCGGTGAACCCTGCCTCGCGCAGCATCGTCATCTTCATCTCGAAATGGCAGTGGCGGGTGGCGCCGATGCCGCCCAGCCGCGGGCCGACCTGGGTGCCGACCACCGGCACGTCCTGATGGGCGACGAAGGCGAGGATCGCTCGCGCGAGTTCCGGCGGCGCGCCGGTGGCGACGACGACCCGATCGCCGGCCTCGCGATGGCGGTGCAGGACGTCCAGCGCGATCGGCAGCAGGCGCGGGCGGATCTGCCCGCCGTGCAACGCGACATAGCGGTCGATCTCGGCATCGAGGTCGCGCGGCCGATGCAGGCCGATGGTGCCGGCCCAGACGAAACCCGAGATCCCCACGCGCCGGGTCGGCAGGAACGCCACCATCGGGCCGAACAGCGGTGCGATCAGCAGGGCCAGCACCATCCGCCACCAGCTGCGCTGGATCAGCCAGCGGAACAGGTGGCTGCCGGAATCGCCGTCGTACAGGGTGTGGTCGAAATCGAACACCACCAGCGGAGCACCTTCATCCACCCACGGGTACGGGCGGGGCAGGTCCGCCGGCACGGTCGCGCTCACGGCGCGAACAACCGCTGTAGCGCGGCGCCCGGATCAGCTTCGCGCATGAAGCTCTCGCCGATCAGGAACGTCTCCACCCCCGCCGCCCGCAGGAGTGCGACATCCGGACGGGTGGCGATGCCGCTTTCAGTGACTGCGATGCGGTCGGCCGGGATCGCCGCCTTCAGCTCGATGGTGGTGTCCAGCGAGACCTCGAAGGTCCGCAGGTTGCGGTTGTTGATGCCGACCAGCTCGCAGTCGGTCTGCAACGCGCGCTCCAGTTCGTCGATGTCGTGGATCTCCATCAACACGTCCATGCCCAGCTCGTGGGCGAGGTTGGCCATCTCCACCATCGGCCCGTCTTCCAGCGCGGCGACGATCAGCAGGATGCAGTCCGCGCCGATCATGCGCGCCTCGTACACCTGGTAGGGATCGACGATGAAATCCTTGCGCAGCACCGGCAGGCGGCAGGCTTCGCGCGCCTCGCCCAGGTAGCGGTTGCTGCCCTGGAAGAAGTCGACGTCGGTCAGCACCGACAGGCAGGCCGCGCCGCCGGCTTCGTAGCTGCGCGCGATCGCGGCCGGATCGAAGTCCTTGCGGATCAGGCCCTTCGACGGGCTGGCCTTCTTGACCTCGGCGATCACCGCCGCCTCGCCCAGCGCGTGCCGGCGCTTGATCGCCTCGACGAAGCCGCGGGTCGGTGGCTGGTTGCCGGCGCGGGCGCGCACGCTTTCCAGCGAGCGGATCTTGCTGCGCTGGTCGATCTCCTCGTGCTTGCGGGCGAGGATCTTCTGCAGGATGTCGGTCATTGCGTGTTGCTGGCTCCGGTGGTGCTGTCGCTGCCGCGAAGGCGGCAATGACGATGCGTATTCATTGTCCCGCGAGTTCGCGCGTGGTGGCGACGAACCCGTCCAGCCTGGCGCGCGCCGCGCCGGAGGCAATCGCCTCGCGTGCGCGCTCGATGCCATCGGCGATGCTGTCGGCCACGCCGGCCACGTACAGCGCGGCACCGGCATTGAGGGCGACGATGTCCAGCGCCGGTCCCGGGCGGTTGTCGAGCACGTCACGCAGCATCGCGATGGAGGCTTCCGGACCATCCACCTTGAGGTTGCGGCTGGCCGACATCGCGATGCCGAAGTCTTCCGGGTGCAGCTCGTACTCGGTCACTTTGCCGTCGCGCAGCTCGCCGACCAGCGAACCGGCGCCGAGCGACAGCTCGTCCATGCCGTCGCGGCCCCAGACCACCAGCGCCCGCTGCGCGCCCATCTCCTGCAGCACCCGCACCTGGATGCCGACCAGATCGGGATGGAACACACCCATCAGGATGTTCGGCGCGCCGGCCGGATTGGTCAGCGGGCCGAGGATGTTGAACAGCGTGCGCACGCCCATCTCGCGGCGCACCGGAGCGACCACCTTCATCGCCGGGTGGTGCAGCGGCGCGTACATGAAGCCGATGCCGGTGCGGGCGATGCACTGGGCGACCTGATCGGGCTGCAGCTCGATGGCCGCGCCCAGCGCTTCGAGGGCGTCCGCGCTGCCGGACCTGGACGACACGCTGCGGCCGCCGTGCTTGGCGACCCGGCCACCGGCGGCGGCGATCACGAACGTGCTCGCGGTGGAGATGTTGAAGGTGTTGGCGCCGTCACCGCCGGGACCGACGATGTCGACCAGATGGGTGCGGTCGGCCACATCGACCGGGCGCGCGAACTCGCGCATCACCTGCGCCGCACCGGCGATCTCGCCGACGGTCTCCTTCTTGACCCGCAGGCCGGTCAGGATCGCCGCGGTCATCATCGGGCTGACCTCGCCGCGCATGATCATGCGCATCAGGTCGACCATCTCGTCATGGAAGATCTCGCGGTGTTCGATCGTGCGTTGCAGGGCTTCTTGCGGGGTGATCGGCATTTTTGTTTGTCTCGGGTTTATGTCCCACGGGGACTTCCTGCGGTCGTCCGACTGGACTTCCTGCGGTCGTAGGAGCGGTGGAGGCATGCCTCCACCGGTGAGTTGCGACCTGTACATCCCTTCATGGCCGCAGCGGATGGTTCAGTGGGTCGCGACTCACGTCGCTCCTACAACGAGGCAACCGCGTCAACGCTCCAGGAAGTTCTTCAGCAGCGCGTGGCCGTGCTCGGTCAGGATCGACTCGGGGTGGAACTGCACGCCTTCGACCGGGTGTTCGCGGTGGCGCAGGCCCATGATCTCGTCGAAGGCGCCATCCTCGGTGTCGGTCCAGGCGGTCATTTCCAGACACCCGGGCAGGGTCTCGCGCGCCACCACCAGCGAGTGGTAACGCGTGGCTTCATAGGCATCCGGCAGGCCGGCGAACACGCCCCGACCCTGGTGGCGGATGCGCGAGGTCTTGCCGTGCATGATCGTCTTTGCCCGCACCACCTCGCCGCCGTAGGCCTGGCCGATGGCCTGGTGGCCCAGGCAGACGCCCAGCAGCGGAATCCGCGCGCCCAGGTGCCGGATCACATCGAGCGATACGCCGGCCTCGTTCGGCGTGCACGGCCCGGGCGAGATCACGATCCGCTCCGGCGCCAGCGCCTCGATCTGCGGCAGCGAGAGCTCGTCGTTGCGGACCACCTTCACTTCGGCCCCGAGCACCTGCAGGTACTGCACGAGGTTCCAGGTGAAGCTGTCGTAGTTGTCGATCATCAGCAGCATGTCAAAGCCCCCGCGCCGCTTCGGCGACGGCGCGGAACAGCGCGCGTCCCTTGCTCATGGTTTCTTCCCATTCCTTGACCGGGTCGGAGTCGTGCACGATGCCGGCACCGGCCTGCACGTGCAGGCGGCCGTCCTGGATCACCGCGGTGCGGATCGCGATCGCGGTGTCGGCATCGCCGTGCCAGCCCAGATAACCGATGCTGCCGGCGTAGACATTGCGCTTGATCGGCTCCAGCTCGCGGATCACTTCCAGTGCGCGGATCTTCGGCGCGCCGCTGACGGTGCCGGCCGGGAAGGTCGCGCGCAGCACGTCGGCGTAGCCCAGGCCCGGCTTCAGGGTGCCGGTGACCTCGCTGACGATGTGCATGACGTGGCTGTAGCGCTCGATCACGAACTGCTCGCCGACCTCGACCGTGCCCGGCTGGCTGATCCTGCCGACATCGTTGCGGCCCAGGTCGATCAGCATCAGGTGCTCGGCGCGCTCCTTCGGGTCGGCCAGCAGCTCGGCCTCCAGCGCGTCGTCCTCGGCCGGGGTCGCACCGCGCGGGCGGGTGCCGGCGATCGGGCGCACGGTGATCGTGCCCTGCCCGGCGGCGTCGTACTGCAGGCGCGCCAGGATTTCCGGCGAGGAGCCGACCACCTGCATCTCGCCGACATCCAAAAAGTACATATAAGGCGACGGATTCAACGCACGCAGGGCACGGTAGACATCCACCGGCCGGGCCTTGAACGGCACGCTCAGGCGCTGGCTCAGCACGACCTGGAAGATGTCGCCGCCGCGGATGTATTCCTTCGACTTCTCGACTGCGTCGATGAAGCCTTCGCGGGTGAAACCGGAGACGAAATCCGCCTCGTCCAGGCCGGCCGGATCCAGCGTTTCCGGATACGTCGTACCGCTGCTGCGCAGGCGGTGCACCAGCTGGTCGAGACGGCGGTTCGCGCGCGCCCAGGCCTGCGGTTCGGCCGGATCGGCGTGGACGATCAGGTACAGTCGGCCCTTGAGGTTGTCGAACACCGCCACTTCCTCGCTCAGCATCAGCAGGATGTCGGGGGTGCCCAGCTCGTCGGGTTTTTGCTGGCCATCCGCCTGCGGTGCGGCCAGGCGCGGCTCGATGTACTGGATGCACTCGAAGCCGAACCAGCCGACCAGGCCACCGGTGAAGCCGGGCAGGCCGTCGATCTTCGGCACCGAATACTGCGTGCGCAGGCGCTCGACCTCGGCGAACGGATCGGCGACCTCGCGTGCCTCGACCAGCTCGCCGTGCTCGGTGACATACAGAGTGTGGCCGGCGAACGCGTACACGCGGGTCGCCGGCAGGCCGATGATCGAATAGCGGCCGAAGCGCTCGCCGCCCTCGACCGATTCGAACAGGTAGGTGTGCGGGCCGTCGGCGAGTTTCAGGTAGACCGACAGCGGCGTGTCGAGGTCGGAGAACACCTCGCGCACCACCGGGATGCGGGTGTGGCCTTCAGCGGCCTGCTGCTGGAATTTGCGGTACTGCGGGTTGTCGGTGTCGGGCGTGGACATGCGGCATTTCCTTGGGGTGCGACGAGGCGGGGACGACGGCGGCAAGCCACCATCGCCAACCGGTGTCGGCACTGCAGGAATGCGGGTTCGCCCTGGAAGTCATCGCGACACTTTAGCCGGTTCGCCGCGCCGGTGCGATGGCCTCGCCGGGGCCGGAGGTCCTCACGCCGGCACCAGCGACGGCGACGGTTCCGGCTCGCCGTCGCCTTCGGTCACCGGCAGCGGATTGCCCGGCGGACGCAACAACGGGCAGCCCGGCGGCAGGTGCATGCGGATCCGGCCGGCCACGCAGACGATGCGGAAGCGGTCCGACTCGACCGGCTCGCCATCCAGGCTGAGGACGAACCCGGCGGACGCGTCGATATCGAGCCAGGCCAGTTGCCGGCGTTCGGCCACGCGGGTCAGCGCACCGTGCCGGCCTTCGGTCAACAGCGCGGCCACCGTGCGGCCGATCGCTCCTTCCAGCTCCGGCACCACGGTGAGGTCGAGCAGGCCGTCATCGATCACCGCGTCCGGGCACAGCACCTGGCCACCGCCGGCCTGGCGGCCATTGCCGATGCCCAGCGCGATGAAGCCGGCCTCCCACTGGAAACGCCCGCCGTCCAGCGCCGCGCCGCGGAGGCGCGCAGTCACCGGCTCGATCTGGCCGAGGCTGGCGATCCCGGTGATCAGATAGGCCAGCCCGCCGAGCATCTTCTTCATGCCTTCGTCGGTTTCCACCGTGACCTGGGTACCGAAGCCGCCGCTGGCGAGGTTGGCGCACCAGTGGATCCGGCCGTCGGCCGGGTCGCCGCTGTCGATCCGCAGCAGGTCGATGGCCCGGGCCGGGCTGAGGCGCACCAGTTCCAGCGCGGCATCGGGCTCAACGGGAATGTCCGCGGTGGTGGCGAAATCGTTGGCGGTGCCCAACGGCACCAGCCCCAGGCTGGGCAGGCTGTCGGCGTCCTCGTCGCGATCGGCCAGCGCACCGGCGACCTCGCTGAGGGTGCCGTCGCCGCCGGCGGCAATCACCGTATCGACGCCGTCGGCAATCGCCTCGGCCACGTAACGCGCCGCGTCCCCGGCCTCCCAGGTGACCCGCACGCCCAGCGCGATGCCGCGCGTGCGCATCGCGCCCACCGCGTCGCGCAAAGATCTGTCGTCGCCGGACTTGCCGTTGAGGATCAGCCGCCAGCGCGGCCCGTGCGGGGAGGATTCGGGTGCGTTCATGCCGCGAGGCTAGCAGCGCGTCCGTGAAAGCCGCCGCAGTTTTCCGCCCCGCTCCGGACAAGCACCAGGCGTTGTCATCCGGCGGTCATCGCTGCACAGGAAGATCAAACGCCATGGCAGGGACGACCGACGGAGGCGGGATTGCCTCCAATCATTGCCGGAGACCGGTGCCCTGCGCGCCGGTGTCCGTTTTTACCGCCTCAGCCGCGCACGCCGGCCACCGCGGCCTTCATCCGGCCGATCACCTCGGCATAGTCGGGCGCGTTGAAGATCGCCGAGCCAGCCACGAAGGTATCGGCACCGGCCGCGGCGATCTCGGCGATGTTGTCGGGCTTCACCCCGCCGTCGACCTCCAGCCGGATCGCACGGCCGCTGGCATCGATCCGCTCCCGCACCTGACGCAGCTTCTGCAAGGTGGAGGGAATGAACGACTGCCCGCCGAAACCCGGATTGACCGACATCAGCAGCACCATGTCGAGGTCGTCGAGCACCCAGTCCAGCACGTCCAGCGGGGTTGCCGGGTTCAGCACCACGCCGGCCTGGCAGCCGTGCGACTTGATCAACTGGATCGTGCGGTGGACGTGGCGGCTGGCCTCGGGGTGGAAGCTGATCACGGTGGCGCCGGCGTTGGCGAAATCCGGGATCAGCCGATCGACCGGTTCGACCATCAGGTGGACGTCGATCGGCGCGGTCACGCCGTGCTTGCGCAGCGCCTCGCAGACCATCGGGCCGATCGTCAGGTTGGGCACGTAATGGTTGTCCATCACGTCGAAATGGACCCAGTCGGCACCGGCCTTGAGGACATTGTCGACTTCCTCGCCCAGTCGGGCGAAGTCGGCGGACAGGATGGACGGCGAGATGACGGTCGGTTGCATGGCGGCGGTGCCTCGGTGGCGGGTCAGCTGCGTTTGCGCAGGGTCTTGATGCGGTCGTACGCGCCGTTGATCTCGCGCGCCTTGGCCTCGGCCTGGCGGCGCAGTTCGGCGGCGGCGCCATCGAGGCGGTCGGGGTGGTACTGGGAGATCAGCCGGCGGTAGGCGCGTTCGATGTCCGCATCGCTGGCCTCCGTGGTCACGCCGAGCACGGCGTAGGGATCGTCGCGGCGCAGGCGGAACCAGTCGGTGTCGAACGCATGCCCGATCAGCAGGCCGATCAGTCCGCCGAGCAGGGGATTGAAGCGCATCAGCGCGGCCCCGGCGAACAGCCCGAGCAGTTTTCCGTACCAGCGTTTCATCGCGCCCCGGCAGCCATCTGGAATGGGGCGACAGTGTACCTGCACGCGGCCGCAAGCCGGCGTACACTGGTCGGCCCTGTCGCGCCCCGTGCGCGAAGCCAGCGGTGTCCCGCGGCAGGTTTCTGCAATGCTGCGTGCACCACCGAGGGGCTCCACTTGTCCACGACACTGCTGCGACGATCGCTTTCCGAATCCGACCTGCCAGGCCTGCCGTTGCGCCATCGCGGCAAGGTCCGCGACGTGTTCGACCTGCCGGCCGAACGCCTGCCGGCCGACACGCCGCCGGGCGATTACCTGTTGATGGTCGCCACCGACCGCCTCAGCGCGTTCGATGTGGTGCTGCCCGACCCGATCCCGGGCAAGGGCGAGATGCTGTGCCAGATCAGCAACTTCTGGTTCGGCAAGACCGAGCACATCGCGCGCAATCATTTGACCGGCATCGATGTGGCATCGGTATTGCCCGACGGTGTCGATGCGGCGCTGTACACGCGCCGTTCGGTGGTCGCCAAACGCCTGAAGCCGGTGCCGATCGAGTGCATCGCCCGCGGTTACGTGATCGGCAGCGGCTGGAAGGACTACCAGCGCACCGGCCGCATCAGCGGCATCGAACTGCCGGGCGGGCTGCGCCAGGCCGAGAAGCTGGGCGAGCCGATCTTCACGCCCTCCACCAAGGCCGCAGTCGGCGACCACGACGAAAACATCGACTTCGACACCGCGGTCCGCCTGTGCGGTGCCGAGCTGGCCGAGGCGGTGCGCGATGCGACGTTGCGGCTGTACCAGTTCGCGGCCGACTACGCGGCCGGGCGCGGCATCCTGCTGGCCGACACCAAGTTCGAGTTCGGCACCGACGCCGACGGCCATCTGTACGTGATGGACGAGATGCTGACGCCGGACTCCTCGCGCTACTGGCCCGCCGACGAGTACCGCGTCGGCACCAGCCCGCCGAGCTACGACAAGCAGATCGTGCGCGATTACCTGGAAACCCTGGACTGGGACAAGACCCCGCCGGGGCCGGAACTGCCGGCCGAAATCATCGAGCGCACCCGCGCGCGGTACGCGGACGCGCTGCAGAAGCTGGCGGGGATCAGCGTCGATTGAGGTGTCTGCTTCTCGTAGGAGCGGCTTCAGCCGCGATCGGAAACCGTTCGCTCGCGCCGACTCCAGATCGCGGCTGAAGCCGCTCCTACGACCTAAGGAAGTCCAGGCGGACAACCGCCCGCACGGAAACCATGCATCGGGAGGAAAGTGAAATGTCCGCAACAAGCCGCCCGATCGACCGCTGGTTCGCCAACTACTCGGCCGACCATCGCAACGCGACCAACCAGTGGATCCATGTGGTCTGCGTGCCCGCGATCGCCTGGAGCGTAGTCGCGCTGCTGTGGTGCATTCCCGCTCCCGGCACCCTGTTCCGGCCCGGATTCTGGGCCGCGCTGGCGATCTTCGCCGCGACGCTGTTCTACTACCGCCAGTCGCGCCGGCTCGGGCTGGGCATGCTGGCCATGTTCGTGCTGATGGCCCTGCTCACCCGCGGGATCTTCGACAGCTTCGGTGTGATGGCGTTGCTGTGGACGGGCGTCGGCGTGTTCGTGGTGGCCTGGATCGGCCAGTTCATCGGCCACAAGTACGAAGGCCGCAAACCCAGCTTCCTGACCGACCTGACCTATCTGCTGATCGGACCGGCGTGGGTGCTGGCGAAGCTGTACCGCAGGCTGGGCTGGTCGTATTGATCGCCAGCGGTAACGCGATCCATCGCGCCGGCATCCGCCGCACGGGCCGGCCTTGCCCGTCCCGTTTCCTGATGCGCCGCTGACGGAGGCACCCGCCTCCATCGCCCGTCGATGTTTTCCTGCCCGCGGCCGCGGGCTGACCTGTTGCCCGCATCTGCGGACCCACCCACTGGACGCTGCCGATGTCTCCCCGCGATATTTTCCTTGTACTGCTGATCTGCATTGCCTGGGCGGGCAACTTCCTGTCATCGGCATTCGCCCTGCGCGAGATTCCGCCGTTCCTGTTCACCGCGCTGCGTTTCGTGGCGCTGGGATTGCCCCTGCTGTTCTGGATGAAGCGGCCGTCGGCAGGGCAATGGCCGCGGCTGGTCGCGGTCTGCCTCTGCGTGGGCGTGCTGCACTTCGGGCTCAGTTTCGCCTCGCTGAAACTGGCCGGCGACCTGTCGTCACCGGCGATCGTGATGCAGAGCTACATCCCGATGACCGCGGTGCTGGCCTGGCTGGTGCTGGGCGAGCGGTTCGCGTGGCGCACCGGGCTGGCCATCGCGATCAGTTTCAGCGGCGTGCTGGTACTGGGACTGGACCCGTCGGTGATGGACAACTGGCAGGCGGTGGTGCTGATGCTGGTGTCGGCACTGTTCATGGCCGTCGGCACCGTGCTGATGAAGGGCCTGCATGGCCTGGACCCCTTCAGCATGCAGGGCTGGATGGCGGTGTTTTCGGTGCTGCCGCTGCTGGCGATCAGCATGGCGTTCGAGCCGGGCGGCGTGGCCGCGCTGGCATCGGTAAGCTGGATCGGCTGGACCGGCGTGGCCTACGCGGCGTTCATCTCCTCGCTGCTCGGCCACGGCCTGTACTACGTGTTGATGCAGCGCTACCCGGTCGCCCAGGTGACCCCGTGGCTGCTGCTGGTACCCGTGTTCGCGGTGGCGCTGGGCATGCTCTTCTGGGGCGACCGGCCGGGCCCGCGGCTGTTCCTCGGCGGCGCGATGGTGCTGGGCGGCGTGCTCGGCGTGGCCCTGCGCGCGCTGCGCAAGGCCCGCACGATGCCGCCGGCGCGGGATATCTGAAGCAGGCTCCCGATGGATCCTGCTACGGCACCGTGGAATCCATGGCACCGAACATCGCCGCGGTCGGCTGGAAGTGACGCGGCCGGTAGTCGAAGTCGCGCTGCGCCGGGGCGGCATCGAACACCAGGTCCGCCCGCATGCGCGCGACCGCTGCGCCCAGTCCATTGGCGCGACCGGTGATCCGCGCCACGCCCAGCATCAGCTGGAACAACGGGGCGGGCAGCTCCACCAGCTTTGCCGGCGGCTGCAAGGCGGCCAGCACGCGCGCCACCATGTCGCGATAGGGGAGCGTTTCGCCACCGGGCAGCGCATAGGCGCGACCGTACGTGGAAGGCCGATCCAGGCAGCCGAGCGCGGCGACGGCCAGATCGTCGACGTGCACCGGCTGGCGCAGGCCGCCCGCGCCGCGGGGCAGCGGGAACCGGCCCCAGCGCCGGGCCAGCGCCGCGATGCGGGTCAGGCTGGCGTCGCGGCCGACGCCATACACCAGCGTGGGCCGCAGCACGGTCGCCGCCGCGCCACACGCGACCGCACGATCGAATATCCGCTGCTCGGCCTGCGCCAGACGCCGGGCGAGGTCGCGCTCGGCCGGATCGGTCGAGTCCTGCTTGGTGTCCACGCTGGTCGAGCCGAACGCCACCACTCGCGCGGCCTGGAGTCGGGTATCGGCGTACCAGCGCGCGAACCCGTCCAGCGGGCCGCAACTGAAAACCGCATCGACGCGTTCCGGCAATGGTGGCGGCGCATCCAGCTCGCCCTGCAGCCAGCGGATGCCGCCATCAACGCGATTGCCATCGCCGTCGACCGGTTCGCGGCGCGAGACCGCGGTGACCCGCCAGCGGTCGGCCGGCAGCCGCGCGAGCACCGCGCGACCGATCGGGCCGGTGCCGCCGAACACCAGGGCATCGCGCAGCGGGGTGTCGCGCATGGAATCGTTCCGTCTTGCCGATAGCCCGACAGCATAACCAGCGGCGGGAGCAGGTCGATGCGGCGGCCGGACTTCGGTCCGGATTTCCAGACCCCCGACTTTTGCCGCGGCGCGATCGGCGACGCCGTCTTTCGATGCCGGATGGATCGCAGCAGACGGGACGATGCAGGCCTTCCGGGCCGGTCGCATGCCGGTCGACCCGATCGGACATGATCGGCTGGACGCATGTCGCCTGCCCGTCAGTCAGCCGCTTCGGTCAAGCGTGCCGGCTGGACGCGTCGGTTAGAATCGGCCGTCCTCCGCCGGCGTCACCCTCCTTTCGTCGGCGCCCGCCGCCCACCCGCCAGGACTCCCTTTGCTGCCAGCCGTGCTAGCCCTGCCGTTCGTGTTCGCCGCCCTGGTGATGGCCAGCCGCGGCGCCAGTCGCCGTACCACGGCGTGGCTGGCCGGACTGGCACCGCTGCTGGGCATGCTGATGCTGGTCGCGTTGACCCCGCAGCTGGTCGCCGGCGGGATCGTGCGCTGGAGCGTGCCGTGGATTCCGCAACTGGGCCTGGCGTTCTCGCTGCGGCTGGATGGCCTGGCGTGGATGTTCGCGGCGATGGTGCTGGGGATCGGCGGGCTGGTGGTGATGTACTCGCACTACTACCTCGGCGCGCACGAGAAGGCGCGACGGTTCTTCTGTTACCTGCTGCTGTTCATGGGCTCGATGCTGGGCATGGTGCTGGCCGGCAACCTGCTGCTGCTGGCGGTGTTCTGGGAGCTGACCTCGATCAGTTCGTTCCTGCTGATCGGCTTCTGGTCGCAGCGCCAGGACGCGCGCGAAGGGGCGCGGATGGCGCTGACGATCACCGCCGGCGGCGGTCTGGCGCTGCTCGCCGGCATCGTCATGATCGGCCACATCGTCGGCAGCTACGAGCTGGATGTCGTATTGGCCGCGGGCGATGCGATCCGCGCGCATGCGCTGTATCCGTGGCTGCTGGCGCTGGTGCTGGGCGGGGTGTTCACCAAGAGCGCGCAGTTCCCGTTCCAGTTCTGGCTGCCGCACGCGATGGCCGCGCCGACGCCGGTGTCGGCCTACCTGCACTCGGCGACGATGGTCAAAGCCGGCGTGTTCCTGCTGGCGCGGCTGCATCCCGTGCTGGCCGGCACCGACCTGTTCTTCTACGTGGTCAGCGGCGTCGGCGCGCTGACGTTGCTGGTCGGTGCCTGGAACGCGATCTTCCAGCACGACCTGAAAGGCCTGCTGGCGTATTCGACGATCTCCCACCTGGGCCTGATCACCCTGCTGTTCGGCCTGTCCACGCCGTTCGCGGTGGTCGCCGGCCTGTTCCACATCCTCAACCACGCCACCTTCAAGGCCTCGCTGTTCATGGCCGCCGGCATCATCGACCACGAGGCCGGCACCCGCGACATGCGCCGGCTCGGCAACCTGCGCCGCTATCTGCCCTGGACCAGCGCGCTGGCGATCATCGCGTCGCTGGCGATGGCCGGCATCCCGCTGCTCAACGGCTTCCTCTCCAAGGAAATGTTCTTCGCCCAGGCGCTGGAGATCCAGGGCCACGACCTCGCCCGGCTGGGGATTCCCGTGGCGGCGTTCCTGTTCGCGGTGTTCGGGGTGGCCTACAGCCTGCGCTTCGTGCACGAGACCTTCTTCGGCAAGGGGCCGCGCGACGTCGACCGGGACATCCACGAGCCGCCGCGTTTCATGCAGGTGCCGGTCGCGATCCTGGCCGTGACGTGCGTGGCGGTCGGCATCGCGCCGCAATGGACGATCGCGCCGATGCTGTCGACCGCCGCCCATGGCGTGCTCGGCGACAACGTGCCCGCTTACAGCCTGGCGGTGTGGCACGGCTTCAGCCTGCCGCTGGCGATGAGCCTGGGCGGGGTGGTCGGCGGCGTGCTGCTGTACTTCGGCCTGCGCCGGCTGCGCGACCTGCACGCCAACGTGCGCCGCTCGCTCGGCCGGCGCCTGTTCCGGCTCAATATCGAAGCGCTGTTCCACCTCGCCCGCCGCTTCACCCACCTGCTGGCCAACGACAGCGTGCAGCGCAGCATGCTGGCGCTGGTGCTGGTGGCGATCGCGGTCGGCGCGGCGCCGTTCGTGGCGGCCTGGCTTGACCCGACGTGGGGCGATCCGCAGACCGTGCCACCGCGCATCTCGCAGCCGATGCCGCTGATGGCCTGGGTGCTGTGGCTGGTGATGGTCGGCTGCACATTGGCGGCCCTGTCGCTGCATCGCACCCGCCTGCTCGCGCTGATCGCGATGGGCGGCACCGGGCTGGCGGTGAGCCTGACCTTCGTCGCCCTGTCGGCGCCCGATCTGGCGCTGACCCAGTTGCTGGTGGAGACCGTCACGTTGTCGCTGATGCTGCTGGGCCTGCATTACCTGCCCAAGGACTCGCCGCGCGAGCGCTCCGGCCTGCGCCGCAGCCGGGATGCCGTGATCGCGATCGTCGCCGGCGGCGGCGTGGGCGCGCTGGCGTGGGCGATGATGACCCGCCCGGCGGACACCGTCGCCACCGAGCTGCTGGCGCGCTCGCTGCCGGAGGCGTTCGGCGCGAACGTGGTCAACGTGATCCTGGTCGACTTCCGCGGCTTCGACACCTTCGGCGAGATCACCGTGTACGGCATCGCCGGGCTGGTGGTGCACGCGATGCTGCGGCGCGCGCGCACCGCGCCGGAGAAGGTCATGCCCGGCCCGCCGGTGAAACTGCCGGTGCCGGCGGATCTGGCCCAGGTGATGTTCCCGCTGACGCTGGTGGTGTCGATCTTCCTGTTCCTGCGCGGCCACAACGCGCCCGGCGGCGGCTTCATCGCGGGCCTGACGCTGGCGGTGCCGCTGCTGGTGCAGTACGTGATCCAGGGCGCCAACTCGGTGGAGTCGCGGTTCGGCTTCGACTACATCCGGTTGATCGGCACCGGCCTGGTGATCGCCGCGCTCAGCGGCGCCGCGTCGATGCTGTTCGGCCTGCCGTTCCTGACCAGCGGCCACCACGACCTGGTGCTGCCGTGGCTGGGCACGATCGGGCTGGCCAGCGCAGCCGCGTTCGATGTCGGGGTGTACCTGGTGGTGTTCGGCAGCACGATGCTGATGCTGTCGATGATGGGCACGCTGAAGCCGTCCAAGAAGATGGTCGCCCACCGCGGAACGATCGATCTGGACCAGCGCTCGGCCGCCACCGGGGAGGTCGCATGATGGAAATCGCCATTGCCAGCGCCATCGGCATCCTGGTCGCCGCCGCGGTGTACCTGATGCTGCGTGCGCGCAGTTTCGACGTGATCCTCGGCCTGACCCTGCTGTCGTACGCGACCAACCTGCTGATCTTCTCCGGCGGCCGGCCGGTGGTCGGCAAACCGCCGGTGCTGCGCGATGACGTGGCCGCCACGCTGGCCGGCTACACCGATCCGCTGCCGCAGGCGCTGGTGCTGACCGCGATCGTGATCGCGTTCGCGATGACCGCGGTCACCATCGTGCTGGCGATGCGCAGCCGCGCCGACAACGACACCGACCACGTCGACGGCCGCGAGGCGCCGAAACCGGCCCCGCCCGCCACCACCAGGGACGCGCGATGAACCATCTGGCGATCCTGCCGGTCCTGATCCCGCTGCTGGGCGCAGCCGCTTCGCTGTTCGTCGAGCACCGCCGGATCGGCACCACGGTGCAGCGCTCGGTCGCATGGGTGTCGATGCTGGCCACGTTGGCGGCGGCCGTCGCGCTGGTGATGCGCGCCGGCGAAGGCGAGGTCCTGGTCTACCTGCTCGGCGACTGGCCGGCCCGGCTCGGCATCGCGCTGATGGTGGACCGGCTGTCGGCGCTGATGGTGCTGGTCACCGGCCTGCTCGCGGTCGCCTGCCTGCTGCACGCCTGCTCGGGCTGGGACCGGCGCGCACCGCATTTCCATGCGCTGTTCCAGTTCCAGCTGGTCGGCCTCAACGGCGCGTTCCTGACCGGCGACGTCTTCAACCTGTTCGTGTTCTTCGAAGTCCTGCTGATCGCCTCCTACGGGTTGATGCTCAGCGGCGGGCGCGGCGTGCGGATGGCGGCGGGCCTGCACTACGTCGCCTTCAACGTCGCCGCCTCGACCCTGTTCCTGATCGCGCTGGGGCTGCTGTACGGCCTGCTGGGCACCCTCAACATGGCCGAACTGGCGGCGCGGATCGCGCAGTTGCCGGCCCACGACCTGATGATGGTGAAGGCCACCATCGGCCTGCTGCTGGTGGTGTTCTGCGCCAAGGCCGCGCTGCTGCCGCTGTACCTGTGGCTGCCGGAAACCTACACCCGCGCGCCGGCGGCGGTGGCGGCGCTGTTCGTGGTGATGACCAAGGTCGGCATCTACGCGATCCTGCGGATCGGCGCGCTGCTGCTCGGCGAGCCGGCCGGCGCGCTGGCCGGTTACGGTTGGAGCTGGCTGCTGCCGGCCGCGGTGGCGACGCTGGCGCTGGCGGCATTGGGCGTGCTCGCCGCCTCGCGGCTGCGTATGCTGGCCGCCTACCTGGTGCTGGTGTCGGCGGCGACGCTGCTGATCGCGTTCGGCCTGCGCCAGCCCGGCACCATCGGCGCGGGCCTGTATTACCTCGCCCACAGCACGTTCGTGGCCGCCGCGATCTTCCTGATCGCCGATTTCGTCCGCCGCAGCCGCGGCGATGCCGGCGACTTCACCGAGCTGCTCGCGCCGCTGCCCGCACGCGGGCTGGTCGCGGTGATGTACCTTGTCGCCGCAATGTCGGTCGCCGGCATTCCTCCGCTGTCGGGCTTCATCGGCAAGCTCGCCCTGCTGCAGGCCGTCCCGGAGGCGGACGTGGCGTGGGTCTGGAGCGCCATCCTGATCAGCAGCCTGATGGTGATCGTCGGCCTGACCCGCGCCGGCAGCCGGGTGTTCTGGCGCACCCCGGCGATGCTGCAGGCGGCCGGCGGGCCGGCGGTCGCGGCACCCGGCATCGCGCCCGCCCGGCCCAGGCACGCAACCCGCCCGCTGGAAAGCGCGGCCATCGCCTTGCTGCTCGGTTACGGTATTGCAATGAGCCTGGCCGCGGGGCCGATCATCGGCTACACCCAGGCCGCCGGGGCGCAGCTGATGGCCCCGCGCGACTACATCGAGCAGCTGCAGGCGACGCTGCCGGAACGGAGGGCGCCATGAGTACCAATGGCACGGGCACCAAAACCACGGGCTTGAAACGCTGGCTGCCGTCGCCGCCGCTGACCCTGACCGTCATCGCATTCTGGATGGTGATGGTGGCCGACCTGAGCCTCCTGCAATGGCTGTTCGCGGTCCTGCTGGGGCTGGTGATCCCGCTGTTCGCCGCCCGCCTGGACCGCGAGTTCGCCCGCATCGGCCGGCTGCGGCTGGTGCCGAAAATGCTCGGCATCCTGTTGTGGGACGTGGTGATGTGCAACATCGAAGTGGCGCGGCTGGTGCTCGGCCGGGAGACCCGCATCACTCCCGGCTTCATCTGGCTGCCGCTGGAGATCGCCAACATCCACGGCATCGCCACGCTGACCAGCTTCATCACCCTGACCCCGGGCACGGTCACCGCCGCGCTGTCGGAGGATCGCAAGTACCTGCTGGTCCACGTGCTCAACCTGAAGGATGCGGACGCGTTGATCGCCGACATCAAGCGCCGCTATGAAGTACCGCTGATGGAGATTTTCCCGTGAGCCAGATCCAGGTCTTCGGCACCAGCCTGCTCGGTGCGGCGGTGGTCGGCGCGATGTGCGTGGTCGGCGTGGCGATGCTGCTGGCGTTGTGGCGCCTGCTGCGCGGGCCGACCGTGCCCGACCGGATCCTCGCCCTGGACACCCTCAGCGTGACCGCGATCGCGCAACTGGTGCTGTTCGGCATGTACCTGCAGACCGCGGTGTATTTCGAGGCGGCGCTGATCATCGCGATGCTCGGCTTCGTCAGCACCGTGGTGCTGTGCAAGTACGTGCTGCGCCGGGACATCGTCGAATGAGCGTCGCGGTCAACATCGTGTTCGAGCTGCTGCTGGTCGCGCTGCTGGTGATCGGCAGCTTCTTCACCCTGGTCGGCGCGTTCAGCCTGATCCGGCTGTCGGAGTTCTTCAAACGCCTGCACGGGCCGACCAAGGCCAGCACGCTGGGCGTGGGCTGCATGCTGGCCGCATCGGTCGGCTACCACGCCTTCAACGGCACCGATCCGCAGCCGCGCGAGCTGCTGATCACCCTGTTCCTGCTGGTCACCGCCCCGATCAGCGCCAACCTGCTGGCGAAAGCGGCGCTGTCGCTGCACATGGACGAGCGTCCGCAACTGCCCGGCAAACCCGAGGACACCCACGTGCCACCGCGGCCGGACGGGATGCCCAACGACACCCATTGAGGCCCGGCGACCTCATCCCAGCGTCAACAACTCGTAACCGACCCAGGCGACGAACGCCGCCAGCAGGATGCCGCCTTCGCGCCGGCTTACCGCCAGGTCGCCGCGCAGCATCGGATACAGCATCAACGCCAGCACCAGACTCGCCGGCAGTTCGAAGCGCACGAACGTGACCGGCAGCGCCAACGTGCTCCAGGCCGCCATGCCACCGACGATCAGCAGCAGGTTGAACAGGCTGGAACCGATCACGTGGCCGACCACCATGTCGCCCTGTCCGCGTCGCGCCGCCATCACCGCCGCGGCCACTTCCGGCAACGCGCTGCCGATCGCCACCGGCAGCAGACCCGTCATCAGCGGCAGCATTCCCAACCGCTCGCCGATCGCCGGCGCGCTGCCGACCACCCAGCGCGAGCCGAAGTACAGCAGCACCACCGCGATGCCGAACCGCACCAGGTTCAGCCCCAGGTCACTGCCGGTATGGGTGAAGGCCTCGAGGCGCTGCGTCAGCTGGGCCGACTCGTTGCGGGTGCGCACGATCGCCAGCGCGACCACCGCGAAGAACGCCGCGAGCATCACCCACCCGTCGATCCGGCCCAGCCGGCCGTCCCAGCCCAGCACGATGGTCACTGCTGTGCCGCCCATCAGGCACAGCAGCAACGGCGACAACGCCCGCCATTGCACCAGCAGCGGTGCGGCCAGCGCGGCGGCGCCCAGGGTCAGGCCGAAGTTGACGATGTTGCTGCCGACCGCGTTGCCCAGGGCCAAATCCGATTGCCCGCGCGCGATCGCCTGCAGGTTGATCGCCAGCTCCGGCAACGAGGTACCGAACGCGACCAGCAACAGGCCGGCAACCAGCGGCGACAGACCGAAGTGCCGCGCCAGGCCGGACGCTCCCTTGATGATCGAGTCGCCGCCCAGGGCGAGCAGCACCAGTCCAAGCACGAACAGGGCGATGGCTTCCAACATGGCGACGATCCCGAAAATGAAACGATGAATCCGGATGATGCCCGATCAGCGCAGTCGCCGGATGGTCGACAGGAACCATCGCGGGCGCACCGGCGAGCGGGTCAGCTGCAGCCCTCGATGTAGTCGACCTGCGGCGGCACCCCGGCCCGCCATTCGGTCACGGTGCCGTCGGCATCGGTCTCGAACACGAGCACGCCGTTGCTGCCGCCGTCATCGGGGATGCGCAGGTAATGCCCGCCCTCGACATATTTGTGCGGGCTTTGGACAACCCGGCCCGGGTAGAGCTGCTGGATCTGCGCGATATCCATGCCGCGCCGGCCGCCGCCGGGAGCAACCAGTGCGTCGCTGGCCACCGAATAGCGCACGAACTTTCCGTCTTCGAACATCAGCGCAAAATCCGCGATGACCGGCTGGCCGGCCGGACTGAGGTGGAAGCACGTCTCGCCTTCGACCGCGTTGCCGTCGAGTTCGCCCACCCAGACCGACCGCACCTGGCCGGCGTCCATGCCGAACACCGCCTGCCCGTAGCCATCGAAGTGCGCATCGCCGGGCAACGGGTCGGGCTGGTCGTCGGGCGCGTCCGCCGATGCCAGACTGCCAGGCGGCGCGGTGGCCGGCGGCACGTCCTCGTCGGGCTGGTCGGGGTAGTGACCTGGCTGCGGCTCCGGCATCGCGGCCGTCGACGGAGTCGCCGCAGGGCCGGTGTCGCCATCACCGCCGCAGGCCGCCAGCAGGACAGCCAACAGCAGGGTCGAAAGCAGGCACACCACGGTCGGCACCGGCGGCGCAATCTTCATCGGCAGGTCTCCGTCAACGATGACGGCAGGCTACCGGGGCGACGTGAATAGGGCGCGAAACACCGCGGCCGCTTCGCGCTGCGAGCCGGGCGGACCCACCGACCGACCGGACTGGCTCGCGGTCGCAGGCTCGCCGCCGGCTCAGGACCCGCTGAAGCGCTTCTGCAAGCCGGCCCAGCAGGCCTGGTAGTCACGCTGGCGATGCGGCGCGTCCAGTGCCTGCGCGGTCGGCCGGATCACGCCGCGGGTCTCGAACATGAAGGCCATCGTGTCGCGGATCACATCCGGCTTGGACAGGTCGGCGTGGCTGGCCTTGTCGAAGGTCGCCGCGTCCGGGCCGTGGCCGGTCATCGAGTTGTGCAGCGAACTGCCGCCAGGCACGAAGCCTTCCGCCTTGGCGTCGTAGGCACCGTGGATCAGGCCCATGAACTCGCTGGCGATGTTGCGGTGGAACCACGGCGGGCGGAACGTGTCCTGCGCCACCAGCCAGCGCGGCGGGAAGATCACGAAGTCGATGTTGCTGACGCCCTCGCTGTCGCTGGGCGAATGCAGCACGAGGAAGATCGACGGGTCCGGGTGGTCGTAGCTGATCGAACCGATCGTGTTGAAGCGGCGCAGGTCGTAGCGGCACGGGGCGTAGCTGCCGTGCCAGGCGACCACGTCGAGCGGCGAGTGGCCGATGTCGGCGCGCCACAGGTGACCCTGGAACTTGGCAACGAGCTCGAAATCCTTGCCGACCGCCGCACCCTCGCGATCCTCGTAGGCGGCATTCGGCGCGAGGAAATCGCGCGGGTTGGCCAGGCCATTGCTCCCGATAGGACCCAGGTCGGGCAAGCGCAGCATCGCGCCGAAGTTCTCGCAGACATAGCCGCGCGAGGCCCCGTCGGGCAGTGCGATGCGAAAGCGTACGCCGCGCGGAATCACGGCGATTTCCTGGGGCTCGACCTCGAGCACGCCCA
>DASTUE010000038.1:0-9944 GCA_035759805.1 Lysobacter sp. | reverse complement strand
ATGGGCGCCGGCTGGTGCCCGCCGGGCATGCTCGGCATCGGCATCGGCGGCACCGCCGAGAAGGCGATGCTGCTGGCGAAGGAATCGCTGATGGAGCCGATCGACATCACCGAACTGAAGGCGCGCGGCGCATCGAACCGTGCCGAGGAACTGCGCATCGAACTGTTCGATGCGGTCAACGCGCTCGGCATCGGCGCGCAGGGCCTGGGCGGGCTGACCACGGTGCTGGACGTCAAGGTCAAGGATTTCCCGACCCACGCCGCCAACCTGCCGGTGGCGATGATTCCGAACTGCGCGGCCACGCGGCATGCGCACTTCACCCTGGACGGCAGCGGCCCGGTGATGCTCGATCCGCCGTCGCTGGAGGACTGGCCCGAGCTGACTTTCGATGCGTCCAAGGGCCGTCGCGTCGATCTGGACACGCTCACCCCGGAAGACGTCGCCAGCTGGCAGCCCGGCGAGACGATCCTGCTCAACGGCAAGCTGCTGACCGGCCGCGATGCCGCGCACAAGCGCATCGTCGGCATGCTGGATGCGGGCGAGCCGCTGCCGGTCGATTTCAAGGGCCGCTTCATCTATTACGTCGGTCCGGTCGATCCGGTGCGCGACGAGGTTGTCGGCCCCGCCGGCCCGACCACGGCCACCCGCATGGACAAGTTCACCGAGCAGGTGCTGGGCCAGACCGGCCTGCTGGGCATGGTCGGCAAGGCCGAACGCGGCCCGGTCGCGATCGAGGCGATCCGCAGACACAAGTCGGTCTATCTGATGGCGGTCGGCGGCGCGGCGTACCTGGTGTCGAAGGCGATCAAGGCCGCCCGCGTGGTCGCGTTCGAGGACCTGGGCATGGAGGCGATCTACGAATTCACCGTGCAGGACATGCCGGTGACGGTGGCGGTCGACAGCAACGGCGAGTCCGTGCACGAGACCGGCCCGCGCGAATGGCAGGCCCGCATCGGCCGGATCCCGCTGGCGATCGCGCAGATCTGAGGACCCGCTTTTGTAGGAGCGGCTTCAGCCGCGAACTCGCGAATGCTGGGCCGGATGCCGATGCACAGGTCGCGGCTGAAGCCGCTCCTACAGGCGTTTTGCAAGCTCCTTGAGCGTCGCGCGGGTCGCGGCGCTTTGCAGGTAATCCGTCGCCATGGTTTCCAGCGCGGCGATGTTGACCGAGCTGACATCGTCCAGGTCGTCCAGTTGCGCCAGCAGGTCGGCCTGCAGCCGGAAGTAGCCCGGCCCGACCAGTTGCCGGGTGATGTAGTCGACGGAATCCGTGTTGCCGTCGAACAGCACGTCGATGATCGGCACCGCCCATTCCAGCGCGCCCCATTCCTGCGCCTGCCTGAGCGGGATCGGCCGGTTGCGCCGGCCGCTGCCGATCGACAGCACCACCAGGTCGCTGCACTGGTCGACCTGCTTGTCGTGGCGCAGCGCCTCGGCGACCGCGCAGGCGGTGGGGTTGTTGGCCACGACGCCACCGTCGATCAAGGCGCAGGCCTTGCCCTCGACCATCATCGGGTGCGCGGGGAAGTAGGTCGGCGCGGCGGTGGATGCGCGGCAGACTTCCCACACCGGCAGGTCGCGGTGCTCGGGCTTGAAGCTCTTGAAGATCACCGCCTCGCGCGACACCGTGTCGTAGCTCGTCACCATCACCGGCAATTTGAGCTGCCCCAGCGTGGTCTGCCCGAACGCCTCCCGCAGCACGTTTTCCAGTCCCTTGCCGTCGTACCTGGGCGCGGAAAGGCCCTCGCGGAACACCCGGCCCGCGCGCGACCACAGGCGCTCGACCATGCCGGGGAAGATGTCGTGGCGGTGGCGATGGAACAGCCCGGCGATGGTGGCAGGGCTCAGCCCCATGCCCAGGCCGCAGGCGATCAATGCGCCGCTGGAGGTGCCGGCGAGCAGGTCGAAATGCCCGAGCAATCCCGGTTTGCCGGACTGGGCCAGGACATCTTCCGCGCCTCCCAGCCACAGGCAGCTGACCAGGCCGCGGATGCCGCCGCCATCGATGGAAAGGATTCGCCTCGCCTGCATGCTGCGCCTCCGTTGATGTCGACCTGGCCTGTGGCGCCGTCGCGATGAAAGGGCGGTCCAGCGTCAGTGCCCGCGGATCAGAACCACTCCAGCAGCGAGATGCCCAGTCCGATCTGGGTGGAACGGTGGTTGTAGTCGATCAGGCTCTCGCCGTATCCGTCAAACACCTGCACATGGCCGCGCAAGGTGCGCGTCAGCGGAAAGCCCCAGTCGAACTGCACCGCGCCGCGCGAGGCGTCGCCACCGCGCAGGGAGTGGCGGGCCATCAGCGCGAACTCGTGGCCGTTGCGGACGTGCACCAGCGTCGCATCGCCGCGGCCGACATGGTCCTCGATGCCCGGGTTCTCGTCCTCGCTGCCGTCCGACAGCCGCCACCACGGGCGCAGGGTCAGGGCCCAATTTTCGCGGTCCAGACCGATATTCATCACGATCCGGTTCCAGCTGCGCGAGAGCGGATCGGCGCGGCCGTTGGACTGGTGGTTGATGCCCAGTCCCAGCATGCGCCCGCGCCACCCGCCCAGGCTGTAGTTGTTGCGGAATACCAACAACACCTCCGGCTCGTAGTTCGATTCGCGGAACGGGCGTGACTCCTCGCTGTTGTAGACCTGCCAGTGCGAGGTCTGGGTGTAGCCCATCCAGATGTCGCCGTTGTCGCCGAACAGGTTCTCGACGGCCTTGGTCTTGAAGCTGATCTGGAACTTCGTCTCGACGTTGTCCAGCGGCAACGGCTGCGCCGGCATGGCCGGACTGGACGAGCTGGGGAGCGCGTTCGGCCGGCTGCTCCATACCGCCGGCAACAGGTAAACCGGCTTGTAGGCGCGCAGATTGAAAATGCCCAGCTTGGAGTCCTTGGCGAGCTCCCAGCGGCTGTCGAGCAGAGCGCCCTTGCCGGCGTTGGCGATGCTGGTCTCCAGCGATGTACGGCCGTCATCGGACTTGAACAGGTCATTTGCCGCCAGGCGCGCACGTTCCCGGCGTGGCAGGTTGGCGCGCTCACGCTCGGCGGCCTGGTCCATGGCTTGCCTGGCCTGGAGGGCTTCGGCGTCCGCGCGCAGCGGATCGTCGGGTCGGCGCCGGAAGGCGCGGTCGTAGCAGGCCAGCCGGTCCACATCGACATTGAGTGCGGCGCAGGCTTCGGCCGTTGTCGGCGGGCTCGACGGGTTCCGGGAAAAAGCGGGGCCGGCGAGGGAGGTGATCGCCAGTGTCGCGACCGTCATGGCGGTCGCGCGGGCCCATCGGCGTGCAGGGGCGGTGGAGATCGGCATGGCGTGACTCATGGAGATGGCGGCAGCAGGTCGTCGGTGGAGTGGGCACGCTGAGCATCGGCCAGTTGCTGGTCCATGTCGCGATTGATCGAAATGTCCTGGGATGCGATGTCGACGGCGGCCTCCGTCGTTGCGGTACCGGCGCTGGCAGCTTCGGCCGCCGGCACCGAGACCAGGTAGCGCACCGAACGGGGACTTTCGATGCCGGCGTCGAAAAATGCCTTCTTCACCGCCCGGATCGCGGCGCTGCGCACCTTGCCCAGATCGTTCTGGCGCTGGTCGATCCAGCCGAAGAACTGCAGCTTGAGCCCATCGCCCTCGTAGCCGCTGATGATCCACGACGGGCCCGGATCCGACAGCACGCCGTCGGTGGCGGCGATCCGGTTCATGGCGACTTCCTGCGCGCGGCCGATCGAGGTCGCCGGATCGACCGGGATCGCAAAATCAAAGCGCCGCTTCGGGTTGCGGCTGAAATTGAGCACGACCGACTTGAACACCAGCGCGTTGGGAAGGCTGAGCCGGTTGCCGTCGAAGGTCATCAGGATCGTCGCGCGCGAGGTCAGGGCGACGACCTTGCCCTCGTAGCTGTCGATCCGCAGCGAATCGCCGGGCTCGAACGGCCGCCGCAGGCTCAACAGGATGCCGGCGACGTAGTTCTCGGCGATGTCCTTGAACGCGAAACCCATCGCCAACCCGATGACGCCCGCCGAGCCGAGTACCGCGCCGACCAGGGCGGTGGCGCCGAGCAGGTCGAGGGCGACCAGCACTCCCACCAGCAAAACCAGCCATTGCACCAGGTTCTGCACCAGACCGTCGAGGTAGGGGTTCTTGCTGCGCCACTTGCGCCGTGCGATCCGTCGCCCGATCCCGCGCCCCAACCACCACGACAGCATCACCAACGCGATCGCGACTGCCAGCAGCGGAATCGCCGCCACCAGGTGCAGCAGTTTTTCGATGACCAGGGTGACCGCGGCGTCCAGGCGATCGGAAAGCCGGGTGCTGACCTGCACATGGTTCTCGACCGTGTCGACGCCCGGTTGCTGGCTGGCGATCTGGGCGGCCTGCACGCGGTCTTCGACCTCGATCACCGTGCCATCCAGACGCGCCACGCCGGCCTGTACGGTGACCACCACATCCTCGAGCCCCGCCACGCCATGCAGCCGGCGAGCCAGTTCCCGGCTCATCGCGTGGTCCGCCGTTTCTGTCGCCGGTGAGGCTGGCGCCTCAATCCCCGCCGCAGGCGGTGCTCCCAGCGCAACAGCACCAGACAGCAGTCCCAGCACCATGACGATGGAGGAAACCAGCCATCGGTATGTCCCCGATCCGCGCAAGCTCATAGTTGCGACTTGATCGGCAACAGCACGCGCTCGGCAAGCTTGTCCTGCCAGGGGCGGTTCTGCCAAAGGTCGTAGGTATAGCGTCTGGTGGGCTTCAAGTCCTTCTCGAACACGGCGGTCATCTGCATGGCGAACTCATGGTCATAGATATTCAGGCTTGCCTCGTCGTTGAGCTGGAACGAGCGGATATCGAAATTGGTTGAACCGACCGACACCAGCTCCTGGTCAATGATCAACAACTTGGTATGCATCATCGTCGGTTGGTATTCGTGGATCTCGACGCCATCGCGCAACAGCGGCCCCCAGGTGGCCTTGGACGACAACCGTACTGTTTCCGAATCGATATGCGGGCCGGGTAGCAGCACGCGGATGCGTACGCCGCGTTTTCGCGCGGCCATCAGGGAGTGGATGATCAACGGATCGGGGACGAAATACGACGCGGCCAGGTCGATGGATTGCTCGGCCGCCGCGATCGCCATCAGATACATCAGGTGCATGCTCTCGCTGCCGCCGGCGGGTGAGGCGATGAACATGTGCGCGGCCATGTCCCCGGCGGGTTGCAGCGGCGGGAAATAGGCGGGACCGTTGAGGACCTTGCCGGTGGTCTTGATCCAGTTGTCGTTGAACGCCGCCTGGATCTGCGCCACCGCCGGCCCCTCGATCCGGAAATGCATGTCACGCCAGTGCTCGGGATCCTGTGCGTCGCCTTCCCACAGGTCGGCGATACCGACCCCGCCGGTGAAGCCGATCCTGCCGTCCACCACGAGCAGCTTGCGGTGGGTGCGGTTGTTCATCCGGTTCAGGTTGTACCAGTGCAAGGGGCGATAGCGCTGCACCTGCACACCGGCGTCCTGCATGTTGTCCAGCAGGCCCTGGTCCATCTTGAGACTGCCCACCCAGTCGATGGTGACATGCACGGGTATGCCGGCCCGGGCCCGCTCTGACAGCGCTTCGCTGAATTCCCTGCCGATTTCGCCAGACCAGTAGATATAGGTCTCAAAGGTGATCGACACCCGGGCGCCACGGATGGCTTCCAGCATCGAGGGGAAGATTTCCACGCCGTTGTCGAGCGCGGTGACCTGGTTGCCGGGCAGGACGGTCGGCCCCATCAACACCGACATTTCGCGGCGGAACTGGGGGTCCGATATCGTGTAGTGATGCGCGATCCTGCGTTCCAGCTGTTTTTTCGGGGTCGCGAAGTTCATTGCGATCACGACCACCAGTGCAGTGATCAAAACCGTGGAAACGATGATCCAGATCATGCGTGGGTGGCTCCAGCGTCGCATCCGAATTCCCCCCCCCCTGAATCAGGGCAGCCACTGTGCCAAGTTTCGATCCATTGTCACGTGAAGGCGGCAACCAGTGGGCGCAGCGATCGCAGCGATCACAGCAGCCAGGCCATCGCGAACACGCCCAGCATGGCGAACACCAGGCCGATCTTGAGAGCGGTACCGAGCAGGATCCCCAGCCAGGTGCCGATGCCGACCCGGGTTGCGTGGCGGACTTCGCGGCTGTGGAGCAGTTCGCCCGCCAATGCGCCGATGAAGGGTCCGGCCAGCAGGCCGATGATGCCGAAGAACAGCCCGGCAAAGGTGCCCACGATCGCACCCGCCACCGCCAGGCGGCTCGCACCCACCCGCCTGGCCCCCATCGCGGTGGCAAACAGGTCGATTGCAATCGACAGCAGGGTCAGCAATCCCAGTATCCCGATCACCCATGCCCCGACCTGCGCGAATCCATCAGCCCAGGCAGCCAGCAGCATGCCGGCAAATACCAGTGGCACGCCGGGAATGGCCGGCAATATCGTCCCGGCCAGTCCCAGCAGCACCAATATCGCCGCGATCAGGTAGTAAAGCGTCTGCAGATCCATGGCACGTCCCTGGGCAGTGGTGGGTGATGCGTGATTGCATTTTCACGGTGCGCGGGGTAGTTTCGGGCCGCTGTTTGTCAGGGTCACCGTGAATCTTGGCCCGATGTGGTGGTTGATCCGAAGATCGCTTCATCGTTGCACCTTGCTTCTTCCTTGCAACCAGCCCGGCGCGACCGCGCTGTTTTCAACGCGCCGCTATCAATCCATGTTCCAAGGAGCAAGTAAATGTCCAACCGTGAAACCGGTACCGTCAAGTGGTTCAACGATGCCAAGGGTTTTGGCTTCATCAGCCGCGAGAATGGCGAAGACGTCTTCGTCCATTTCCGTGCGATCCAGTCCGAGGGCTTCAAGAGCCTGCAGGAAGGCCAGCAGGTGTCCTTCGTGGTCACCCAGGGCCAGAAGGGTCTGCAGGCTGACGAGGTCCAGGCGGTATAACGCCTGGGTCGTCTCGAAAAACCCCGGCTCAGGCCGGGGTTTTTTGTGCGTGGAGACTTGTGTAAAGAATGGCCCGCATCGCTGCGGGCCATCGATGTTGCGGGCTGGTGCGACATGGGCCGGGGCCAGGCGGTCGATGCCCGGACCGGTCGATGCCGATGGGCCAGCCGTATAGGTCACCGGATCAGCGTGCCCAGGCGCGACCGTCGTAGACCCGGACATAGGAACCTTCGCGGATACCGTCCAGGTCGCGCTGGCTGACGACGACGGTGCGGCCATTGTCCATGCGTACTTGCACGTTGTAGGTCGCACCGCTGATGTTTTTCTGGATGGCGTTGCCTGCAAGCGCTCCGGCCACGGCACCGGCCACGGTCGCGGTGTTGCGGCGTCCCGAGCTCTTGTCGTCGCCCAGTTCACGTCCTGCTGCCGCACCCACAATCCCGCCCAGCACCGCACCGGTGGCGTCGGGGACATTGCTGTTGCCGGCCACCTGCTCGATCCGTACGACGGTGCCGCAATCGTAGCAATTGGCCGGAGTGCCGTATCCCGGGGACGTGACGTAACCGCTGTTGGAACCGTAGCCCGGGCCGGTCGCGCAGCCGGCAAGGGCGAGTGCGGCCGCCGCGGCGATGACGATCAGGCGAGGGTTCTTGTTGTTTGTGGACGGGGTGTTCATGGGCATCTCCGGCGTGGCGGGAAGAATCGGTGGCGAGATCGCCACGAGTTCCCAAACTAGGCGCGGATGCGTGAACAGTCGATCAACCGGGCACTCGCCCCCATGCGGCCAGTGACCGGCGGCACCGGCGTGACGGGCCGATGTGGCCGATCACGACCGGTGGGCACTCAACGGAAGTCCTGATGGCAGGCCTTGCAGTCCTCGCCGATCTTCCTGGTGGCTTCCGCCAGGCCTTCGCAATTGAGCGGCGGGCTGGCCAGCGCGGCATCCAGGGTGGCGCGGAACCGGCTGGCGTGCTCGGCGAAACGCCTGTCGTCGCTCAGGCCGGGGAACGCGGGTTCAAGGTCGTTGGCGATCGTGCGCAGTGCCTGCAGGTGGGGCAGGGTGTCGGTCGCGCTGCAACGGTTGGCTTTCATGCTGATCTGCAACTGCGCGGAGTGCGCTGCCATGACGCGCATCGCCGCTTCCGGGAAATGGTCCTGCCAGTCCTTCCTGCCCTCCACCGCACGCAGCAGCATGACGGTGGCGATCACGCCGATGACCAGTCCCACCAGCAGCAGGATGAGGTATTTCGCGCCGTTGGCCGGACGCTTGCCGTCGTGACTGGTATCGGGCTGGGGATTGCTCATGGCCTGGCTCCTGTGAATTGCGCGGAACGATAGCACGCGCCATGCAGCAGGCCGGACGGGCGGGAATTACACTATCCGCATGACGACTTCCCCCCTGGATCCAAGCCTGCTGGAGCGTTTCGGCGGGATCGACCGCTTGTATGGCCATGGCGCACTGGCACGTTTCGCGGTCTCCAGAGTGGCCGTGGTCGGCATGGGGGGCGTCGGCTCCTGGGTGGTGGAGGCGCTCGTTCGTAGCGGGGTCGGCCACCTCAGCCTGATCGATGCCGACGACATCTGTGTATCCAACAGCAACCGCCAGTTGCCGGCGCACGAAGGCCAGTTCGGCCGCGCGAAAGTGGTGGCGATGGCCGAGCGCTGTCGCGCGATCAATCCGCTGGTCGAGGTGGAGGCGGTGGAACAGTTCCTGACCGCCTCCACGCTGGCGCCGATGCTGGATCGCGACTTCGACCTCGTGCTGGATGCCTGCGACAGTTTCCGCAGCAAGGTCGAACTGATCGCCTGGTGCCGTCGACGCAAGTTGCCGCTGGTGGTGTGCGGTTCGGCCGGTGGCCGGACCGATCCGACCCAGGTGCGGGTGCGCGACCTGTCGCGGACCGAGCACGACGCGATGCTGGCGTTGATCCGCAAGAAACTGCGCGCCGAGTTCAACTTCCCCAGGAGTCCGCAGCGGTACTTCAGCGTGCCGGCGGTGTACTCGCTGGAAAACGTGAAATACCCGCAAGCCGATGGCAGCGTCTGCGGTGTGCGCCCACAGGTGGCGGGCGATGCCGCGCTCAAGCTCGATTGCGGCGCGGGGCTGGGCGCGGCGACCCATGTGACGGGCGCATTTGCGTTCGCGATGGTGGGCAAGGCGCTGGAATTGCTGTTGAAGCCGAAGCGGGACTTGGCGGCCGACTCCGCGGCTGTCACGTCGGAAGAAGCCGTCACGGCGTCACCCGCCGGCTGAGGTCCGTCCGATCTGCGCGGCGGACGCCGGAGCGTCGCCCTTGTCGACGGCTGGTTGGAGGTTGATCGGCGGACTCACCAGAACATCCGTCCCGCTCAGGTTGCCTCGAACGGCTCTCCGAACAGGTCCGACTGGGCGCGGTTGTCGTCCTGCTCGATGAAACCCGACAGGCCGACGCCGACCAGCCGATACTGCGTGTCCACGGGCAGGTCGACGCGTGCGCGCAGATCGCAGGCAATGGCCGTCAGCGCTTCCAGTGACGCCGGCCGCGTCGGTGGCGTCAGGCTGCGGGTGAGCAGGCGGAAGTCGCCGGTCTTGAGCTTCAGCACCACGGTGCGGGCGACACGGTCCGGATGCCGCTGCCGTTCGCGCTGGTAGCCGGCCCAGGTGTTTTCGGCGAGCCGGCGGATGTGCGGCTCCAGATCGGCCAGCAGCAGGTCGTGCGCGAAGGTGTCTTCCGAGGAGATCTGCATGCTGGGACGTTCCGGCCGCACCGGATTGTTGTCGATGCCCTGCGACAACTCGTGCAGGCGGCGGCCCCAGCGACCGAAACGCAATTCCAGCTCGGCCGCCGGCAGCAGGCGCAACTGGCCGACGGTGGCGATGCCCAGTTCGGCCAGTTTGCCCTGCATCACCTTGCCGACACCCGGCAGGCGACCGACCGGCAAGGGCGTCAGGAACGCCTCGACCTGGCGCGGACGGATCACGCAGATGCCGTCGGGCTTGTTCCAGTCCGAGGCGATCTTGGCGAG
>DASTUE010000037.1:0-37998 GCA_035759805.1 Lysobacter sp. | reverse complement strand
TGCGACCGCTACCCGCGAGAGGTCGAGGGACTGGAACCGCGGCTGAAGTCGCGCCTGGCCTGGGGCCTGAGCGTGGCGATCGAACCGCCGGACTTCGAGACCCGCGCCCAGATCGTGCTGTCCAAGGCCAAGGAACGCGGCGCGGTGATCCCCGAAGAGGTCGCCTTCCTGCTGGCCAAGAAGATGCGTTCCAACGTGCGCGACCTGGAGGGCGCGCTCAACACGCTGACCGCCCGGGCCAACTTCACCGGCCGGGCGATCACCCCGGAGTTCGCCCAGGAAACCCTGCGCGACCTGTTGCGGGCGCAGCAGCACGCGATCGGCATCCCCAACATCCAGAAGACCGTGGCCGATTATTTCGGCCTGCAGATGAAGGACCTGCTGTCGAAGCGGCGCACCCGTTCGCTGGCGCGACCGCGCCAGATGGCGATGGCGCTGACCAAGGAACTGACTGAGCACAGCCTGCCGGAGATCGGCGACGCGTTCGCCGGGCGCGACCACACGACGGTGCTGCACGCCTGCCGGCAGATCCGCACCTTGATGGAAACCGACGGCAAGATGCGGGAGGACTGGGAAAAACTGATCCGCAAGCTCAGCGAATGAGCGTTGTGGGGGAGGGGCGTACAAGCTGTGGACAAGTCGACCGTCGCCGCCGGCCTGAAATTCTATCCACAGGTTGTACCCACCTGCCGGGACGGTTGTACCGGAGTTCCGGTTTCCGGTTTATGCATGGTTTTCAATGAGTTACGATAGTTTTCCCGGGATTTTTCCGACTCCACCACCACCAGGCTTTTGATTTATACATTCTTCTGTACTGGCTTCGGGGTGACCAGCAACCCGGTTATCCACGGTCTTGAACTGCATTTTCGGCAAGCCAAAGCCCGGTCGGAATCCCGGTTCAGGGAAAACAGGATCGCTGACCCGGGTCGACGGAATCAGGCTGCCGCCGACGGACCCGTCGGAGCCAGGTTCGGGCAGCTGGCAGGAGCCGCGAAATCCAGCAAGGCGGCGGATGTGGAACGCGAATGTGCTCAGACGGGGTACAAGCTGTGGGCAAGTCGGGCCAGCCGGTATCATTGTCAAGTTGCCCACAGCCTGTACCTGCAGCACCATGCTGGTTGTACCGCGGTTTGATGGACCAGTTTCTTTAGCGTAATCAACAAGTTGGGTGACTTTTCCCGGAGATCCGGGGACTCCACCACCACCAGCCTTTTGATTTATACATTCCTTTGTATTGGTTATAGGGGTAGGACGGTATGCGTTTCAGCCTGCAACGAGAAGTGTTTCTCAAGCCGTTGGCGCAGGTCGTCAACGTTGTCGAACGTCGCCAGACCCTTCCGGTGTTGGCCAACCTGCTGGCGCAAGTGAAGGACGGCCAGTTGTCGCTCACCGGCACCGACCTGGAGGTCGAAATGGTCTCGCGGGTGATGGTCGACGATGCCCAGGACGGTGAGACGACCATCCCGGCGCGCAAGTTGTTCGACATCGTCCGCGCCCTGCCCGATGGCAGCAGGATCACGGTCACCCAGACGGGTGACAAGCTCACGGTGCAGGCGGGGCGCTCACGCTTCACCCTGGCAAGCTTGTCCGCCAACGATTTCCCGTCGATCGACGAGGTCGAAGCCACCGAACGCGTGCGGGTGCCGGAATCGACGCTGAAGGAACTGATCGAGCGCACCGCATTCGCGATGGCGCAGCAGGACGTCCGGTATTATCTCAACGGCCTGCTGTTCGACCTGCGTGAAGAGAGCCTGCGCTGTGTGGCCACCGACGGCCACCGGCTGGCGCTGTGCGAGGCGCCGTACGAAGGCAGCGCGCAGACCAAGCGCCAGATCATCGTGCCCCGCAAGGGCGTGACGGAGCTGCAGCGCCTGCTGGAAGGCGGCGATCGCGAGCTGGAGCTGGAAATGGGCCGCGGCCACATCAGGGTCAAGCGCGATGACGTGACTTTCACCAGCAAGCTGATCGACGGCCGCTTTCCGGACTACGAGGCAGTGATTCCGATCGGCGCCGACAAGGAGGTCCGGATCGACCGCGAAGTCCTGCGCGCCTCGCTGCAACGCGCCGCGATCCTCTCGAACGAGAAGTACCGTGGCGTGCGGATCGAAGTCTCGCCGGGCCAGCTCAAGATCAGCGCGCACAATCCCGAGCAGGAAGAAGCGCAGGAAGAAGTCGAGGCCGAAACCAGGGTCGATGATCTCGCCGTAGGGTTCAACGTCAACTACCTGCTGGATGCGTTGACCGCATTGAAGAGCGAGCAGGTCGTGCTGGCGTTGCGCGATGCCAACTCCTCGGCCCTGGTCCGCGAGGCCGACAACGAGCGTTGCCGCCATGTGGTGATGCCGCTGCGGTTGTGATCGACGTCGTCGGCTGACGTGTTCCACGTGGAACAAACGAAGTTTCACCGCACGCCCGGCATGTCCGGGCGTGTTGGTTCTCGTCGGGTGAAATTTCCCGTGGAGTACGGGCCGTGCAGGTAACCCGGCTCGATATCCACCGGTTGCGCCGTTTCGATCACGTCCAGCTGCAACCCGGTCCGTCATTGAACCTCATCACCGGCGACAACGGTGCCGGCAAGACCAGCGTGCTGGAGGCACTGCACCTGATGGCGTACGGGCGCAGCTTCCGGGGACGGGTGCGCGATGGTCTGGTCCGTGCAGATGGGGCGGCGCTGGAAGTCTTTGTCGAATGGCAGGAACAGGCCGCGTCGCTGCCGTCCGACGGCTCAACCACCACGACGTCCACGTTCCGCACGCGAAAGGCCGGGCTGCGGCATAGCGGCCAGAGCTGGAGCGGGCGGCTGGACGGCGCCAACGTGGAGTATCTGGGCGAGCTCTGTGCCGCGCTGGCGGTGGTGACATTCGAGCCAGGCAGTCATGCGCTGGTTACCGGCTCGGCGGAGGTACGACGGCGCTACCTGGATTGGGGGTTGTTCCACGTGGAACAAGACTTCCTGTCTTTGTGGCGGCGTTACTCGCGGGCGCTCAAGCAGCGCAATGCACTGTTGAAGGCCCGGGCCGGGCATTCGCAACTGGATGCCTGGGACCACGAGCTGGCACTGGCGGGAGAACCCCTGGGTCAGCACCGGCAGGCCTATCTGGATGCGCTGCAACCCGGTTTCCAGGCGCTTGCCGCCGATATGGCCCCGGCGCTGGGGGAGACCCGGTTGGACTATCAGCCGGGCTGGCGTCGCGACGAATGGTCGCTGCTCGATGCCCTGCTGCTGGCGCGCGACCGCGACCTGCAGTCCGGGTTCACGTCGGTTGGCCCGCACCGGGCGGATTGGCGGATTCATTTTGCCGGAGTGCCGGGTCGCGAGGCCCTGTCGCGCGGACAGGCCAAGTTGACCGCGCTCGCCGCGTTGTTCGCGCAAGCCGGGCACTACGCGCAATCGCGCGGCGAATGGCCGGTGATCGCGCTCGATGACCTGGCCTCCGAGCTGGATCGCAATCACCAGCAACGGGTCATCCAGCGGTTGCTGGACAGCGGCGCACAGGTGTTCATTACCGGAACCGAGCTGCCGCCCGCGCTTGCAGGTATGGATGTCGGGTTTACAAGGTTCCACGTGGAACACGGCCTGGTGTCCGGGTTGCCCGGCGCCTGAGCGCAAGCACCGCGTCTCCCGGCCACCCACCCGGCGTAACTGCGGCGCACCGGTCCGTCGGCGCTGGCAGGGGGCGCCTGTTATACTTGCGGTCTAGATATCCCATGTGTTTCGACGCCGCCGCGCACCTGGCGGCCGCGTCGTTGTCGGAGCCTGTTGCCGCATGACCCAGATCGAACACGATCCTTCGTCCATCCAGGACGGCACTGTGCCGTCTCCCGCCAGCCCCGCGACGCAAACCTACGACTCCAGCAAGATCACCGTCTTGCGTGGACTGGATGCCGTGCGCAAACGCCCCGGCATGTACATCGGCGACGTGCACGACGGCACCGGACTGCACCACATGGTGTTCGAGGTGGTCGACAACGCGGTGGACGAAGCGCTCGCCGGCCACGCCAACGAGATCGTGGTGATCCTGCACGAAGACGGATCGGTGGAAGTCTCCGACAACGGCCGCGGCATCCCGGTGGACATCCACAAGGAAGAGCACGTGTCCGCGGCGGAAGTGATCCTGACCGTGCTGCACGCCGGCGGCAAGTTCGACGACAACAGCTACAAGGTGTCGGGCGGCCTGCACGGCGTCGGCGTGTCGGTGGTCAACGCCTTGTCGGAGCACCTGTGGCTCGACATCTGGCGCGACGGTTACCACTACCAGCAGGAGTATCAGCTGGGCGAGCCGCTGTATCCGCTCAAGCAACTGGACGCGACCAGCAAGCGCGGCACGGTGTTGCGTTTCAAGCCGGCGACCACGATTTTCAGCGACGTCGAGTTCCACTACGAGATCCTCGCCAAGCGCCTGCGCGAGCTGTCGTTCCTGAACTCCGGAGTGAAGATCGTCCTGAAGGACGAGCGCGGCGAGGGCCGCACCGATGTGTTCGAGTACGAGGGCGGCATCCGTTCCTTCGTCGAGCACCTGGCCCAGCTGAAAACGCCCCTGCACCCGAACGTGATCTCGGTGACCGGCGAGGAAAACGGCATCACCGTGGACGTCGCGATCCAGTGGACCGACGCCTACCAGGAAACGATGTTCTGCTACACCAACAACATCCCGCAGAAGGACGGCGGCACCCACCTGATCGGTTTCCGCGCGGCGCTGACCCGCACGCTGACCAACTACATCGAACAGAGCGGCCTGGCCAAGCAGGCCAAGGTCAGCCTGTCCGGCGACGACATGCGCGAAGGCATGATCGCGGTGCTGTCGGTCAAGGTGCCCGATCCGAGCTTCTCGTCGCAGACCAAGGAAAAACTCGTCTCATCCGACGTGAGACCGGTCGTCGAACACACGTTTGGTGCGCGTCTGGAGGAGTTCCTGCAGGAGCATCCGACCGAGGCGCGTGCCATCGCCGGCAAGATCCTCGACGCCGCACGTGCCCGCGAGGCCGCCCGCAAGGCCCGCGACCTGACCCGCCGCAAGGGCGCGCTGGACATCGCCGGCCTGCCGGGCAAGCTGGCCGATTGCCAGGAGAAGGACCCCGCGCTGTCCGAGCTGTTCATCGTCGAGGGTGACTCCGCCGGCGGCTCGGCCAAGCAGGGCCGCAACCGCAAGACCCAGGCGATCCTGCCGCTGAAGGGCAAGATCCTCAACGTCGAGCGTGCGCGTTTTGACCGCATGCTCTCCAGCGCCGAAGTGGGAACCCTGATCACCGCGCTGGGCACCGGCATCGGCAAGGACGATTACAACCCCGACAAGCTGCGCTACCACCGCATCATCCTGATGACCGACGCCGACGTCGACGGCAGCCATATCCGCACTTTGCTGCTGACCTTCTTCTACCGGCAGATGCCGGAGTTGATCGAGCGCGGCCATATCTATATCGGCCTGCCGCCGCTGTACAAGATCAAGCAGGGCAAGACCGAGCTGTACCTCAAGGACGACGCGGCCCTGAACGCCTACCTGGCAGGCAATGCGATCGAGGGCGCGGGCCTGATTCCGGCCGAGGGCGAGCCGCCGATCACCGGCGCGGCGTTGGAGCGGTTGCTGCTGGCCTACATCGGCGCCCGCGAGACGATCTCGCGCAACGCCCATCGCTACGATCCCAACGTGCTGGAAGTGCTGATCGACTTCACGCCGCTGGATACCGGGCACCTGGCCCAGAACATCGACCAGCGCGAGGAACTGGACGCGCTGGAAAAGCGCATCAACCGCAAGGGACTGGGCAAGCCGCGCTATGCGTTGAGCCTGCAGCCGGCCACGGACAGCCATCCCGCGGCGCTGGTGGCCAAGCGCAGCCACATGGGCGAAGAGCTGTTGCAGGTGCTGCCGCTGGCGGCGTTTGCCGGCGGCGAACTGCGTCCCCTGCGCGAAGCCGCCGCCCAGTTGCATGGCCTGGTGCGTGAAGGCGCGAAGATCGTTCGTGGCAACCGCGAGCAGGCTGTCGACAGCTTCGCCGATGCCCACGCCTGGCTGATGGACGAGGCCAAGAAGGGCCGCCAGATCCAGCGATTCAAGGGCCTGGGTGAGATGAATCCGGAGCAGTTGTGGGAAACCACGGTCAATCCGGACACCCGACGCCTGCTGCAGGTGAAGATCGAGGACGCGGTCGCCGCGGATGAAGTGTTCAGCACCCTGATGGGTGACGTGGTCGAGCCGCGTCGCGCGTTCATCGAGGACAACGCGCTGAAGGCCGGCAACCTGGATATCTGATCCGGTTGTCCGGCGACTTGCTTCAACCCTCCGCTTGCACCGCATCCATGCGGGCGGAGCGGGTTGGCCGCATTTTCCGCAAGCTTTGCCGACTGCACGCGAACACGGCACGAATTTCCGTCCATTCCTCCGTCGTTTCCGCCATCTGCGAGCGGGTCAGGTAGAAAAATCGGTTGTCTGGCCTTGCCGATCCGGTTGGTTTTCAGGTCCTCGACCGTGACTGTCGACCCTTGTGAATCCGCCGGTGATTGACAGCCCATTCATCCTCCTGCGATTACAACCGACGTTTGCGAACAGGAAACCCCCCACATGAAACGTCTGCTTCTGAGCCTCGCCGTGGCCAGCCTCGCCGCCGCCTGCGCCACCACGACCTCTCCGACCGGCCGCACCCAGACGGTCGGCGCGATCTCGCAACAGCAGCTGGACCAGATGGGCGCCGAAGCGTTCGCCGAGTACAAGGCGAAGCTGCCGCGCAGCACCAATGCGACCCAGAACGCCTATGTCGGTTGCGTGGTCAACGCGGTCACCCGCGAATTGCCGGCGGGCTCCCAGACCCGCTGGGAAGTGGCGCTGTTCGCCAACGACTCCCCCAATGCGTTCGCCCTGCCCGGCGGCAAGATCGGCGTCTACACCGGCATCTTCAAGGTGGCCAGGAACCAGGACCAGCTCGCGGCGGTGATCGCGCACGAAATCGGCCACGTCATCGCCCATCACCATGACGAACGGGTCACCCGCCAGCTCGGCGCGCAGACCGGACTCGGCCTGCTGGGCGCCCTGATCGGCTCCCAATACGGGACCGGCGCGCAACAGGCCACCCAGCAGCTGGGCGGAGCCGCCGTGCAGGGGATCTTTCTGTTGCCCAACAACCGGGTCCAGGAATCGGAAGCCGATGTGGTCGGCCAGCGGTTGATGGCGCAGGCCGGATTCAACCCGGGCCAGGCCGTGAACCTGTGGGAAAACATGATCTCCGCCAATTCGAGCCGCGCGCCCGAGTGGCTGTCCACCCACCCCGATCCCCAGGCCCGGATCGCCGAGCTGCGCACCCGCGCCGGAAGCCTGATGGCGACCTACGAGCAAGCCCGTGCGGCCGGCCGCACGCCGAAGTGCGGCTAAACACGAAATACGGGAACGCGCAAGACCGCTTCTTCCCGCAATCGGTTTCTGCTAGGTTGGCATCCCCAAACGCACATACGCAGCGCCCCACCACCCCGCGGGGCGTGTTCAGGTGACCCGATGAAAAACCCAATGCTCTCCAAGCGCATCCTCGTCGCCACCATGGGTGCCGCCTTTGTCGCGATGATCGGAGCCGCTTCCGCGGCACCCATCGGCGAACCTGCCGGCGCCCCCCAGGCGCGCAGCGGTTCCAAGAGTCCGGAGCGCGCATCGCGTTCGAACAAGAAAGCCGAGGCCCCGGCCGCCGCCAACTATCCGGATGCGACCCGGAAGGAACCCAAGCTCAAGGCCTCCGAACGCATCTCGCGCAAGCTGTCGAAGATGATGGATCTGTACGAGGAAGAGAACGGCGCGGAAGCCCGTGCGATGGCCGACGAGATCATTGCCGACCCCAAAGCGAACGGTTACGAGAAGGCCTACTCGGCCCAGCTCGCCGCCCAGGTCGCCTACGAGGCCGAAGACGCCACCGCGGCGATCGACTACTTCAAGAAAGTGATCGAGTTCGACGGCCTCGACAACAACGCCCACTACAACATCATGCTCAACCTGGCCCAGCTGCAGCAGCAGGAAGAGCAGTACGCCGAATCGCAGGCGACCTTCGACCGCTTCTTCAGCGAGACCGGGAACAAGGATCCGATCAACCTGATGATGAAGGGCCAGGGCCTGTACCTGATGCAGCGCTACGACGAGGCCGCGGCGGTCATGAAGCAGGCGATCGAGGCGAGCGCCGATCCCAAGCCGGACTGGATGGCGCTGCTGATGCAGACCTATGCCGAAGCCGGCAATACGACCGAGGCGGTGCGCGTGGCCGAGCAGGTGGCGGCGAGCAAGCCCGACGACAAGCGGGCACAGCTCAACCTGGCCGCCGTCTACTCGCAGGCCGATCTGCCGGACAAAGCCCTGGCCGTGATGGAGAAGCTGCGTGCCGGCAACCAGCTCGACACCGCCAATGAGTACAAGGTGCTGTACACCACCTATTCCGGCATCGAGGGTCGCGAGAAGGATGTCATCGCGGTCATCAACGAAGGCTTGCAGAAGGGCGCTCTGGAGCCCGACTACAACACCTACGTCGCGCTGGCGCAGGCCTACTACTTTTCCGACCAGCCCGCGCAGGCGATCACTGCCTACCAGAAAGCCGCGCCACTGGCGAAGGACGGGGAGGCCTATCTGAATCTGGCCCGGGTGCTCCAGCAGGAGAACCGGATCCCGGAGGCGAAGGCCGCCGCCCGGCAGGCCCTGGCCAAGGGCATCAAGAAGGCGAAGGATGCCAACGTGATCATTGCGCTGCCAGGCAACTGATCCCATCACAAAACTGCGAATTTCCGCTTGGAATCCCAGGTGGAGTTTGGTATATCCTAGTAGGTTCCCGTCACCGTAAAGGCGATGGGGATCATTTGACGGTCCGAGGTGCTCCAGCGCCCGGCATTCCCTCCCGAGCTGACGGCGCATGACGCAAGACCTGGAAATTCCCGTAAAGAAGACTGACGACAGCGAAGGGCTGAACTGGGCGCGTATCGCCGGTATCACCATGGCTATCGCCGTCCACGCTGCTGCATTGCTGATGATGCTTGCTCCGATGGCTGCACCACCGGCGGAAAAGGCGGAGCAGGAAGTGACCTTGGTGAATCTCATCAAGCCGCCACCGCCGCCGCCACCGCCGCCGCCGCCGCCGGAAGAGCCGCCCAAGCCGATCACGCCGCCCAAGGAGTTGTCGCCGCCGAAGCAGACCACCACCTTGCCGCCGCCGCCGGATACGCCGCCGATCGTGGTGGACGATCCGAGCCCGGTCGATCTGCCGCCGCTCCCGCCGGCCCCGCCAGCCAAGCCGCAGCAGACCACCCAGCTGGGCTCGGTGGATCCTTCGTCAAAGGCGATGAACCCGCCGCAGTACCCGCCGAGCGCAGTTCGCAGCGGTATTGAAGGTACGGTCGTGCTGGTCATCAGCATCGACGCCAAGGGCAATGTCCTGGGGGTCGAGGTCGAGAAGTCCAGCCGCAACCGCGATCTTGACCGTGCAGCGGTCACCGCGGCCAAGAAGTGGCGCTTCAGCCCGCAGATCGAAAACGGTGTTGCGGTAGCCAGCCGGGTCCGGGTTCCGGTCGACTTCAACCTGGACTGACACCGCAGCACCTGTTCCAGCGACACATTCAAGCAGTCCCGTTTTTGCGTCACCCTTTTGCATCACCCCTTGCACCACCTAGCCGTCCCCTTCTTCCACGACATCCAAAGGTAAGCGTCATGCTTCAGGAAACCACTACCGCTGCTGCTGGAGGCAACAACGCCGAAGCGTTCCAGCAGATGAGCTTCTCCCACATGGTTCAGAACTTCGATCTGGTTGCATGGATCGTGTTCCTGACCCTGGTCCTGTTCTCGGTGCTGTCGATCTACTGGATCGTCGTCAACCTGATCAAGGGCGCGCGTCTGCGTACCAAGGCCGACCGTGTGATCAGCACGTTCTGGGAAACCAGCAATGCGCAGGATGCGATCCGTTACATGGAAGAGCAGGGCAGCTCGGAGCCGTTCTCCAAGATCGCCCTCGATGCGGCCCAGGCCGCGGCCCATCACCAGCGCAATGAAGGCTCGCGCCTGGTCGAGTCGCTGAATCGTTCCGAGTTCGTCGACCGGGCCCTGCGCCAGGCCGTGACCCGCGAATCGATGAAGCTCGAAAGCGGCCTGACGCTGCTGGCGACCGTGGGTTCGACCTCGCCGTTCATCGGTCTGCTGGGTACCGTCTGGGGCATCTACCACGCCCTGATCCGCATCGGCCAGAGCGGCAACGCGTCCATCGACGCGGTGGCCGGCCCGGTGGGTGAGGCGCTGATCATGACCGCGTTCGGTCTGTTCGTCGCGATCCCGGCGGTGGTGGCGTTCAACTTCTTTACCCGCACCAACCGGGTGACGAATGCGCGCTTCGACACCTTCGCCCACGACCTGCACGACTTCTTCGCGACCGGTTCGCGGGTTGGCGAGTTGCAGTCCAAGCGCTGATCTGGCCGTCCCTAGGTAAGTTGGAGTTCGGATATGGCCTTCAGTACAGGCAGTAACAGCGGCCCGATGGCCGAAATCAACGTGACGCCGCTGGTCGACGTGATGCTGGTGCTGTTGATCATCTTCATGATCACGGCGCCGTTGATGTCGCACAAGATCCAGGTCGCGTTGCCCGAAGCCAACCTCGACAGGAAGGAAGACATGGCACCGGAAGTGCCACCGATCACGATCGCGATCGAGGCCGACGGTTCGGTGTTCTGGAACGACGAACCGGTCACCGAGGCGCTGATGGAGAGCCGTCTGTCGGTTGAGGCGCAGAAGACGCCGCAACCGCAGATCAACATCCGTGGCGACAAGACCACCAAGTACCGCACCGTCAAGGACGTGGTGCAGATTGCGCAGTCGCAAGGCATGCGCAAGGTCGGTTTCATCGCCATCAAGGATCGCTCCAACTAATCCCCCGGAGAACACAGTATGTCTTTCAGCTCCAACTCCGGCGGCGGCGCAATGGCCGATATCAACGTCACCCCCCTGGTTGACGTGCTGCTGGTGCTGTTGATCATCTTCATGGTCACGGCGCCGATCGCCTCGTATCCGATCGAGGTCAACCTGCCGCAGCGATCCACCCAGCCGCCACCGCTGACCGAGCCGCCACCGCCGGTGCGTCTGCGGATCGACGCCTCGGGCCAGGTGTTCTGGAATGATTCGCCGTATCCGTTGCAGACCATCGCGAACATGATGCGGATCGAAGTCGAGCGTGACCCGACCAACCAGCCGCAGCTCGAGATCGATACCAACGATGATGCCGATTACGGCATCCTGGCCAAGGTCCTGGCACATGCCAAGAACGCGGACATGAAGAAAATCGGTTTTGTGCAGAAATAAGCACTGAAAACAAAGCCAGTCGTGGATTGAAAACGCCGCCTTCGGGTGGCGTTTTTTTATGTGCCTGCAGCGGTTCAGCGGGATCCGATGAGTCGAGTCCGGCCTGTCGTCGCCCGCTTTCCGCGCCGCTCGGTCGCCGGTCAGTCGCGGCTGGGCGCGGGCGGGCGAAGGATCGCCAGATAGGCATCGACCGTGGCCGGAAGACCGGCGTACAGCGCCTCGCCGATCAGGGCGTGGCCGATCGAGACTTCGAGGACTCCCGGGACCGCCTGCAGGAACCCGCCAAGGTTCGCCTGGCTGAGGTCGTGGCCGGCGTTGACGCCAAGGCCGGCGGCCTGGGCGCGGCGGGCGATGCGGGCGAAGCGGGCCAGCATCGGCGCGGCGGTTCCGGCCGCTGCGGCTTCGGCGTACGGCCCGGTGTACAGCTCGACCCGGTCGGCGCCGATCGCCGCCGCCTGTTCGATGCCGGCGGAACGGACTTCGTCATCGGCGTCGGCGAACAGGCTGACCCGGCAGCCCATCTGCCGCAGTTGTGCAACCAGCGGTCGCAGGCGTTCGCCATCGCGGCGGAAATCGAAGCCGTGGTCGGAAGTGAGCTGGCCGTCGCCATCGGGTACCAGGGTGGCCTGTGCCGGGCGCACGGCGTCGCACAGGGCGAGGAAGCCGGGGTAACCGGGCCGCGGCGGGGCAAACGGGTTGCCTTCGAGGTTGAACTCGACGCCACGCGAGGCGGTGAGTTCGGCCAACGCATGGACATCGTCGGCGCGGATGTGGCGCGCATCGGGACGCGGGTGCACGGTGATGCCGTGGGCGCCGGCATCGAGGCAGGCGCGCGCGGCGCGCACCACATCGGGCTCGGCGCCGCCGCGCGAATTGCGCAGCACGGCGATCTTGTTGACGTTGACGCTGAGGAAAGTCATGCCATCAGCTTACCGCAGGCATCGCGGAGGAGACCGGCCCTCAGTGTGTCGCATCGACGTTTGAAGCGGCGGACTTGCGCGCTTCGGCCTGTTCGCGAAGCCGCCGCAGCTCGTCTGGATCCAGCATCAGGCCTTCGTCGCGGCTGCGGCTTTCCACCCGGCGTGCGAGCAGCTGCATGACCCCGGCCAATCCCAGTCCCAGTCCGAGGAGCAGGCACACCACCAGCAGCGCAACCGACGCGGTCTTGAAGGCGACGGCCAACGCCGTCAGGGCAAGTGCGAACAACAACCAGGGCATGGTGAGCGCTCCACAGGGCAGACCGATGGAGTCTACGGCGCGGCGGGCCCTGGGCGGAAACCGGTCGTGACACGGGCCGGGCCGCCGGTCGGACGGAGCGATCCGGGGTTCGGGCTGCGCGGCCCGGCCGTCGTCATCGAAGCGGTTACAGCAACGGCGATACCAACCGGGCGAGCGCCTCGGGCAATCGGCTGCGCCACAACGAACGGTTGCGGTCGTCCTGGACACCGGTGCAATCGAAGCAGTCGTGTTCGACCAGACGGGACAATTCGCGCACCAGTGCGCGATCGTGGAACATCACCGAAATCTCGAAGTTCAGCCGGAAACTGCGGTGGTCGAAATTGGCGCTGCCGATGATCGCGATGTCGTCATCGCACAGCAGCACCTTGCTGTGCAGCATGCGCGGGCCGTATTCGAGGATCTTTACACCGGCGTCGAGCAGGTCGTCGAAATAGGAGCGTGCGGCGTAGGTGACCAGCCGGCTGTCGCTGACCCTGGGCACCAGCAGGCGCACGTCGAGACCGCCGAGGGCGGCGGAGGTCAGCGCCATCATCGCCGCCTCGCCGGGCACGAAGTACGGCGTCATCAACCAGACCCGCTTGCGCGCGGACTGGATCGCGCCGACGTGCAGCCGATGGATCGCCTCCCACGGCGAGTCCGGCCCGGACACCAGCACCTGGGCGGCGACCGTGCCGGGCTGCGGTGGCGGATGCTGCAGCTGCAATGGCGGCGCTCCGGTGGCGTAGGCCCAGTCCTCCACGAACACCAGTTGCAGCGAGCGGACGATGTCGCCTTCCAGGCGCAGGTGCAGGTCGCGGTAGGCGGTCGCGAGCAGCTGCTCGTCCTCCTCGTCGGTCACGTTGATGCCGCCGGTGAAGCCGACACGGCCGTCGATCACCACGATCTTGCGGTGGGTGCGCAGGTTCAGCCACGGCCGCTTCCAGGGCCAGCGCACGCGCATCGGATGGAACCAGGCCACCTCGCCACCGGCGTCCCGCAGCGGCTGCAGGAAGCGGCGCGAAGCCTTGCCGGAGCCGACCGCATCCAGCAGCAGGCGCACGCGGACCCCGGCGCGGGCGCGTTCGATCAGCGCGTCGCGCAGCGCGGTGCCGGTGCGGTCGGGCTGGTAGATGTAGTACTCCAGATGGATGTGCTCGCGAGCACTGGCGACATCGGCCAGCAGTTGGCGGTACTTGGCGGCGCCGTCGATCAGCAGTTCGGCGCGGGTGGCGGTGGTCGGTGGCAGGCCGGTGGTGGACTGGGCGAGCCGGGCCAGCTCGATCGCCGCCGGATCGGGTGCCTGCCCCGGCGGCGGCGCGGGCAGCGCGGCGCGGACGCGGGTCCGGCGCAGGCGTTGACGGTGGATGCGTTGCGGACCGAAGAAGAAATAGACCACGAAGCCCAGATAGGGCAGCGCGGCCAGACTGATCAGCCAGCTGATCGTTGCCACCGGCTCGCGCTTCTGCAGCACGATCCATACCCCCAGACCGAGCACGTAGAGCACCCAGCCTGCGACCAGGTAAGCCTTGAGGTGCTCGATCGTCGCCAGGTTGTGCCACAGGTCGAGCACGGCGTTGGGCATGGGCTGTCAGCCTGGATGGTCAAGAGGCGTCTCTTGCGCTGAGACGTGGCCGTCCTAGGCTAAGCGCTTATGGATGACGCCCGCAAAGCACAGGTGCCGATCAAGGGTCGCGGCGCCGCCTCCAACGTGACCGGTCGGTTCGCGACGACGGCGGTGCAGGGCGCGGACGACGGCTGGGGGTCGGTCTACGAGGCCCTGGCCGAAACGCCGCGACCGCAGACCGTGGTGACCGAGGAGCGTGCGCGCTGTGTCATCAGCCGCAACCGGTCGCCGGACGTGGGCTTCAGCCAGTCGGTGAATCCCTACCGCGGCTGCGAGCACGGCTGCGTGTACTGCTTCGCGCGCCCTTCGCACGCCTATCTCGACCTCTCGCCGGGCCTCGATTTTGAGACCCGTCTGTACGCCAAGACCAACGCGGCCGAGCGCCTGCGGGCGGAGCTGGGCAAGCGCGGCTACCGGCCTGCGCCGATCGCGCTGGGCATCAACACCGACGCCTACCAGCCGATCGAGCGGCGCTACCGGATCACCCGCGAGGTGCTGGAGGTGCTGGCCGAATGCCGCCACCCGGTCAGCTTCATCACCAAGAGTGCGTCGATCGAGCGCGACCTCGACCTGCTGGCGGCGATGGCGCGTGATCGTCTGGTCACCGTGTATTTTTCCGTGACCACGCTGGACAACCGGCTGGCCGCGCGGATGGAGCCGCGGGCCAGCGCGCCGCACGCCAGGCTGCGGGCGATGCGTGCGTTGGCCGATGCCGGGGTGCCGGTCGGGGTGATGGTGGCGCCGGTGGTGCCGATGATCACCGACGTGGAACTGGAGCACATCCTGGAGGCCGCCCACGGGCACGGTGCGCGCGCGGCAGGCTACGTGCTGCTGCGACTGCCGCATGAACTCAGGCAGGTCTGGCGCGAGTGGCTGCAGCTGCACTATCCCGAGCGTGCCGAACACGTGATGAGCCTGATCCGGCAGATGCGCGGCGGCAGGGACTACGACAGCGCATTCGGGACCCGCATGAAAGGGCAGGGGCCGTTCGCGGAGCTCATCGCGCAGCGCTTCGGCAAGGCCCGCAAGCGGCTGGGTTACGGCCGCCTGCCGCCGCTTGACTGCAGCCGGTTCGTCGCGCCGCGCCAGCCGTCGCCGCAGGGCGCGTTGTTTTAGCGATCGGTTGAAGGCGCCCCGTCGTTCAGCCGCCGAAGCCGGGCCACAATGGCCCGTCCAGCCACAGCCAGCGGGTCATCCAGGCGCAGACGAACGCCACCAGCGTCGTCAGCGGCACCCCGACCCGCACGAAATCGCCGAAGCGGTACTGGCCCGGGCCCAGGATCAGCAGGTTGCCGTGGTGGCCGATCGGGGTCAGGAACGCGACCACCGCGCCGAGCGCCGTGCACACCACGAACGGGGTGGGGTCCAGCCCCAGCGACTGCGCCAGCTCGATCGCGATCGGGCCCAGCAGCACGGTCGTGGCCGAGTCCGACAGGACCTGGGTCAGCAGCCCGGCCATCGAGAACAGCACCAGCAGGATCGCCAGCACCGGCCAGTCCGAGACCACCAGGCGCAGGCCCGAGGCCAGCAGATTCGCGGTGCCGGTCTGCTCCATCGCGATGCCCAGCGGAATGACGCCGGCGATCATCACGAACACGCGCACGTCGATCTCGCGGTAGGCCTGGCCGATATCCACGCAGCGGGTGGCGACGATGGCGACCGCGCCGAGCAGGAAGGCCAGCGGCACCGGCAGCCACTCGAACACCGCCGCCAGCACCGTCAGGCCCAGGATCGCCAGCGCCAGCGGCGCGCGCAACCGCCGCTTGGCCTCGCCCGCAAACGGCACCAGCATCAGGAACCCGTGGTGGGTCGCCAGTTCGGCAAAACGCGCGGGCCGGCCCCACAGCACCAGCAGGTCGCCCTCGCGCAGGCGCGCATCGGCCAGCCGCGGGGCGACGTGGCCCTCGCGTCGCCACAGCCCGACGATCACCGCGCGGAACTGGCGCGAGAAATCCAGCTCGCGGATGCTGCGGCCGATGAACTCCGAGCCCGGTGCGACCACCGCCTGCACCAGCTGCGCCTTGCCCTCGTCGTCGCCGGTGGCGCGTTGGCCGAAACGCGAGATTGCATGCAGGTCGATGCCGGCATCGTCGTGCAGCGAGGCCAGCGCATCCGCGGACGCCTCCACCAGCAGCACGTCGCCGCTGATCAGCGGACTGGCATCACCCAGGTCACGGCGCAGCTTGTCGTCGCGCAGCCAACCGATCATGTGGAACTTGTCGCCCAGTGCCTTCTGCAGTTCGGCCAGCGGCCGGGTGCTCCAGCGCGAGCCTTCCACGATCAGCAGTTCCGTGCGGTAACGGTCCAGCCGCAGGTAGTCCTCGTCGCCGGCGTCGGCGCCGCGCTTGGGCAGGATCCAGCGCGTCAGCAGCATGTAGGCCATGCCGATCAGTACCAGCGCGATGCCGATCGGGGTGATCGAGAACACCCCCAGGCCTTCGGCACCGGTGCGCTTGAGCAGGTTGTTGGCCAGCAGGAAGGCCGGCGCGCTGACCAGGGTCAGGCAGGTGCCCAGCGAGGCGGCCAGCGACATCGGCATCAGCAGCCGCGAGGGCGCCAGACCGTTGGTCTTGGCCAGCCGCCCCAGGATCGGCAGCATCATCGCGGTCACCATCACGTGGTGGGTGAACGAGGCCATCACCGCGACTGCCGGCATCGTCACCGCGATCGCGCGCGCCTCGCTCTTGCCCGAGGCGCGGCCGATCCACTGGCCGATGTGCTCGGTGATGCCGGTCGCGCCCAGCCCGCCGGAGATCACGAACACCGCCGCGACGATGATCGCCGGTTCGCTGGCAAAGCCCGACAGCGCCTGCTGCTCGTCCAGCAGACCCGTCACCACCAGCGCGAGCAGGATGAGCATCGCGGCCACGTCGACCCGCACCCGTTCGCTGATGAACAGGTACAGGCCACCGGCAAGAATCAGCAGGAACGTCACCTGCTGCAGTGTGATCGGAAGCCATTCCATGGCGCGCATTGTGCGTTACAACAGGGCGGCACACGAAACGGAGCCCGGTTTTCCGCGGCCGTCCGCCGGCCGGCCACCACCGGGCCATCACGGCCGATCGCTACACTGCCCACCGAGTTGACGAACGACACGATGACCCGATCCCCACTCCCACCCTCCGCCGATGACCGCTCCCGCCCTGCGATGGCGACGTCCGGCATCGGCATGGCGATCGTCGGGCTGGACGGCCGTTGGCGCGAGGTGAGTGCGATGATCGGGACGATGCTGGGTGCGACCGCCGACGACACTGCCGCCACGTTGATCGGCCGCTCGCTGTTCGATGCGGTCCATCCGGATGATGCCGCCGCGGTACGCGGGAATTTCGACGAACTGGTGGCCGGCACGATCGCGGTGATCGACCGTCGCCTGCGTTGCCTGCGCCGTGACGACCGTGCGCCCGGGGCCGACGGCTTTCCGGCACACATCCACGCAGTGCTGACACGCGAAGCCGATGGCGCGGCCGGTTCCGTGGTCGTGCAGCTGCGCGATCGCACACCGGAAGAAGCCGGTGCGGAAGGGCCCGAGGCCATGCTCGAGATATCGCGCCGGCAGTTGCAGCTGTTTGCCGATGCCGTGGCGCACGATCTGCGCGCACCACTGCGATCGATCGAGAGTTTTTCGTCGTTGTTGGCCGACCGGGCGGGCGATGCGCTCGATCCGGCCGGCCGCGACCATCTGGCACGGATCCGCCAGGCGGCGAGCCGGATGGGCAGCCTGCTGGCCGCACTGGGCGAGCTGTCGCAAGCGATGGCGGCCGACCTCAAGCCGGGCCCGGTGGACATCAGTCTGCTGGCCGACTGGGTCGCCGCGGAATTGCAGGATGCGCACCCCGGCCGTGTGTTCCAGGTCCGGGTGCAGCCGGGACTGGCCACCCGCGGTGACGAGCGCCTGCTGAAACTGCTGCTGACACAATTGCTGGACAACGCGTGGCGATTCACGCCCGAGGACGAGCCGGTGTGCATCGAGATTGACGGCCGCCAATCCGGCGACACGCTGCACTTGTCCGTGCGCGACCACGGCCGCGGGTTCGACATGCGTTATCTTCACAAACTGTTCCAGCCGTTCCAGCGGCTGCATGGAGCAGACGAAGGTGCCGGCCACGGTCTCGGCCTGGCCATTGCGCAGTGCATCGCCGAGCGTCATCACGGCCGCCTGCGCGCGGAATCCGAACCGGGCGCCGGCAGCACGTTCCATCTGGAACTGCCAAGCGTGCGGGATTGAGGGGGGGCGATGAACAAGGTCATTTTGCTGGTTGAAGACAATCCCGACGACGTCGAGTTGACCCGACTGGCGTTCGACGAAGCCAAGATCGCCAACCAGCTGGTGGTGGTCGGCGACGGTGCGGAGGCGCTGGATTACCTGTTCGCGCACGGAAAGTACGCTCATCGCGATCCGACCGACCTGCCGTCCATCGTCATGCTCGACCTCAACCTGCCCCGGGTCGACGGCCGCGAGGTATTGCAGGCGGTGCGTGCGAACGAGGCGACCCGGACCCTGCCGGTGGTGGTGCTGACGACCAGCACCGAGCCGTTCGATGTCGAGGCCAGCTATGCGCTCGGGGTCAACAGCTACATCCAGAAACCGGTGGATTTCGAGCAGTTCGTGTGGGCGGTCAAGCAGGTCGGCCTGTACTGGCTGGTGCTGAACCACCCGCGCAGCGCGTAGCGCGCTCCACACCTTACGCCTGCGCGTACAGGACCTCCGCCCGCTGGAACAGGATCCAGCTGGTGGCGATGACCTTGTCGCCACCCTGCGGCCGGTTGCCGCGGTGGGTATGGGTGAAGCCGGCCGGCGCGATCAGCAGCGAGCCGGTGCGCGGCGCGATCTTGCGCTGTTGGTAAAGGAACTCGGTCTCGCCCTGCTCGAAGCCGTCGTTGAGGTACGCCGTCCACAACAGGTGCCGGTGCAGGGTTTCCGCATGCGGATCGCGCGGGTACACCTCGCAATGCCAGTAGGGGTATCCGCCGCGGCCGCCGTGGTAACGCTGCAGGTTGATTGCGCCCGGCCGCAGCACGGTCCGCACGATCGGCGCGAGGCTGGCGTCGTCCATTGAGCGCAGGCGCTCCGGGGTCAGGCGGTGGCGGCGGCCGTCGGCATCGGGCACTTCCAGCATCAACGGCGCGATCAGGGTGTGCGGATAGCGGCGCACATAGGCCAGCAGCGTGGTGAACATCGCTGCGTTGAGCGAGGCTTCCGCATCGCGCCACTCGGGTCGCCCGCTGATGGTCAGGTCGAGGCTGTCCTTGAGATCGACATGCACGCCGCCGCCGACCCGGCCCGGCGCGGTGTCGCCGCTGCGGCTGAACCGCTCGACCAGTGCCTCGCACCACGCGCGATCCAGCGCCCCGTCGTGCACGTGGATGAAGTCGTTCGGGTCGGGCATTGCCAAAGCCGGCTCAGGCGGTCGCGGCGTCGTGTTGCCGGTGATACGCCACCGCCGCCTCGACCTCGTTGCGCGAGCCCAGGAACACCGGCACGCGCTGGTGCAGGCCGGTGGGCTCGACGTCCAGCATCCGCATGCGGCCGGTGCTGGCCGCGCCGCCGGCCTGTTCGACCAGCATCGCCATCGGGTTGGCCTCGTACATCAGCCGCAGCTTGCCGCCCTTGGCCTCGCACTTGGCGTCCAGCGGGTAGCTGAAGATGCCGCCGCGGGTCAGCAGGCGGTGCACGTCGGCGACCATGCTGGCGACCCAGCGCATGTTGAAGTCCTTGCCGCGCGGACCGGTCTTGCCGGCCAGCAGGTCGGCTACGTAGGCCTGCATCGGCGGCTGCCAGTGGCGCTGGTTGGACATGTTGACCGCGAACTCCTGCGTCTCCGCCGGGATCTGCATGCCACGCGTGGTCAGCATGAAGCTGCCGATCTCGCGGTCCAGGGTGAACGCGTGGGTGCCGTGGCCGACGGTCAGCACCAGGGTGGTGTTCGGTCCGTAGGTGCAATAGCCCGCTGCCAGCTGGCGGGTGCCCGGCTGCAGGTAATGCTCGTCGGCCGGCACGGTGACGCCTTCGGGGCAGCGCAGCACCGAGAAGATCGTGCCGACGGAAATGTTGACGTCGATGTTGGAGCTGCCGTCGAGCGGATCGAACAGCAGCAGGTAGTTGCCGCGCGGGCCGTCCGGCGAGATGTCGGCGATCGGCACGCTGTGGTCCATCTCCTCCGACGCCAGTCCGGCGAGGTGGCCGCCCCAGGCATTGGCTTCCATCAGCACATCGTTGGCGATCACGTCGAGCTTCTTCTGCGCCTCGCCCTGGACGTTCATGCTGGCCGCGCCGGGCGTGCCGGCATCGCCGAGCACACCGCCCAGCGCGCCCTTGCCGACCTCGATCGAGATCCGCTTGCAGGCCCGGGCCACCACCTCGATCAGCAGCCGCAGGTCCGGGCCGATGTGGCCGGCGCGTTCCTCCTCGATCAGGAAGCGGGTCAAGGAGTGGCGGCTGTTCGGACTGGTGGACGACATCGTGGTGTTCCCGGTGCAGTGGCGAGGGCCGCATTGTAAGCCGCCCGGCGCGTGCGGGCTTCCGCCATCAGTCGGTCGTGGCGATGCGGGCCTGCACCGGTGGCGTGCAACCGCCCCGCGGTGTCGCAGGTCGCTGGAAGCATCCCGGGACGGGAGTCGTTGTCGACGCCGGGCTGTTGCCTTCATCCGCCAGCGCGATGACCGGCCTCGCCGTGGCGCGGATCAGACGTCGCCGTCAGTCAGCCAGCCTTCGCCGGTGCCGCGGTGGTAGACGGCATCGGTTTCCAGCACGTCGCCGGCGGGGATTGACTCCTGCGTGGCGAGCTGTTGGTAGATCGGCGCGAAGTCCGGGCCGGTGGCGTCCATCAGCTGCTCGAAGCTGTCGATCACGAAATAGGTCTTCTGGTAGGTATCGATGCGGTAGCGGGTGCGCATGATCCGCTCCAGGTCGAAGCCGATCCGGTTCGGCGCGTCGCTGCGCAGGCAGTGGATCGATTCGCCCTTGGACGACACGATGCCGCTGCCGTAGATCCGCAACCCGTCCTTCTGGGCGATCAGGCCGAACTCGACCGTGTACCAGTACAGCCGGGTCAGGTTGACCAGCGCGTCGGCGCCGATGCCGTGCGCCTTCACGCCGCCGCGGCCGTAGGCGGCCATGTAGTCGGCGAACACCGGGTTCATCAGCAGCGGCACGTGGCCGAACAGGTCGTGGAACAGGTCCGGCTCGGCCAGGTAGTCCATCTGCTCGGGCTTGCGGATCCACCAGGTGACCGGAAAGCGGCGCTGGGCGAGGTGCTCGAAGAAGGTCAGCTCCGGCAGCAGGCCTTCCACGCCGATCAGCTCCCAGCCGGTGGCCGCGCGCAGGATCGGGTTGAGGTCATCGAACTTCGGGATGCGGTCCGGCGTCATCTCCATCGCGTCCAGCGCGGCGATGAACTCGTCGCAGGCCAGGCCCGGCAGCAGGCGTTTCTGGCGCTCGAACAACCGTGCCCAGACCGCGTGGTCGGTGTCGGTATAGGTGTCCCAGGGCTGCTCGACCACGGCGGTGGTATAGACCGGCACGTAGCCCTTGTCGGTCAGCTGCGATTCGACGCGGACAGGCGATTCCATGGCGCGGGTCTCCGGTAGGGGTTGGCGTGCGGGGGCATGGCCGTGACCACGTTGAAACACAGGATCCGCACGAGACCATTCACTCTAACGGGATGTCCACGCAACCGTATTGCGTTGTTGCTTGATATGCGGGTGATTGCGCACGACTATTGCTTGATCAGAAGAATTGGTGCAACGACATGCCAAGTCCTACCCTCGACCGGACGGACCTGCTGTTGCTGGCCGAGCTGCAGCGCGCCGGCCGGCAGACCAATGCCGAGCTGGCCGAGCGGGTCAACCTGTCGCCGTCGGCCTGCCTGCGCCGGGTCCAGCGGCTGGAGCGCGACGGCGTGATCGCCGGCTACCGCGCGGTGGTGGATCCCGAACGGCTCGGCCTGGGCCTGCAGGCCTTCGTCCGGGTCCAGCTGAGCCGGCACGACACCAGCGCGATCGAGGTGTTCGGCGAGTTCGTCAACCAGTGGGACGAGGTGGTCGCCTGCCACGCGCTGACCGGCGACATGGACTACCTGCTGCAGGTCGTGGTGCGCGACCTCGAACATTTTTCCCGCTTCCTGCTCGACCACCTGCTCAACCAGGCCGGCGTCGACGACGTCAATTCGAGCTTCGTGCTGCGCACGGTGAAGGCGTTCCGCGGGATGCCGCTGCCGGGGCGGTGATGCGGTCTTTCATTGCGACCAGTCAATCGGCCAGTTCCTGCCAGCGGTAGGTTTTCCTGTCCGGTACGAACGGGAAGCCTATTGACTGGCCGCATCCGCTGCGCACACCGGATCGCGCCCCAGCAGGCTTGCCAGTCGCGATTGCTCAAGTGCGCAGCGCTGCGCGGCTTCGGCGGCGGCCTTCGTTTTTGCGGCAGCGGTGGCGCGTGCTTTCGCCGTGGCGGCATCGACGCGGGCCTGCTGCATTGCCGCCAGCCGCGCGCGGATCTGTGGCATCGCCGCCATCGCGGCTTTCTCGCCTTCCAGGATCGCGTTGTTGCGCTGCTCGAAGCTGGCCGGCCCGATGTCGTCGACTTTCGGCCGGATCACCACGTCGGCGCGCGCCAGTTCCTGCGCGCCGAGCTTGCGTCCCATGATCGCGATGGACTGGTTGAGGTTGCCCAGCAGGCTGCCGGGCGGCTTGCCGCTGGCGACGGCGGAGATGTCCACCGCGATCACGAAATCCGCGCCCAGCTCGCGCGCCGCATCCACCGGCACCGGGCTGACGATGCCGCCATCGACGTAATGCTTCTGGCCGATGGTGACCGGCTCGAACACGCCGGGGATGCTGCTGGAGGCGCGCACCGCCTGGCCGGTGTTGCCGCGCACGAACACCGTGCGCTCGCCGGTTTCCAGCTGGGTGGAAACCACCGCGAACGGCTTCTTCATGCGCTCCAGCGGACGCTTGTCGACCAGTTCGTTGACGTAGTCCTGCAGCTTCTGGCCCTTGATGATGCCGCCGGAAAACAGGCTCACGTCGCGTATTTTCGATTCGTCCAGCGCGAACGCCTGCTGCTGCATCTGGAACGGGTCCATGCCGCTGGCGTACAGCGCGCCGACCACGCTGCCGGCGCTGGTGCCCGACACCACCACCGGTTCCAGGCCGTTGGCTTCCAGCATCTTGATCACGCCGATATGGGCGAAGCCCTTGGCCGCGCCGCCGCCCAGCGCGATGCCGATGCGGATCTCGGCCACCGGTGCCGGTGTGATGACCGCCGGTGCGGGCGTCGGCTTCGTATTGCCGGTGCAGGCGCCCAGCAGCGCGGCCAGGCACAGCGGCAGCCACGAGGGGCGCCGGAGGGAGTCGGTGATCGGCATGGCAAAGAGTGGGCGTTCTGGGAATGGGCGGAGCGTGAAGGATACGGGCAGCGGGTTGAACGTCATCCATCCCCGTCGCCCATGGGTGCCGGGCGTGCCTGAAGAGGTCTGTCCGATCATTCGAGGGTCTGGCGTTGTCATCCAGTGGGAGCGATGCCTGGCATCGCGACATTCAGCGGGACGCCGGTCGGCATTGCATGACGGGTGGCAATGGAGAATCCCATGAGTACATCTGGTGCGGGCGGAAAATCGGATGGCCGTTTGCCGGCCATCGTGGTCGGCCGGGGTGAAACCGGACTGGGGGCGCTGCGTTCGCTGGTGCTCGCCGGCATTCCCGCTTACGTGGCCTGTCCGAAGGACGACCTGGTCACCCGATCGCGCTGGTACCGGCCGGTACCCGGCGCCGGCTGGGACGGGTCGACCAGGGCCGGTACCGCCGAACTGCTGCGCGCGATGCCGTTGGAGGGCGCCGTGCTGGTGCCGGCGCGCGACGATGCGGCGCTGTGGCTGGCCGACCTGCCGCACGGCGAGCTCGGCCACCGTTTCCGGGTCAGCTCCAGTCCGCGCGCGAGCCTGCAGGTCCTGCAGGACAAGTCGCTGTTCGGTCGTTACCTGGCATCCACCACGATCCCGCATCCGCGCACCTTCGAGATCTCCAGCGCCGCGGATGTCGCGGCAGTGCCGTTCGACTCGCTCGACCGGGTGTTCGTCAAACCCGCCGACTCGCAGGCGTTCAACGCGGCCTTCGGTGCCAAGGGGATGTGGGCCAACAGCCGCGCCGAGTTCGAGGAGATCTGGCACCGGCTCGACGACCGCGGCTTCAAGCTCATCGCCCAGGAGTACGTTCCCGGCACCTCCGCCGACCACTATTTCATCGACGGTTTCCGCGATGCCGACGGCGCGCTCACCGGCCTGTTCGCGCGGCGCCGCTGGCGCATCCATCCGGCGGACTTCGGCAACAGTTCGTACTGCGAAAGTGTGCCGTTGCAGCAGCTGGGCGCGGCGGTCGGCCATCTGGAAACGTTGTTGGCCGACCTCCGGTACCGCGGCATCTTCAGCGCGGAGTTCAAGCGCGATGCCCGCGATGGCCGCCTGTGCATTCTCGAGGTCAACACCCGCGCATGGTGGTACGTGGAGTTTGCCGCGCGGTGCGGCGTCAACGTCTGTGCGATGGCCTACCAGGACGCCCAGGGCCTGCCGGTCACGCGCCCGCGACGCGCTCCGGTCAATGGCGCGGGGTGCGTCCGGCTGGACGACGACTTCAAGGCGGTGCGCTGCGCCGGCGCGAGCCGGTCGTGGTGGCGCGCCGCATGGCAATGGGCGCGTGCGCACCGGCACGTGTTCCGCTGGGACGACCCGCGTCCGGCGGGGTCGTTGCTGTGGGCCGGTCTGCGCCGGCGCATGACGCCGGCATTCAAACTGCCGGTGGCGGGAGAGGCCGCAGCGCTCGCGCGCGAGAAGCGTGCGTCGTGATCCCGACGTTCGATGAGCCCGGCCGCAGCATCACTGCCGGCGTCGGAACGGCAGCACCACGCCGCGTTCCGGTTCCTGCGGGCGATGCCACAGCACCGGCACATCGGATGGCGAAGGCGGTTCCAGACTGTCGCGCTCCTCTCCCAACGCGTCCGCAGCCGCCTGTTCTTCCTCCAGTTCCCAGCTGTACTTCCTGCGCGGCGGCTGCGGGTCCATCCGCCGCCACGCCAATGCCGCCAGCACGCCGCCGATCGCGCCCCCCAGGTGCGCCTGCCACGACACCCCGAGCTCGCGCGGGAACACGGTCAGCAACATCCCGCCATAGAGGAAGAACGCGATCATCGCCGCGGCGATCGCCGGCCGGTCGCGACGCAGCAGGCCTAGCACGAACACCAGGAACATCAGGCCGTGGGTGATGCCGCTCGCGCCCAGGTGGTGCGACTCCGGCTCGCCCAGCAGCCACGCACCGAGGCCGGAACCGAGCCACATCAGCGGCAGCGCGCGCAGCGTGGCGCGCGGGTACATGCCGCCGGCGAGCGTGCCCAGCATCAGCAGCGAGATCGCGTTGGCGACCAGGTGGTCGAACGAGCCGTGCAGCAGCGGCGCACCGATCAGTCCCAGCAGGCCGATCGCCGACCACGGCTGCACCATCCAGTTGCGCAGGTCGATGCTGTCCTGCAGCGAATACACCATCAGCAACAGCAGCACGCTGGCCAGGCTGAGGTTGAATGCCCCCATCCAGCGCTTGCGGTCGGCCGCGCGCTGCGCCGGCGTGTCGAAGGGGTGCTCGGGCGTGGGCAGGTGCATGGTGGAAGAGGTGGCGGCGGGGTTGCGGTTTGCAAGGCAGCCTCGGGTCCCGGCAGGCCGCGGACGTGACCGCGATCACCGCTTGTTCGATCGGGGCGCCGGGGCGCGCGGCGGAAAGCGCAGGCTGAACGCGACCGTCGCACCGATCACTGCCACCACCACCGCCAGCGACACCGGCAGCGGGATCGGGTACAGGTCGGCCAGCAGCATCTTCGCGCCGATGAACATCAGCACCAGCGCCAGCCCGTAAGGCAGCAGGTGGAAGCGATCGGCCATCCCCGCCAGCAGGAAGAACATCGCGCGCAGCCCGAGCACCGCGAACACGTTCGAGGTCAGCACGATGAACGGGTCGGTGGTGATGGCGAAGATCGCCGGGATCGAGTCGACCGCGAAGATCACGTCGGTGATGCCGATCAGCACCACCACCAGGAACAAGGGGGTGAAGCGGCGCTGACCGCCCTCGCGCACCGTCAGCCGGCCGCCGTGGTAGTCCGCGCTCAACGGCAGGTGGCGGCGCATCCAGCGCAGCACCGCATTGCGTTCCAGGTCGGGCGTCTGCCCGGCGAACCACAGCATCTTCGCCCCGGTCACCACCAGGAACGCGCCGAACAGGTACAGCACCCAGTGGAACCGCGCCAGCAGCAGCGCGCTGGCGAAGATCATCAGCGCGCGCAGCACGATCGCGCCGAGCACGCCGATCACCAGCACCCGCTGCCGCTGCTCGTCCGGCACCGCGAAGTAGCTGAACAGCATCAGGAAAACGAAGATGTTGTCGACCGCCAGCGACTTCTCCACCAGGTAGCCGGTCAGGAACTCCAGTGCCACCCGCTGGCCCGCGGCCGCGCCGGCGTCGGCGCTGACGTACCACCACAGCGCGGCGTTGAACAGCAGCGCCAGCGCTACCCAGCCCAGGCTCCACAGCAGCGCCTCGCGGAACGTGACCCGGTGCGGGCCGCCGTGGCGCAGCAGCACCAGATCGGCCAGCAGGGCGACGGTGATGACGGCGGTGAATACGCTCCACAGCAGCGGGGTGCCAATGGTGTGCATAAGGATCCTCACCGCGCGAAGCCGCCGGGGTGGCGGGGGATCGGGTGTGGATGCACCTTCGCCGCGGGCGGCGAAGGTCTCGCTCGCAACCCGCGGGGCGGGTTGCCGCCGGACCGGAGCAGGCGCTCGTAATGACGGTCGCGGCGAGAGGGGGCTACTCCCCTTCGAGTCCCCAGCCTATACCCGCCCGGGTCGGGCGGCAATCGCCCGCTACAATGGCCGGATGAACAGCAGCAACCCCAACGACATCCCCACCGTCCACCTCAAGAACGCCTGGAAATCCTCGCACCCGTGGATCTTCCAGCGCCTGGTCGCCAAGCCCGAGCAGCGCCCGCGGCCCGGCGCGATCGTCGATGTGATCGGCGTGGACGGCGACCTGATCGGCCGCGGTTTCTACAACGGCCATTCGCGCATCGCCCTGCGCATGCTCGACAGCGACCCCAACGCGGTGATCAATGCCGACTGGTTCGCGCGCAAGATCGCCGCGGCGGTCTCGCTGCGCCGCGACGTGCTGAAGCTCGACGAGATCAGCGACGCCTGGCGCGTGTTCCACAGCGAAGGCGACGGCATTTCCGGGCTGGTGGTCGACCGCTATGCCGACCTGTTGGTGCTGGAGTTCTTCAGTGCCGGCGCGTTCCGTCACCGCGAGTGGATCCAGGCCGCGCTGCGCGAGCAGTTCCCCGGCTGCCGCTTCTACATGTTCGCCGACGAGCACGTGCAGAAGCAGGAGAGCTTCGACTTCCGTGGCACCGAGCCGGTGCAGGCCAGCGTCATCACCGAGCACGGCATCAGGTTCCGTGCCGACCCCTGCGGCGCGCACAAGACCGGCTTCTTCGCCGACCAGCGCGAGAACCGCCAGTGGCTGAGCCGGCACGTCGAAGGCAAGCGCGTGCTCGACCTGTGCTGCAACACCGGTGGCTTTGGCATCTACGCCGCGGCGCGGGGCGCGGCTGAGGTGGTCGGGGTCGACATCGATGCCGATGTGCTGTCGATCGCCAAGGGCAACGCCAAGCTCAACAGCGCGCCGGTCAAGTTCATCCAGGCCGACATCTTTCCGTGGCTGCGCGATGCCGGCAACGCGGGCGAGCAGTACGACGTGGTGATCCTCGACCCGGCCAAGATGACCCGCGACCGCGAGCAGGTGATCCCGGCGCTGAAGAAGTACCTCGACATGAACCGGCTGGCGATGGGCGTGGTCAAGCCCGGCGGGCTGCTGGCGACGTTCTCCTGCACCGGGCTGGTCAGCGAGGACCAGTTCCTCGACATGCTCCGCCGCGCCGCGTTCTACTCGAACCGCACCGTGCAGATCCTCAAGGTCGCCGGCGCCGGTGCCGACCACCCGTGGCTCGCGCAGGTGCCGGAATCGCGTTACCTGAAAGCGGTGTTCTGCCGGGTGCTGGACTAAGCGCCGACGGCGCAACAGCAACCGCAACCGCAACAGCGGTGGGGTGTGCGGACTCCGGGATGGGCGGCGTCCTGTCGGGGTGCTGCTCCCCGGTTCGGGCGGCCATCCATGGCCGCACTCACCGCCGCACGCCATCCATGGCGTGCTTTACGCAGCACCCCGACAGGACGCCGCCTCGGAGCTTGGCTGTCGGCGGTTTTGAGTGATGCGTCGGCGCGGGTGACGTATTCGCGACCTCGAATCGGTTTGCACTCCAGGGAACATCTGAACAGTTGTCATCACCCCCGCAGCAACCCGTCATCCCCGCGAAAGCGGGGATCCATGGACGTTAGGCCGTTGATCGGCAACGAAACAGCAGCCGCCTCCTGCGCACGACGGGCACTCCGAAGCCGGTGGCGGTACTCTGCTGTCGCCGCCGCGTCTCAGCTGCAGCGACGACGCCGGATACACTGGTGACATGCCTGAATCCTCATTGATCCTGATTGTCCTGCTGGTCGCGGTCCTGGTCGCGATCGTGTTGCTGGTCATGCTGTTGCTGCGCAAGCCTGATGCCCTGCTGGAGGCCCACCGGGCCGGGTTGGAGCAGGCTTTGCGTGACGAGCAGCGTGACGGCCGCAGCGAGCTGCGTCAGCAGCTGGACAGTATCGTCAACCAGCAGGACGCGCGCATGGAAGGCTTTGGCGGCAAGCTGACCGAGCTGACGGTGCGCACCGACCAGCGGCTGGACCTGTTGCGCGACGCGCTGCTGGAGGATGCCCGCAAGGCGCGTAGCGAGAGTGCCGAACTGCAGCAGCGCTCCAGCGATGCCGTCGGCCAGCGGTTGACCGAGTTGACCCAGCGCAACGAACTGCGGATCGGCGAGATGCGCGCGACCTTGGAGCAGAAGCTGCGCGAGCTGCAGACCGACAACGCGGCCAAGCTGGAGCAGATGCGCGCGACCGTCGACGAGAAGCTGCAGTCCACGCTGGAAACCCGGCTCGGTGAATCCTTCCGGCTCGTCTCCGAGCGGCTGGAGCAGGTCCAGCGCGGACTGGGCGAGATGCAGCAACTGGCGAACGGCGTCGGCGACCTCAAGCGCCTGCTGAGCAACGTCAAGACCCGCGGAACATTCGGCGAGGTCCAGCTGGGTGCCTTGCTGGAGCAGGTGCTGACGATCGAGCAGTACGACTGCAACATCGTCACGGTGCCGGGCAGCGGCCAGCGGGTCGAGTTCGCAGTGCGCCTGCCGGGCACGCAGCCCGATACGCCGGTGCGGTTGCCGATCGACGCCAAGTTTCCGCGCGAGGATTACGAGCGCCTGCTCGACGCGCAGGACCGGGCCGATGCCGATGCGGTTGCGGTGTCCTCGGTGGCGCTGGAGCGGCGCATCCGCGAGGAGGCCCGGAAGATCCAGCAAAGCTATGTCGCCCCGCCGCACACCACCGATTTCGCCCTGATGTTCCTGCCCACGGAAGGCCTGTACGCGGAAGTGCTGCGGCGTCCGGGGTTGTTCGAAAGCCTGCAGCGCGACCACCGGGTGACGGTGGTCGGACCGACCACGCTGCTGGCTTTGCTCAACAGCCTGCAGATGGGTTTCCGCACGCTCGCGATCGAGCAGCGCTCCAGTGAAGTCTGGCAACTGCTGGGCGCGGTCAAAAGCGAGTTCGGCAAGTTCGGCGTGGTGCTGGAACGCACCAGCAGCCAGCTCGACACGGTGCGCAACAGCATCCATGCGGCCGGCGTGCGCACCCGTGCGATCGAGCGCCGGCTCAGGGAGGTGGAAACGCTGCCGGTCGATGAGAGCCAGCGCCTGCTGGGTGCCGGACTCGAGCTTGATGACGAGGACTGAGCCTCACGGACGGTGGCCGTCCGTCGCAGGCTAGTTGTCCGTCGGCATCACCGGCATCGCGCCGGCCGGGACCAGCGGGTTGCTGTCGTCGAGCAGGTAGTCGGGCAACGACTGGTCGCTGTCCTCGCCCATGCGGTCGCCGAAGATCTGGTAGTCGCGGCGCTGGGTCCAGGCGTCGCGCACCAGCGCGTAGTCGTCGGCGGCGCCCTCGCGCAGGCTGTCGGTGGCCAGCAGCTGGGTGCGCACATCGACCAGCTGCAGGCCCTGCAGCGGGATCCGGATGGCGTCTTCCTCGACCTGGCGCAACGGGCTCAGCGGCGCGTCGCCGATCATGCCGAACACGTCGCGCACGGTGCGCGGGCCGAACAGCGGCAACTCGACGTAACGCGAGCGCGCCCAGCCCCAGGTGCCCAGGGTCTGGCCGAAATCCTCGCTGCGCCGGTCCAGTTTGGCATCGCTGGCGGGGTCGAAGATGCCGCCGATCCCGAGCGTGCTGTTGAGCAGGAAGCGTCCCAGCGAGTGGCCGGCCTGGGCGGGTTTGCCCTGCAGCAGCGCGTTGACCGCCGATACCGGCTGGCCGAGGTTGTTGAAGAAATTGCTGACGCCCAGCCGGACCGGTCGCGGCGTTACGGCCACGTAGAACCGCGCCAGCGGCCGCGCGATGCTGCGGTCGACGGCGTTGTTGAAGGTGTGCATCTTGCGGTTGTAGCGCTCCCACGGGTCGTAGGCCCCGGGCACCTGCGCCGGTGCCGGCAAGGTCGGGTCCGCGACCGGGTTGTAGGTCTGGCCGCCGTAGAGCGCGTCGAAATCGGCTTCCGCCTGGGTGGGCTCCGCCAGCGAGCCGGTGGGCCCGGATCCGGTCGGCGCTTGCTCTCCCGGCGCAGGCTCGGCTTGCGCGGGGTCGCCGTCGTTGGCGGGACGCGCCGGGACGGCGGCGGAGGGTGTCGTGTCCGCGTCGAGCTGGCCCGCCGCCGTGGCGGCAAACGGGGTGGAGTCGACCGACGCGTCGCTGGCACTCCCGATGGCTGCGCTGCCGGTCTGCGGGATGCGGTCGGGCGCCGCCGCCATCGAAGGCGCGGTGGCGCATCCGCTCGCACTTATCGCCAGGGCAAGCGTCAGGACGTACGGGATGCGCGCGGTGCGAGCGGGGGCTGGAGGCATGGGTGGCAGTCTAGGGCGCAGTCGTTAAGGTGCGATCACGCACGGGCGGGACGGTGAATTCCGGCAAAACCCCGGAACGGACTAGGAGGCGAAGTCCAGCGCCGAACCGAGCCGGTACGCGCTGCGCAGCTCCGCCAGGCCGGTCGGGTCGCCACTCACGACCACGCCTTCCGCGCGCTCGGCCAACTCGGCCAGCAGCGCCACGCCGGCGCTGTCGACGGCGTCCACCTTGCCCAGTTCGAGACGCGCGATGCCGGCCAGCAGCGGCATCGCTGCCTTCCACAGCCCGGGCACCGCGGCACGGTCGAGGGTGCCGGTGAACACCAGCGCATCGCCGTCGCGGACTACGGTGGCGGTCGTGGTCGGCATCACCATGCTCAGTTGGTGGTGGTGGTGGCTTGCAGCTTGCCGGCTTCCAGGTCGGCGGCGACCGCGTTGATCGACTTGCGCGACAGCGGCTCGTCGAACTGGTTGCGGAAGGTCTGCACGAAGCTGACGCCCTCGACCATCACGTCGAACACCTTCCAGTTGTTGCCGACCTTGTGCATCAGGTAATCGACAGGGATCGGATCGCCGCCCTGGCGCAGGAACTCGCTGGAGACCTTGACCATGGCGCCGCCGCGCAGCGGGGTTTCCGATTTCACCCGCACCTTCAACCGGGTGTTGAAGTCCAGCAGCGAGGAGCCGTAACGCTGCATCAGGTTGTTGGTCAGGGCCTTGGAAAACCGCGTGATATCGGCGTCAGACGCCCCGCGGCCATGACGGCCCAGCACCAGCCGCGCGGCGTACTGGCTGTCGAACATCTGGTCGAACTCGCCGGCGATGTAGGTGCGCAGCGCGGCGCGGTCGCTGCTGAACTCGGCGCGGCGCGCTTCCAGCGTGGTCAGGATGCGGGTCGCGTTGTCGAGCACCAGCTTGCTCGGCGCGGTGGTGGTCGCGGCGGCCGGCGCAGGGGCGCCGGCGGCGAACGCCAGCGTCGGCATGCCGGCAAGCAGCGCAGCGGAGAGGAGGATGGACGAGGCAGAGGTTTTCATCGGATTCATTCCTTGGGGGGCGTGGTGCCGCTTTCCTGCAGATAGGCCGGCACGTCGTCGGCTTGCCCGGCCGGGTCGGCGTCCTCGGCGGATGCGCCGCCATTGTCCGCACCGCCGCTGAACATGTACTTGCCGACCATCTGGATCAGGTCGACCGAGGACTGGGTCAGGAAAATCTGATCGCCGGCCTTCAGCGGCTCCGGATCGCCACCGGGCTGCAGGCCGACGTAGCTTTCGCCGAGCAGGCCGGAGGTCAGGATCGCCGCGCTGGTGTCGGCCGGCAGGTCGTCGTAGCGCGCGTCGATGGCCAGGGTGACCACCGAGTCCAGCTTCACCGGGTCCAGGGTGATGTGGGAGACGTGGCCGATCGCGACGCCGCCGATCTTGACCGGGGCGTTCGCGCGCAGCGGGCCGAGATTGCTGAAGCGGGCGGTGATCTCGTAATCGTTGCCGCCGAACCAGCCCAGCTTGCCGTTGGTGGAGCTGATCGCCAGCACCAGCAACGAGGCCAGCGCGAGCAGCAGGAACGCGCCGACGGCGAATTCGATACGGGGGCTACGGTTGCTCATGGGTGTCTACCTTGGTGTTTCGGTGCATCGGCGGATGCAGGGCAAGAGTGGAGTCGTGTCGGTGCGGCATCAGCGGAACAGCAGCGCGGACATCACGAAATTCAGCATCAGCACCAGCAGCGAGGCGTTGACCACGGCCTTGGTGGTCGCCACCGAGGTGCCTTCGATGGTGGGCTCGGCGTGGAAGCCGACGTACGCGGCGACCAGCGCGGCGACCGCGCCGAACACCGCCGACTTCACCATCGCCATGCCGAAATCGTCGACCAGGTCGACGCTGTCGCGCAGCACCTGCCAGAAGATGCCCGCGTCGATGCCGATCACGTGCACCGCTTCCAGGTAGCTGGCGCTGATCGCCAGACTGCAGAAGAAACCGGTCAGCAGCGGCACGCACAGCACCGCCGCCCAGAACCGCGGCGCGACCGCCTTGCCGACCGGGTCGATGCCCATCAGGCCGAGCGCGGTGATCTGGTCGGTGGCGCGCATCAGCCCCAGTTCGGCGGCGATCGACGAGCCGGCGCGGCCGATGAACAGCAGCGCGGTCAGCACCGGGCCGAGTTCGCGGTAGATGCCCAGCCCCAGGATCATGCTGACCTGGTTGCTGGCGCCGTAGGTGTCGAGCGCGCGGTAGGCCAGCAATGTCAGCGAAAGACCGACGAACGCGCCGCCAACGGCGATGATCGGAAGCGAACGTGCGCCGATCTTGTAGATCTCGCGCACAAATTCTCGGAACAGGTCGGTGCTCGGCACCGACGCCCGCAGCACCGACAGGGTGAACAGGCCGGCGCGGCCGACGGAACGGGTAGCGGCAACCAGCGCCATCAGGCGGCTTCCTTCGTGGGTCGGGTGTCGGTGTCGCGCGGCATCGCATCGAACGGGATCGGCCCGTCCGGGTTGCCGTCCAGGAACTGCCGGACCAGCGGATCGGTGCTGGATTGCAGCTCGGCCGGCGTGCCGGAAAACACGATCGCGCCGTTGGCGATCACGATCGCGTGGTCGGCCACCGGCAGGGTCTCGTGGACGTGGTGGGTCACCACGATGCTGGTCAGGCCGAGGCTGTCGTTGAGCCGGCGCACCAGTTCCATCACCACGCCGCTGGCGATCGGGTCGAGCCCGGTCAGCGGCTCGTCGTAGATCATCAGCGGCGGGTCCATCGCCAGCGCGCGGGCCAGTGCGACCCGGCGCGCCATGCCGCCGGACAGCTCGCGCGGGAACGCATCGGCCGCCGCGCGCAGGCCGACCGCATGCAGCTTCATCCGCACCAGCCGTTCGATCACCGGTTTCGGCAGCCGGGTATGCGTGCGCAGCGGCAGGGCGACGTTCTCGGCCGCGGTCAGGTCGGTCAGCAGGCCATTGCCCTGCAGCATCACGCCGATTTTCTTGCGCAGTTCCAGCAGCGCGCGCGAGGACTGCGGCATCGGCTGGCCGAAGATCTCCACCGTGCCGGCGGCCGGTTCCAGCTCGCCGGTCAGCGCCGCCAGCAGGGTCGACTTGCCGCTGCCCGACGGACCGAGCACCGCGACCACCTGCCCGCGCGGCACGCTCAGGTTGATGTCGCGCAACACCGTGCGCCCGCCGCGGTCGAGGCGCAGATCGGTCAGGTGGACGATGGGACTGGAATCGGTCATCGGAAAGAAGTGGCACGCCACGCGGACGCAAACATCGCGCAGCTTGGTGGGCAGCACCTGAACAAGGGGTGTCACATTGTCGCAGGCCGGCGTCGGCGTTGCAGCGAATGGTCGGGTCTCGCCGGTGTGAACCGTGCGCCTGCCGGTTGCGACTGCTCCGACGTGTTGGCCCGCCCAAACCCGCGGCGGGCAGGATTCTGGTGCACCCCCGCTACCCGCCGCGACCGGTTGGGCCGCGGCAACACGCGCATGCCGCGCCCTGCACTGCTGGTCGAGCGCAAGTCATTGAACTTGAAGGGGAAATGGCGCGCCTGGAGGGATTCGAACCCCCGACCAATGGCTTCGGAAGCCACTACTCTATCCGGCTGAGCTACAGGCGCATGACGGGCCGCAGGATCGGCCGGGGTGCAGGGAGCCGGTTCGGCTCGATCGATCCCGGTCGTGCGGGGAGGGCATTCTAGCGGCAAATCGCGCCGTGCGCCCGGGTCGGGCAAATCGGGACGAGCACGTTCGCCTCAATCAAAACCGGTCGAGGGCGCGGCCACTCTCACGGATTGGCTGAAGACGAGCGCCGGCCGACGTGCCGGACATATCGTGGCATCCGCCATAATCGGCCGATGAGCTACGAGCGTTTCGAACCCGTTCCCGTGCCGGTCTGGAAGACCCGTCTGCGGCTGTACTGGCAGCTGACCCGCAACGACCGCCCGATCGGTTGGCTGCTGCTGTTGTGGCCGACCTGGTGGGGGCTGTGGCTGGCCGCCGAGGGCGTGCCGCCGGTATGGACGCTGTTCGTGTTCACCGCCGGGGTCTGGTTGACCCGCTCGGCCGGTTGCGTGGTCAACGACTACGCCGACCGCTGGCTCGACCCGCACGTGGAGCGCACCCGTGAGCGGCCGCTGGCGACCGGCGCGGTGCGCGGTCGCGAGGCGCTGGTGCTGTTCGCGGTGCTGATGCTGGCCGCGTTCGCGTTGGTGCTGACGATGAACCGGCTCACGGTCTGGATGAGCCTGATCGGCCTGTTGCTGGCGGCGACCTACCCCTACCTGAAGCGCTACACCTACCTGCCGCAGGTCTACCTGGGCATGGCGTTCGGTTGGGGCATCCCGATGGGGTTTGCAGCGGTGACCGGCGAGGTGCCGGCGCTGGCGTGGCTGCTGTACGTCGCCAACATCCTGTGGTCGACCGCCTACGACACCTGGTACGCGATGGTCGATCGGGACGACGACATCAAGGTGGGGGCCAAATCGACCGCGGTGCTGTTCGGCGATCTGGATCTGGTGATCCAGGGAATCCTGTACGCGCTGTTCTTCATCGCCCTGATGCTGGTGGGCCAGCGCGCGGCGATGGGCGGCTGGTACTGGACAGGGCTGGCGGTCGCCGCGGTGCTGGTGGCGTGGCAGTTCCGGATCAGCCGCAAGCGCGAGCGCGGGCCGCTGTTCCGCGCGTTCCTGCACAACCACTGGGTCGGTTTGGCGGTATTCGCCGGCATCGCGCTGGACTTCGCCCTGCGGGGTTGAGCGCAAGCCCGTCGGGCGGTGCGGCTGGAGGGCCTACGGCACCCGTGCCGCCACCCAGGCATCGACCCGCGCCACGCCGGCCCGGCGCAGGACGATCGCGGCGGCGTGCAGGGTGGCGCCGGTGGTCATCACGTCGTCGACCAGCACCACGTGCGCCGGCAGGTCCGCGCCGGGGCGCACGGTGAACGCGCCGCGCAGGTTGCGCTGGCGGCCCGCCGCATCGAGCCGCGATTGCGGCGCGGTGGCGCGCGGCCGCAGCAGGGCGTCATCGAGCAACCGGATGGCGAGCGCGTCGGCCAGCGGCCGGGCCAGCTCCAGCGCCTGGTCGTAGCCGCGTCGGCGCAGGCGGGCCCGGTGCAGCGGGATCGGGATCAGCGCGTCCGGCCGTGGCAGGGCATCGAACGCCTCGGCCATGACCTGGCTCAGCAGGCGGCCGGCAGCGAGGTCGTGGTGGAACTTGAAGCGCGGCAACAGCCGGTCCAGCGGCGCGCGGTAGGTGCAGGCGGCGTGGGTCTGCGCCAGTGGCGGTGGCTGTTGCAGGCAGGCGCCGCAGAGGGTGGTTTCCGCCGGCTTCGATGCCGGCAGCGGCAGGGCGCAGCACCTGCAGGCGGGCCCATGCCAGGGCAGCGCGACGCGGCAGCCGGCGCACAGGTCGTGCCCGTTTTCGCCCGGCGCGGCGCAGGCCAGGCAACGGCCCGGCCACAGCAGCCGGATCGCGTCGTGGCGCAGCCAGGTGGTGAGCCGGCCGCAGCGGCTGTCAACTTTTTCCGGCGTGGTTTGGTTGACAGGGGCAGTCATGCTTTCCAGACTGCCCGGCTTGTCTTGTCGTATCTGTCGGAAAGCCGCCATGCCTGCTGTCAGTGGAACCACCGTCCGGCCCGCCAGCCACTCCGCCGAAGTCGGCGCCGCGACCCGGCACGACTGGTCGCGCAGCGAGGTCCGCGCGCTGTTCGACCTGCCGTTTCCGGAGCTGCTGTTCCGCGCGGCGAGCGTGCACCGGGAGAACTTCGACCCCAGCGAGGTCCAGATCAGCACGCTGTTGTCGGTGAAGACCGGCGGCTGCCCGGAGGATTGCTCCTACTGCCCGCAGGCGCAGCGGTACCACACCGGCGTGGAGGCGCAGAAGCTGATGTCCACCGACGCCGTGCTGGAGAAGGCGCGCGCGGCGAAGGCGGCCGGTGCCTCGCGGTTCTGCATGGGCGCGGCGTGGCGCTCGCCGGCCGACCGCGACATCCCGAAGGTCGCCGCGATGATCCGCGAGGTGAAGGCGCTCGGGCTGGAGACCTGCGCCACGCTGGGCATGCTCAGCGGCGGCCAGGCGCAGTCGCTGAAGGAGGCCGGGCTGGACTACTACAACCACAACCTGGACACCGCGCCGGAGTTCTACAACCAGATCATCCACACCCGCGAGTTCCAGGACCGCCTGGACACGCTGGGCCACGTGCGCGATGTCGGCCTGAAGACCTGCTGCGGCGGCATTGTCGGCATGGGCGAGTCGCGCGACCAGCGCGCGGGCCTGCTGCAGACGCTGGCGAACCTGCCGGTCCATCCGGACTCGGTGCCGATCAACCGGCTGGTGAAGGTCGAGGGCACGCCGCTGGCCGACGACGAGGAGCTGGCCGAGCTGGACCCGTTCGAGTTCGCCCGCACGATCGCCGTCGCGCGCCTGCTGATGCCGCGCTCGATGGTGCGGCTGTCGGCCGGCCGCCAGCAGATGTCCGACGAGCTGCAGGCGCTGTGTTTCCTGGCCGGGGCCAACTCGATCTTCCACGGCGAGAAACTGCTGACCACCGACAACCCCGAAACCGACCGCGATCTGGCATTGTTCGAGCGGCTGGGCCTGCGCCCGATGCCGATCGTCGGGCAGGCCGTCGGACACGCAGTCGGGCACCATACTGTCGAGCACTTGGTAAAACCGGGGGGAACCGTGCACGCCGACATCATCGAACCTGAAACGCTGGACCACGTCATCGGCACGGACGCCGCCCGCACCGCCAGCGTGACCTGAGCCATGGCGCGCGCGTCGTGGCGTGA
>DASTUE010000036.1:0-3600 GCA_035759805.1 Lysobacter sp. | reverse complement strand
GCCCCGGCATCGGGCTCGGCCCAGTACACCGGCCACGCACCGATCAGGCGCACATCGGGATGAAGCAGCTGGAGACGGGCTTGCAGGCGTTCGCGACGGAACGCAGACAGGGCGGAAGCGCCCTCGAGGACGATCATGTCCGGGTACCACAGGTCGACGGGCCGGCTATTGTAAGCCAGCCGAGGTACCCGCATGCAGGCGTGGGAGGCTTGGTGGGCAGCCCGTTTATCCGACCGGACTTTCCGCCGGATATCCCGTTGACGTGCCGCTGGGGGGCGGCCGGCGGAACGCTTTTCGTTACTGCGTCTGGCCAGCAGCGGCGGTGCAGTGGACCTTGATCGCGGCTTCGGCCAGCTGCTTCTGCGCGCCGCGCTGGTCGGCACTCATCTCGTTGTCGGGCTTGCCGTCGCCATCGCTGTCGATACCGACCGGGCCGTCGCCTTCCAGCAGGGCGAGATTGGTGCGCGCGGTGGTGCACTGGCTGCTTTCGACCGGCGCCTTTTCGCTGGCTTCGTTCGCGCTCCCCGCATTGCCGCCGTCATGGATGCGACGGTTCTTGTAGGTGCCGCTGGGTGGCGGCGCGTCGGAGTAATGGGTGACGCCGTTGGCATCCTTCCACTGGTACAGCTCCCCGGCAGCGAGCGGCAGGGACACCAGCAACGCGGCAGCAGCGAGACAGGGAAGAAAACGGGCAAGGGGCAACGCGCGCGAAGTGGACATGAGGGCTTCCAATGCAGTGGGGACGACGTCAAGGGTCCGATTGCAGCACCGCGTCGCCGTGCAGGCAAGCGTTAGACTGCGGAAATGGAACCAACGCACCCGCTTTCGACCCCGCCACGCCCGCGCCCGCGCGGGATCTACCTGTTGCCCAACCTGTTCACCACCGGCGGCCTGTTCGCCGGTTTCTACGCGATCATCGCCGCCACCCAGGGCCATTTCGACGATGCCTGCATCGCGATCTTCGTGGCCGCCATCCTCGACGGGCTGGACGGCCGGGTGGCGCGGCTGACCAATACCCAGAGCGAATTCGGTGTGCAGTACGACTCGCTGGCCGACCTGATCAGTTTCGGCCTGGCGCCGGCACTGGTGATGTACCACTGGTCGCTGGCGTTCATGGCGCTCGACGGCGTCACCGCGCGCAAGATCGGCTGGGTCGCGGCCTTCCTGTATGCCGCGTGCGCGGCGCTGCGGCTGGCGCGGTTCAACTCGCAGGTCGGCCAGGTCGACAAGCGCTGGTTCATCGGTCTGGCCAGCCCGGCGGCGGCGGGACTGGTCGCCAGCCTGGTCTGGACCTGCTACGTGCTGGGCTACCAGGGCGATCAGCTGCGTTACCTGGCGCTGGCGGCGACCGTCGCGGCGGCCCTGCTGATGGTCCTGCCGGTGCGCTATTTCAGCTTCAAGGGCGGCGGTCCGCAGCACGACCGGATGCCGTTCCTGACGGTGCTGGTGGTGGTCGCGGTAGTGGCCGCCATCGCGATCGATCCGCCGCGCGTGCTGCTGGCGATCACCGCGCTGTATGCCGCGTCCGGGCCCGTGCATGCGGCGTTCCGGCGTCTGCGGAGGACGCCGGCGGACTCCACGCCATGAGCCTCTGGACCACGCAGCAGCACGAATGGCTGCAGGCGCTGGGCCATCCGGTGCTGTTGCTGGCCGGCGATCCGGCCTTGGCCGAACCAGCTGTCGCGCCCGACCCGGTACAGATCCCGCCCGCGGCGCACCCCGTGCGCGACGCGGCACCGCGTGCCGGGTCGCCCGATCCCGCATCGGCCCGGCATGCCGACGAGCGGGCCGCATCGCATTCCCCGGCGCGGCGGCCGCGTCAGGCGCCGGTGGCCAATCCGGTCGAAGTCGCGCCATCGACCGGCGCGGCAGTTCCGCGCCCGCCAACCGATGTGGCGGCCAAGAAGGCGGCACTGGAAGAGGCCCGCCGCGCCGGCCAACGCGCCCGTCCGCCGGAACCAGTCCCGGTTGACCCCCTCCTCGCTGCGGTTCTGCGCGTGTCCGGACGCGATGCCGATCCGGCCGAGGAGGTATTGGCGATGCTCGATATCGATCTGGACCGCCTGCGGAGCGATCCGCTGGCCAAGCGCGCCCTGTGGGTTCGCCTGCGGGCGCTGCGACGGGGTCGCGACGGGTGAGCGCGCAGGCAGCCGACGCTGCTCTGCCGGAACTCCATCGCCGGCCGATGCAAGCCGACGACCTCGCCGCCGTGCACGCGCTGGAAGTGCGCGCATATGAATTCCCGTGGACGCTCGGCATTTTCCGCGACTGCCTGAACGCGGACTACCCGGCCTGGGTGCTGGAGGACGAGGGCCGGATCGTCGGCTACTTCCTGATGAGCCTGGCGGCCGGCGAAGCGCACATCCTGAACATCTGCATCGCCCCGGAACTGCAGGGCCACGGCCACGGCCGCGCCCTGCTGCGCGTGTTGCTGCAGCTCGCCCGCGCGCGCCGCGCGCAACGGGTGTTCCTGGAAGTGCGGCCGAGCAACACCCACGCGATCGCGCTGTACCACGACGAAGGCTTCAACGAGATCGGCCGTCGTCCGCGCTACTACCCCGCCCACCAGGGCCGTGAGGACGGGCTGGTGATGGCGCTGGAGCTGCTGCCGGAAATGTAGGAGCGACGTCAGTCGCGAAGCCCACAATCGGGCCGGGGACGCTGGCACCCCCTTGCGACGCAGGCATCAGGTCGCAGCCCATGGCATCCGGCTCGGTGCCAAGTCACGTTGTCGCGGTGCGTCGTGCATTCGCGACTTACGTCGCTCCTGCATGGAGGGGCGGTCCGACTTCAGGCAGGGACGTCAGCCCAGCTTCGCCCGCTGCACCGCCAGCGCGTCGCGCTGCAGGTTCCAGTCGAGCAGGCGTTTGCGCTCCTGCTCGACCACGGCCGGCGGCGCGTTGTTGACGAAGGTGTCGCTGGCCAGCTTGCCGTTGCACTTGCCGATCTCGACCTCCACCCGCTTGAGTTCCTTGTCCAGCCGGGCGCGCTCGGCGCCCAGGTCGACCAGGCCTTCCAGCGGCACCAGCAGCTTGAGCTCGCCGACCACGGCGGTGGCGGCGGCCGGCGCGGTGGACGCGTCGTCGATGAATTCGATCCGCTCCAGCTTGGTCAGGAAACGCAGCGAGCCGTCAAAGCGTGCGGTGCGCTCGCGGTCACGGTCGGTGGCACCGGCGAGCAACAGCGTGACCTGCCGGGACGGCGCCACGTTGAGCTCGCTGCGCACCCGGCGCAGCGCGGACACCATCGCCTTCAGCCATTCCACATCGGTCTCGGCGCCCGCATAACCGGCGGTCGCGATGTCGCCGGCCTGCGGATAGGACTGCAGCATGATGGTGTCGCCGTCGATCCCGAGCCGCGGCGCGACCTGCTGCCACAGCTCCTCGGTGACGAACGGAATCAGCGGATGCAGCAGGCTGAGCAGGCGTTCCAGCACGTACAGCAGGGTGTGCCGGGTGTTGTTCGCGGCAGCGGCGTCATCGCCGTGCAGGGCCGGCTTGGCCAGCTCGACGAACCAGTCGCAGAAGTCGTTCCAGGCGAACTCGTACAGCGACTGCGCCAGCAGGTCGAAACGGTAGCCGGCGAAGTGCTGCGCGGCCT
>DASTUE010000035.1:0-34733 GCA_035759805.1 Lysobacter sp. | reverse complement strand
TTCGAAGCGCTGGATCGAGGAGATCCTGCGGCAGGAGATGGGCTTCCGCGGCGTGGTGTTCTCCGACGACATCGGCATGGCGGCGGCGTTCTCCGCCGGCGGCATCAAGCAGCGCGTCGACCTGCATCTGGATGCCGGCTGCGACGTGGTGCTGGTGTGCCATCCGGAACTGGTCGAGGAATCGCTGAAGGCGGTCGAGGGCCGCAGGCTCAACACGATGGCGCTGACCGGCCTGATCGGCGGTGGCCCGATGGGCTGGGACAACCTGCTGGCCGATGGCCGTTACCAGGACAGCCGCACCCGTCTGGAGGGTCTGGCATGAGCGCCGACCTGCGCACGGCGCTCGCCGATGCAGACCTGCTGTTCGATCGCGCGGCGCTGGAGCAGGCGATCGCGCGGATGGCGGTGGCGATCCGTGCCGATTATGTCGATGGCGTGGACACCCGGCCGGTGTACCTGACCGTGATGCACGGCGGCATGCCGTTCGCCGCACAACTGGCGATGGAGCTGGGAGCGCTGGGCCTGGACCTGGAGTTCGACTACCTGCACGCGACCCGGTATCGCGGCGCGACCGCCGGTGGCGAACTGCTGTGGAAGCACCGGCCGGCCACGTCCTTGAAGGGACGGCGGGTATTGCTGGTCGACGACATTTTCGACGAGGGCCACACGATGGCCGCGATCAGCGCCTGGTGCCAAGCGGAAGGCGCGGCTGACGTGCGTATCGCCGCGCTGGCGCTGAAGCGGCACGACCGCGCCGTGCCCGACCTGCAGGCGGATTACGTCGGCATCGAGGTGCCGGACCGCTACGTGTTCGGCTACGGCATGGATTACCACGAGCAGGGGCGCAACCTGCCGGCCATCTACGCATTGAAGGACTGAAAGGACTGAAGCCATGAGCGAACCGATCGCCCTTGCCGTCATCGGCGGCACCGGCCTGTACCAGTTGGCCGGGCTGGCGGATGTCGAGAGCCACCAGCCGGTGACCCGGTACGGCGCGCCGTCGGGGCCGGTGCGCATCGGCCGCCTCGACGGTCATCGCGTCGCGTTCCTGGCCCGCCATGGCGAGGGCCATTCGTTGCCGCCGCACCGCGTCAACTACCGCGCCAACCTCGCCGCCTTGAAGGCGCTGGGTGCGCAACGCGTGCTCGCGCTCAATACCGTGGGCGGCATCACCGGGCGCTTCGGCCCCGGCGTGCTGGGCTGCCCCGACCAGCTGATCGATTACACTTGGGGCCGGGTCTCGACGGTCTGGGACGGCGAGGCCGATGGGGCCGGCGGTAACGAGGTGCTGCACGTCGACTTTGGCGAGCCCTACACGCGCTCGCTGCGCACCGCGGTGATCGCCGCGGCGGCGGCGGCCGGTATCGCGATGGCGGTGGGTGGCTGCTACGGCGCGACCCAGGGGCCGCGGCTGGAAACCCGCGCCGAGATCGCCCGGATGCGGCGCGACGGCTGCGATCTGGTCGGCATGACCGGCATGCCTGAAGCGGGTCTGGCGCGCGAGATGGGACTGGACTACGCCTGCCTGGCGATCGTCGCCAACTGGGCGGCCGGTGCGGGGCCGGATCCGGACGAGGTGATCACCCTGCAGGACGTGCTCGACAACGTCGCCGCGGCCTCGGCGGGCCTGCCGGCAGTGCTGGGTGCGCTGCTGGCGCGCGGAATTGCTGACTGATCGCGTCGATCCGATTGTCAAGCGTGTGTTCAGTTTGCATACTCGGCGGGCGTCCGGTCGCCCCCACGCCGCGCGCGTCAACCCAGCCATGAGGTCATCCAGGATATGCAGTACGGCACTGTGAAATGGTTCAACGACGCCAAGGGATTTGGTTTCATTTCCCCTGAAGATGGGAGCGCGGATGTGTTCGCGCATTTTTCCGCGATCAATTCCAAGGGCTTCCGCAGCCTGCAGGAAGGCCAGCGCGTCAGCTACGAGCTGACCCAGGGCCCGAAGGGTGCGCAGGCGTCCAACATCACGCCGACCGAGTAAGCCGGCACCCGGTCCACGTTTTCAGGAACCCCGCTTCGGCGGGGTTTTTTTGTGTCCGGGTTCCGGTGTAACCGTGGTTGCCCGTCGCCGTGCCGATACCGCCCGTGCGCTAGATTCGTGGTCCGGTCGGATGTGGCCGGTCGAGCACGGGCGGGTGGATCATGAACCAGTCGAAATGGGAGGCGGGAATGAATACCTGGTTGTCGGATGCCCCGCCATTCGAGACCCACCGGGTCGACAACCAGCCGCCGGAGTTCGGCCCGCGCGACCTGTGGCGCGACGACATCGTGCTGCGCGAGGCGATCGCCCGCGAGGGCGCTGGCGTTCACGTCGGCGATCACATCGAATCGGTCGCGGCGTATGGCGCCCTGGCCGGCAGCACCTTGTACGACCGGGCGTTCGACGCCCACCGCGACCGGCCGCGCCTGTGCAGCCACGGCCGCTTCGGGCACCGCATCGACCGGGTCGAATTCCACCCCAACTACCACGCGCTGATGCAGGCGGCGATCGAACACGGCGTCAGCGGCGGCTCGTGGCGCGACCCGCGTCCGGGGTCGCATGTGGTCCGTGCCGCATTGAGCTACCTGCACCACCAGGTCGAGCCGGGCACCAGTTGCCCGTTGACGATGACCCACGCCGCCGTGCCGGTGTTGCGGCGCGAGGCGGCGCTGGCGGAGTGGGCGGACAAGGCCGCGGCCGCGCATTACGACCCGCGCGAGGTGCCGATCGGCGACAAGACCGGCGTCACCATCGGCATGGGCATGACCGAGAAGCAGGGCGGCAGCGATGTGCGCGGCAACACGACGGTCGCCACGCGGCTGGCGGGTGCCGGCGATGTCGCCTCGGCGGACGGGTACGCGCTGGTCGGGCACAAATGGTTCTTTTCCGCGCCGATGAGCGACGGCTTCCTGGTGCTGGCGCAGGCGCCCGATGGCCTGACCTGCTTCCTGATGCCGCGCCGGCTGGCCGACGGCCGCAAGAACGCGTTCCGGCTGATCCGCTTGAAGGACAAGCTCGGCGACTGGTCGAACGCATCCGCCGAAGTCGAGTTCTGCGGTGCCCGCGCGCAACGGATCGGCGAGGAGGGCCGCGGCATCGCCACCATCCTGGAGATGGTGATGCTGACCCGGCTGGACTGCCTGCTGGGAGGCGCGGCGCAGATGCGCATGGCGCTCGCGCAGGCGATCCACCACTGCCGCCACCGCAGCGCATTCGGTCAGCCGCTGGCCGGGCAGCCGCTGATGCGCAACGTGTTGGCCGATCTGGCGATCGAGGCCGAAGCCGCGCTGGTGCTGGCGATGCGGGTCGCCCGCGCGGTCGATGCCGCGCCGCGCGATCCCGCCGAGGCGGCGTTGTCACGGGTCGCCACCGCGATCGGCAAGTACTGGGTGTGCCGGCGCGCGCCGGCGTTCGTCAACGAGGCGCAGGAGTGCCTCGGCGGCAACGGCTACATCGAGGAGTCGATCCTGCCGCGGCTATACCGGCAGGCGCCGTTGAACTCGATCTGGGAGGGCAGCGGCAACATCCAGTGCCTCGACGTGCTGCGTGCGCTGTCGCGTGAGCCGGAGACCGGCGCTGCGCTTTGGTCGGAGTTGCAGCTTGCCGGCGATGGCCATCCCGACCATGCGGTCGCGGTCGAACGCCTTCGCGGGCCGTTGCTGGACGGGGTCGCGATCGACCAGGCCGAGGCCCGGCATTTCGTCGAACGGCTTGCCCTGGCGTTGCAGGGCAGCCTGTTGCTGCGGGCCCGCAGCCCGGCGGCCGGGGCGTTCTGCCGCAGCCGCCTGGGCGGCGCGCACGGGCTGGCGATGGGCACCTTGCCAGCCGATATGCCGTTGGCGGAATTGATCGACCGGGCGTTGCCGGTTGGCGACTGAAGGCCGGCACTCTCGTCCGCCGGCGGTGCGGCGGAGTGCCTGGAATGCTCAATCCCGATTCCGCTTGTCCCGACCGGCGCGGCGATGGGTAGGCTGTCCAACACCGGAAACGCACGAGGTTTCGTCATGATCGATCTGTATTACTGGCCGACCCCCAACGGCTACAAGATCCGCCTGTTCCTGGAAGAAGCGGGTCTGGAGTACCGCACCATCCCGGTGGATATCGGCAAGGGCGACCAGTTCCAGCCCGACTTCCTGGCGATCTCGCCGAACGGCAAGATGCCGGCGATTGTCGACCACAAGCCAATCATGGGCGGCGAGCCGCTGGCTCTGTTCGAGTCCGGCGCGATCCTGCTGTACCTGGCCGAGAAGACCGGGCGCTTCATGCCGGTCGACGAACGCGCGCACTTCCAGGCGCTGCAGTGGCTGTTCTGGCAGGTGGCCGGACTCGGGCCGATGGCCGGGCAGGCCGGCCACTTCCGCGTCTATGCGCCCGAGCCGGTGCCCTACGGCATCGAGCGCTACACGCGCGAGGTCACCAGGCTGTATGGCGTGCTCGACCGCCAGCTGGAAGGGCGGGAGTTCATCGCCGATGCGTATTCGATCGCGGACATGGCGATCTACCCGTGGATCGTCCCGTACGAGGCGCACGGGCAGCGGCTGCAGGACTTTCCCCATCTCGCCCGCTGGTTCGAGGCGATCAGGCAGCGGCCGGCGACGATCAAGGTCTACGAGGATCCGTCGACCGCGTATTCGAAAGGCCCGATGACCGACGAGGAACGCAGGATCCTGTTCGGGCAGGGCAAGCCAGCGTAGGCGGGCCGGCTACGGGGCTGCGCCGCGGCCATCCATGACGGGATGGCCGCGGCGAGCTGAGCCGACTCAGTACGTCAGGTTGAGCTTCACCCAGGCGGTACGTCCGGGTTCGTGGATCCGCACCGGGTCGGCGGGGTAGCCGAAGTCGGCGTTGCCGGCCAGGTTGAGGTGCTCGGCGTAGGTGCGGTCGAACACGTTGTCGACGCCGACCGTCAGCTGCGCCTTTTCGTTGAAGCGATACCCGCCGTTGACGGCGAAGGTGGCGAAGCCCGCGCTCGGGCCGAGGTCCTGGCCGACCACGCTGCCCTGCGCCGGAGCGATGCGGTCCTGCGCGGCGACCGCCCGCACCAATGCCCCGGCGGACCAGCGGCTGTTGTCCCAGCCCAGCGACAGGCGCGCTTCCAGTGGCGGCATCTGCGGCAGCGGGGTGCCGGCATCGCGGTTCGCGCCCCAGGCCTGGGCGAGGGTGCCGCCGAGCTTCCACTGCCGGGTCGGGCGGTACTCGACGCCCAGCTCGGCGCCGTGGATCTTCGCGTCCACGTTGGTGACCTGGGACATCGGCCCCATCATGCCGCCGGCGTGATAGCGGAACAGCAGGTAGTCGTCGATCCGGCCGGCGTAGGCCGACATCCAGGCATCGACGCGCTTCGTGCGGTACTGCAGGCCGATGTCGAGCTGGGTGGTCTTTTCGGTGTCGACGCCGGCAAACGCGTTGGGCGTGCCCGTCGGTCCCATGTTGGGCGAGAACAGCTCCCAGTAGTCGGGCATGCGCTCGGTGTGGCCGATGCCGGCGTACCAGTTCAACGGCACGTCGCCGAGGTCCTGCTCGAGGCGGATGAAGCCGGCGGTCAGGGTTTCGTGGCGCGTTCTGCCGGCGGTGGGGTTGGGCGCGCCCATCTTGCCGAGGGTGGTGCGCTCGTCGGTGGCCTGGGCGCGATCGGCGCGTGCGCCGGCGATCAGCCGGTTGTGGTCGGCGACGTGCCAGGTCGCTTCGGCGAACGCACCGACGCTGCGGAAACGCGCATCCGTCGTCCAGGGCTGCGACCGGTAGGCCCCCCGGCCGTGGGCGCTGCGGCGCCGATGGCGGCTGTCCTGGCCGTCCACGCCGGCGGTCACCTCGATGCTGTCGCTGCGCCAGCTCGCCGCAAAACGGCCGCCCGTGGTGGTGCGCTCGACGTTGGAGGCCATGGGCATCGGCATCGCGCCGTTCGGATTGGTTTTTCGCAGGCTGTAGTTGTCCATCACGTGATCGGCCCGGTTGTAGAACACGTTGGTCTCGATCCCGTCCAACAGGCCATCCAGGTTCCGTTTCTCCAGCCGCAGGCCATAGCTCTCGCGCTTGAACTGCGAGCCGTCCATGCCGCGGCCGGCGTACCGCGCCTCGCCGTCGCCGGTACCTGCCGAGGCTTCCACGACGGTGTCCACATCGGGCGTCCAGCCCAGTGCCAGATCGGCGTTCCACTTGCTCCAGGCCGACGCCACGTCGTTGCCGTCGCCGTCGCGGTAATCGTCGGAGTCGGAGCGGTTGGCGCTGATGCGCGCATAGCCCGGCGCTGCGCCGAAGGTCGCATCCAGCACCTGGTCGTTGCGCCCGAAGGAGCCGCCCAGCAGGCTGCCGGCGAGCTTCATGGTCGGCTCGTCGAACTGCTCGCGGTCGCGCGAGAAACGCACCGTGCCGGCGGAGGCGCCGGGGCCCCAGAGGACCGTCTGCGGCCCCTTGATCACCACCAGGCTGTCGTAGGTTTCCGGCGAGACGTACGACATCGGGTTGTCCATCCGCGACGGACACGCGCCCGGCATCGCGCCGTCGTTGCTGAGCAGGTTCAGGCGCGAGCCGAACATGCCGCGCAGAACCGGATCGCCGTTGGTGCCGCCGTTGCGGATCGCGGTGAAGCCGGGAATGGTCTTGAGGTAGTCGGCGCCATCGCTGGCCGGCACCGGTTGACGTGGCAGTCGCGGGTCGGTTTCGAACGTGAGCGCCGACACCGGGGCGGCGGCAACGACCACCACCGCATCCAGGTCGATCGGCAAGGCGGTATCGCCACCGGCCGATGTCGCGGCATGGGCAGGCAGGGAGCAGGCGAGGGCCATCGCGACGGCCACGGACAGGCACGACGAACGGATCATCGAATCACGCAGGTACGGCATGGGAACTCCAGAACAGCAGGGTGCAAGCGGGCGTCGCCGCGCGTTGCAGGGGAAGGAAAAAACGATGGGGAAGCGGGCGGAACGTCAGGCGGCGCGTGGTGGGCCGCGTGAACCAAGACCGGTGGGATGGCGTTGTCCGCGGCGCGGCGGCAGGGCCGGCGCTATCCGTGCTTCTTGCCCGATGGCCGGCGCGGCCAGTGCGATCCATGACGGGAGTGCCGCCATCGTCTGCAGCAGCGGGCAGTACGCGCAGTCGGCTGGCATACCATCGTGTGGGCCGGGGTTCGGGTTCGGCCCCGGACGGGGCGAGTGCGGGCTGGCCGGGTGCGCGGTGGCGAGGCTATCCGTTGCGGCGATCGGAGCAGCGGCCGATGCCGGCACCGGCACCTGACCTGCCATGGCGTGCGCTGCCGACGCCGTGCGTCCGGCCAGCGTCGCCGCCGCGGATGCGATGGCCTCGGGCTGCATCGGAGCCATGCCCGCCATACGCCCGGTGGTCGGGACCAGCAGCAATGCCAGTACGGCGGCCAGTGCCAGGCGGTTCATCCAGAGGTGGAACGTACGGTGGCGCATCGTGGGAACGATTGTGCGATGCACGGCCGGCGTAAACGCTGATCCAGATCAAGCTGGTCTGCGCCAAGTCAATCCAGGTCAAGCCTTGTCGGGAAGCAGCCGGGAACGCGTTCCTGTCCGGAACCGGCCGCAGCCATCCGCCAGGCTCCAGCTCGCGTGCCCCCGACTCAATAGCCGGTCGCGTCGCGCTCCGGCAGTGGGTCGGCAATCGGCGAGGGCGCCTGCGCCGGCACTTCTGACGGGATCGCGACCTGGTGCGGATCCACCGGCAGCATGCGCGCGCTGCGCCACTGCCCCCAGCGGTAATACGCCAGCGACATCAGCATCGCGGCGAACGCGCTGATCGGAAAGCTCCACCACACCGCATCCACGCCGAGGCTGGGTTGCAGCCACTCGGCAAACGGCACCCGGATGCCCCACAGCGCGATGCCCAGGATCACCAGCGGCGGCAGCACCGCACCGGTCGCACGCACCACGCCGGAGACCACGAAGGTCACCCCGAAGAACAGGAACGACCACACCCCGATGTGGTTGAGGTGGCGGGCGATTTCCATCGACGCACTGCCATCTGGCAGGAACAGCGTCAGGGTGTAACGGTCGAGCAGGATCAGCGGCAGGATCAGTGCGCCCGTCAGCAGGAAGTTGTAGCCGATGCCGGTGCGCGCGGTGGCGTTGACCCGGTGCCAGTCGCCGGCGCCCACGCTCTGAGCGGCGATCGACGAGCAGGCCGCACCGATCGCCATCGCCGGCATCTGCACGTAGGTCCACAGCTGCAGTGCCGCGCCATAGGCCGCCGCGGTGACGATGCCGTAGGCGTTGACCATCGTCATCATCGCGATCATCGCCAGCGAGATCAGCACCATCTGCAGGCCCATCGGCACGCCCTTGACGATGAGCGCACGCAGGATCACCAGGTCGAGTTTGAACAGCCGGGCATCGGCGCGGCCCAGCCACAGCAGGTGCCGCCTGCGGCGCAGGTGCAGCAGCATCGCGACCAGGCTGATGCCCTGGCCGAGGAAGGTCGAGGTCGCCGAGCCGGCGATGCCCATCGTCGGGAATGGCCCGTAGCCGAAGATCAGCAGCGGGTTGAACACGATGTCCAGCACTACCGACAGCAGCAGGAAGCGGAACGGCGTGCGCGAGTCGCCGACACCGCGCAGCGCCGCCGAGAAAAAGGCGAACGCATACAGGAACGGCATCGCCAGGAAGATCACCTGCAGGTAGCTCTCGGCCATCGGCAGCGCGGCTTCCGGCGTGCCCATCAGCCGCAGCACCGGATCGGCGAGGAACCAGCCGGCCACCGCCAGCACCACCGACAACGAGATGAAGAAGGTCGCGCTGGTGCCCATCACCCGGCGCGCCTGGGCGGTGTCGTGGGCACCGATGGCCTGGCCGATCAGGATCGTTGCGGCCATGCCGATGCCGAACACCGCGCCGATCAGGAAGAACATCAGGTTGTTGGCGTTCGCGGTCGCGGTCAGCGCAGCCTCGCCGAGGTAGCGGCCGACCCAGATCGAGTTGATCGAACCGTTGAGCGACTGCGCCGCGTTGCCGGCCATGATCGGCAGCGCGAAGGTGATCATGGTGCGGCCGACGTGGCCTTCGGTGAGCCGTCGTGCGTGGCGGGCGGTGTCCTTCTTGCTCATGCACTCTCCCGGGGGAGCGGGCAGTCTGCCGGCGGCTGGGTGAGTGCGCCGCGACAGTCCGGCCTGCCGCCGCGGGCTCGACGCTGCGCCGTCCTCAATCCAGGAATTGCAGCTTCGCCAGCTCCGCGTACAGGCCGCCCTGCGCCAGCAGCTGCTCGTGGCTGCCTTCGGCAATGACGCGGCCGTGGTCGAGCACGATGATCCGGTCGGCTTTCAGCACCGTGGCCAGGCGATGGGCGATGACGACGGTCGTGCGGCCTTCCATCAAGGTGTCCAGCGCCTGCTGCACGGCACGTTCGCTTTGCGCGTCCAGTGCGCTGGTGGCCTCGTCCAGCAGCAGGATCGGGGCGTCCTTGAGCAGTGCGCGGGCGATCGCGATGCGTTGCTGCTGGCCGCCGGATAGGCGCGCGCCGCGCTCGCCCAGTTCGGTATCCAGCCCCTGCGGCAGGGCCTGGATGAAGCCGCTGGCGTGGGCGGCCGCCACGGCGGCCTCGACCTCGGCATCGCTCGCCTCCAGCCGGCCGTAGCGGATGTTGTCGCGCGCGGTGGTGGCGAAGATGCTCGGCTGCTGCGACACCAGCGCCATCGCGCTACGCAGCTGCGCCGGATCGAGCTGGCGGATGTCGATGCCATCGACCGTGACGGTGCCGCTGCGCGGGTCGTGGAAACGCAGCAGCAGCGACAGCACGGTGCTTTTGCCGGCGCCCGACGGACCGACCAGGGCCACGGTCTCGCCGGGGTTCACGTGCAGGCTGAAATCCACCAGTGCAGGCTGGTCGGGACGCATCGGGTAGTGGAAGGTGACGCGGTCCATCGCCAGCTCGCCACGGACCGGTTGCGGCAGGGTCTGCGGATGCGCCGGCGCGGTGATCGCGGAGGTTTCCTCCAGCAGTTCACTGATCCGCCCCATGCCGCCCGACGCGCGCTGCACCTCGTTCCAGACCTCGGCCAGCGAACCGATCGAGCCGCCGCCGATCAGGGCATACAGCACGAACTGGCCGAGCGTGCCGGCGCTCATGCGGCCTTCGACCACGTCGTGCGCGCCGGACCACAGCACCAGCGTGATCGCACCGAACACCAGCACGATCGCGATCGCCGTGACCCACGCCTGCGCCTGGATGCGGCGGCGCGCGGTGGCGACGGCAATCCGCAGCGCCTCGCGGAACCGGCCCAGCTCATAGGGCTCGCGCACATGCGCCTGCACCGTGGCGACCGCGCCGAGGGTCTCGTTGGCCAGCGTGTTGGCGTCGGCGACGCGGTCCTGGCTGGCTCGCGAGATCTTCTTCAGCCGCCGACCGCCGACCACGATCGGCAACACCGCCAGCGGAATGCCGACCAGCGCGTAGGCGGCCAGGTGCGGGCTGCTGACGAACAGCATCACGATGCTGCCGATGAAGGTCACCAGGCTGCGCAGGGCGACCGACATGCTGGTGGCGATCACCCCGCGCAGCAGTTCGGCGTCGGCGGTCAGGCGCGATACCAGCTCGCCGCTGCGGCTGCGGTCGTGGAAGCCGGCATCGAGGGTGATCAGGTGCGAATACAGGCGCTCGCGCAGGTCGGCGACCACCCGCTCGCCCAGCAGCGAGACGAAGAAGAAGCGCGCCGCGGTCGCCAGCGCCAATGCCACGGCGACCGCGAACAGCAGCATGAAGGCACGGTCGATCGCGCCGCCGCCGCCCTGGGCAAAGCCCTGGTCGATCATGGTCTTGAACGCGACCGGCAGGCTCAGCGTCGCCGCCGAGGAACAGGCCAGCGCCACCAGCCAGCCGATGAACAGGCCGCGGTGGCGGCCCAGGAATGGCCACAGCGCCTTCAGGCTGCCCACCGGCGGCTTGCCCTTGCCGGCGTCCGGGGCCGGGTCCTGAGGCGGGGTCGGGGGCTGGGTTGCTGAATCGGGGGCGGCATTCATGCGGCGTATTGTCCGCTATCGGCGCCCCGGCGTGGCAGCGTCATCCGGACCGCTCCCCGGCCTGTGTGTCGGCGTCGATGACGCGGGCGCGGTCGCGGGTGGCATCGCGCAACTGCCCGCGCAGCGCCTCCAGGCGGTCGGCCGGCAGGCGCAGCCGCAGCCGGCTGCCGGTGGCGTCGAACTGCTCGTCGAGCTTGTCCGCGCCGTGCGCTGCCAACGCGGCATGCACGGCGCCGGTGTCGGCGAATCCGAACGCGATGGTGCAGTAGACGAACTCGACCAGCTCGCGCCGGGGCGCGGTGCGCAGGCATTCCGCCGCACAGCCGCCGTAGGCGCGCACCAGTCCGCCGGCGCCGAGCTTGATGCCGCCGAACCAGCGGGTCACCACCATGACCACCTGATCGAAGCCCTGGCCGTCGATCGCCGACAGGATCGGGCGTCCCGCGGTTCCGGCCGGCTCGCCGTCGTCGCTGGAGCGGTACAGATCGCTGATCCGGTAGGCCCAGCAATTGTGGGTCGCGGCGGGATCGCCCACTTCGGCCACGAACGCCAGCGCGGCCTCGGGCGATTCCACCGGCGCGGCCAGCGCGAGGAAACGGCTGTGCTTGACCTCGGTCTCGTGGCGGGCCCGGTCGGCGAGGGTAGGCAGGCGGCTCATCGGTGAGGTGGGATACCAGACGGGCGGAGAGCAGCGGAAACCGGGCGGGCCTGCATCGCTGCCTTTCTCATCGCCTTGCAAGGACAGGGTTCATCCGCGACAGGGTACGGGCTGGTGCCGCGGCGGCAAAGTCGATGCGGGGGCGTTGCCGGCAACCGACCGGGCTGGCGCGCTATCCTTCGGCAGATACGGAAACGGCAGCCAGCCACGAATATGCAGTCGATCGACGCAGACATCGCCACGGATAGTGCAACGGCCTCCGAGGCGGCAGCACTGGTCGCTGCCTTGCAGGCCGTCCTGCCCGACGGCTCGCAGGTGTCGTTGAGCCGGCGCGACCCGGCAAGCCCGCTGGCCGGCGATGACCCCGAGGACCCGCACCGTATCGAACTGACCTGGTACAGCGAAGACGGCCCGTCGCTGCTTGTCGCGAACCTGGCCCAGCCCCTGTCTGCGCCGTTGCGCAAGGCATGGATGGCGCTGGCCCGGCGAACGATCGACCTGCACCTGGCGGCGGTGCGTGCGAATGCGAGGGCGGAGTCGCTGGAAAAGTCCGAGCGGCTGCAGCAGGCGCTGTACGAAATCGCCGATCTGGCCGGCTCGGACCTCGAGCTGGCCGACATGCTCGAGCGCGTCCATGGCGTCGTTGCCGGGCTGATGTACGCCGAGAACTTCTACATCGTCCTGTACGACGCTGTGCGCGACAGCTACCGCTTCCTGTACTTCGCCGACGACCACGACGCGTTCGTGCCCGATCCGGATCTGGAGATCGAGGCCCGCAGCACGCCCAACAGCCTGACCCTGGCCCTGCTGCGCCACGGCGAAGCGGTGCAGGGAACGTCCGAACACGTGCGGCGGAAACTCGGGGTCGCCGCGGATGGCAATCATGGCCCCGACAGCGAGGACTGGCTGGGAGTGACGATGCGCCGCAACGACCAGGTGTGCGGCGCGGTGGTGGTGCAGAGCTACGACCGTCCGCACAGCTACGGCGAGGAGGAGCGCGCGCTGCTGGTGTTCGTCGCCCAGCACATCCTGACCGCGCTGGATCGCCATCAGGCGCGCGAAGAGCTCGAGCGCCGGGTCGAGGAGCGCACCCAGGCGCTGCAGTTGAGCAACCGCGACCTGCAGGCCGAGATCGTCGAGCGCCAACGCGCCGAAAGACTGCAGCGCGCGTTGTTCCGCATCGCCGATCTGTCGATCACGTCCGACACGCTGGAGCGCTTCTACGCCCAGGTCCACGACGTGGTCGGCGAGCTGCTGTACGCGCGCAATTTCTACATCGCGCTGCTGTCCGAGGATGGCGAGCGGCTGGAGTTTCCCTACTCGATCGACGAACGCGACGCGCCCCGCGTCAGCCGGCGGCTCGATGCGGGCATGACCGAATACGTGATCACCTCCGGACGCGCGTTGCTGACCGATCCGCAGCGGCTCGCAAAGCTGGAGGCCGAAGGGCAGTTGCGCGGCCACGGCACGCTCGCCCATTGCTGGTTGGGCGTGCCGCTGTATCGCAACAACGTGGTGGTCGGGGTGATCGCGGTGCAGAGCTATTCGCCGGCGATCAACTTCACCTCGCGCGACCAGGACCTGCTGACCTTCGTCGCCAACCACATCAGCATCGGCCTGGCGCGCAAGCAGGGTCAGGATCGGCTGGTCTACGCGCACGCCGAACTGGAACAACGGGTCGAGGCACGGACCCGCGAACTGGCGATGGCGAACGCCGAACTGCTTGAGCAGATCGGCGAGCGGTTGCGCGCCGAGCAGCAACTGACCCATCAGGCGCGCCACGACGCGCTGACCGGCCTGCCCAACCGCGCCCAGCTGCTGGATCACCTCGCCACCGCGATCAGCAACGCCCGCACGAACGCGCGGCACAGCATGCTCGGCGAGAAGCCGCGCGGGTTCGCGGTGCTGTTCCTGGACCTGGACCGCTTCAAACTGGTCAACGACAGCGTCGGCCATGCCGCCGGCGACGACCTGCTGGTGGAAGCGGGTCGCCGGATCATCGCCGCGGTGCGCGGGGGGGACCTGGTCGCGCGCCTGGGTGGCGACGAGTTCGCGATCCTGGTCAACGATATCGATGGCCTGCCGGTGGCCGAGGAACTCGCGCAGCGGATCCTGCACATGCTGGGACGACCCTATTGGGTGGCCGGACGCGAAGTGTTTCCGTCCGCCAGTCTGGGCATCGCGCTGTGGAATCCGCGCTACAGCACCGGCACCGACCTGCTGCGTGACGCCGATGCGGCGATGTACCGCGCCAAGGCGGCCGGGCGCGACCGCTGGGCGGTATTCGACGAGGACATGCGCGAGGAAGCGTCGAGGATCCTCGATCTGGAAGCCGACCTGCGCCGGGCCATCAACGGCGACAGTTTCGTTCCGTTCTACCAGCCGATCGTGCGGCTGGACGACATGGTGGTGATCGGCCACGAGGCACTGCTGCGCTGGCGGCACCAGACCCGCGGCCTGCTGGCGCCGGGCGAGTTCATCGGCCTGGGCGAGGACAACGGCCTGATCGAGGAAGTCGACTGGCTGATGTACGCGCAGGTGATCTCGCGCCTGTCCCGTGGCGGGGACGGCTACGTCTCGATCAACGTATCGCCGCGGCACTTCCGCACCGGCGACTTCGCCGAGCGCCTGCTGCAACTGATCGACAATGCCGGTGCCGACCCGGGACGCCTGCGGGTGGAGATCACCGAGGTGGCCCTGCTGGACGACGTGCCGCGCGCGCTGCGGACCCTGCACACCCTGCGCAACCACGGCGTGCTGGCGCAGCTGGACGACTTCGGCACCGGCTATTCGGCGCTGTCGTACCTGCACCGCTTCCCGATCGAGTGCCTGAAGATCGACCAGAGCTTCGTCGCCGGCCTGACCGGTGAAAACCAGGCGGAAAGCATCGCCGTGGTGCGCGCGATCCAGGCGCTGGCCGGCACCCTGGGCATCTACACCATCGGCGAAGGCATCGAGACCGCGCAGCAACGCGACATCCTGCGTGAACTGGGCTGCGTGTTCGGCCAGGGCTATCTGCTCGGTCGTCCCGCCGAGCAGATGGTGACGTCGGGCGGAGGCGGATCGCCGATCCCTGATTGATTGCAGCGGGCCGATTGCGGCGGGCCGGCTACCGCGGGTCGCGGATCACCAGCAGACGCGGCTCGGTCATGTCCTCGATCGCGTAGCGCACGCCTTCCCGGCCGAGGCCGGAATGCTTGACCCCGCCATACGGCATGTGGTCGACGCGGAAGCTGGGGATGTCGCCAACGATCACGCCGCCCACTTCCAGCCGGTCCCAGGCACGCATCGCGTGATCCAGGCGGGCCGTGAACACGCCGGCCTGCAGGCCGAAGTCGCTGTCGTTGACGGCATCCAGCGCGTCATCGAAATGCTCGAACGGCTCCATCAGCGCGACCGGTCCGAACGCTTCGCGGCGGTACAGATCCGCATCGCTCGGCACGCCTTCCAGCAACCAGGCCGGCAGCAGGTTGCCGGTCCGTGGGCCGCCGGCCAGTTTCTTCGCCCCGGCCTTGCGTGCCGCGGCAATCCAGCCTTCCACGCGCCTGGCCGCGTCCTCGTCGATCATCGGGCCGATGAAGGTGTCCTCGTCGCGCGGGTCGCCCACCTGCAGCTTGCCGATCGCCGCCTTGAGCTTCCTGCGCAGCCGGTCGTAGATATCGACATGGGCGTGGATGCGCTGGACACCGATGCAGCTCTGGCCGGACTGGTAGTACGCGCCGCTGACCAGCCGCCCGACCACGGTATCCAGGTCCGCGCCGGGGTCGGCATCGACGATGCAGGCCGCGTTGCCACCCAGTTCCAGCACCACTTTCTTGCGTCCCGCCCGTGCCTTCAGGTCCCAGCCGACCAGCCCGCCGGTGAAGCTCAGCAGGGCGATGCGCTCGTCCTCGACCAGTGGCGCGGCGTCCTCGTCGGAGCAGGGCAGGATCGAGAACGCGCCCGCGGGCAGGTCGGTCTCGGCCAGCACCTCGCCGATGATCAGCGCGCCGACCGGCGTCTTGAGGGCGGGCTTGAGCACGAACGGGCAGCCGGCGGCGATCGCCGGGGCGACCTTGTGCGCGACCAGGTTGAGCGGGAAATTGAACGGCGTGATGAGGCTGCACACGCCCACCGGCACGCGCCGGGTCATGCCGCGATAGCCGCGGGTGCGCGCGGAGATCTGCAACTCGATGACCTCGCCGCCGATCCGGGTCGCCTCGTCGGCGGCGATCTTGAACGTGTCGATCAGTCGCGACACCTCGCCGCGTGCATCCTTGATCGGCTTGCCGGCCTCGATGCACAGGGTCTGCGCGAGCTCCTCGTGGCGCTCGCCGAAGCGGCGCACGCAGTGCTCCAGCACGGCACGGCGCGCATCGGGCGGGAACGCCGCCATCGCTCCGCGTGACCCGTGGGCCGCTGCGATGGCCGCCTGCACGGCATCCGCGTCGGCCATCGCCACCCGCGTCGCCGGTTTGCCGCTGTACTTGTCGAAGACGACCAGGTCGGTGTTCGCGCGGAGCGCTGCACCGGCGAGGTAGTACGGGTAGGACTTCTTCAGCGCGGGCATGGTGGCCTCCGGGAGAGCGGCATCACGGCAGCATCAGGCAGGCCCGATCAAGGCAGCGTCGTGGCGGCCAGGAGCAGCCGGGATCAAAGCAGCAGGGATCAGAACAGCAGCGACGACATCCGGCGGCGGTAACGGCCAACCAACGCAGCGTCGTCGGTCACGCGGAACGCATCGATCAGGGCGGTTCGTGGCAGCCCGCCGTCGAAGTTGCGGTCGCGCGCCAGCATTTCGATGAACTGCTCCAGCGCCGCTTCGGACTGGCCGGCGACGATGTGGCGCGCGCCAAGCAGATGACGCGAACGCAGGTCGTCGGGATTGGCGGCGATCGCCTGCTGCAGCGCTTCCAGCGTGGGTGCGTCCTTGGCCAGCGCCGCGAACCCGAGCCGTGCACGGGCGATCACGGTGCGGTCGTCGGTTGCCAGGTTGGCCGGCAGGGCATCGAGCAGGCGCGTGGCCTCATCGCCTTCGCCGGTCTGCAGCAACGCGACGGCGAGATCCAGCCGGAGTTCGGCGTTGTCGGGCGCCTCGGCAACCGCCGCGCGCAGGCGTGCCACTTCGGCCTGTGGGTCCAGTGGCGCGGCGTCGGCTTCGTCATCCGCGACCGGCGGTGCTTCGCCCGGCTCGACGCCGTGCTGTTTCAGGAATTCGCGTATCTGGCCCTCCGGCAGCACGCCCGGGAAACCGTCCACGATCTGCCCGCCCTTGACCAGGAACACGGTCGGAATCGAGCGCACCTGGAAGGCCTCGGCCAGCTGCGGCTCCTTGTCCACGTCGACCTTGGCCAGTTCGAAGCTGCCGTGGTATTCGGCGGCCAGCTTTTCCAGCACCGGCCCGAGCTGCTTGCACGGCCCGCACCACTCGGCCCAGAAGTCGACCAGCACCGGCGTCTGCAGGGATTTGTGCAGGACGTCGGCCTCGAAACCTTCGGTGGTGGCGTCGAAGACGTGGAGGGTGGTAATGGCGTCAGGCATGGGGCGGCTCGCGGAGGAAGTTCGACCCTAGATGGTGCCAGAGGCGCGGATTCCAACCCGCTGCGACCGGCCGCGCGTCGCCAGCGCTGGCACGATGTAAGCCCGGTGCAGGCCCGTGCAGGGCGCGTGGCGACGGCGGAATCCCTCGTCTTGAAGGACGGCGTCGATCAAGCCGGTTCGGCCAGCAAGGCCCCGATCTGTGCGCCGAGCGCGAGGTCGTCCAGCAGGCCGAAATGCCGTGCGCGCAGCCGGCCCCGACGGTCGATCAGGCACAGCGTCGGGGTGCCCTGCATCGCGTAGGCCTGCATCGTGAGCGGCAGCGGGTGGGCGGACGGGTCGTCATCGCGGTAGGCATCGACGCCGACCGGGTAGCCGATCCGGTTCTCGTGCAGGAACACCTGCAGCGCGTCCGGTCCCATCACCCCGTGATGCTCGAACACGGTGTGCAGTCCGATGACTGCCAGGTCGGTATCGGCGAAGGCCGCGGCGACCTTCAGGCTCTGTGGCACCGCGTGCTGCACGCAGCCCGGGCACAGCATCTGGAAGGCGTGCAGGAACACCGGCCGGCCGCGCAGCGAGGCCAGGCCCAGATCCGGTCCGGCGTTGAACCACTGCGAAACCGACCACGACGGGGCGAGCGGGAGCGTCATCGGGCCGGGCTCGCTGCCGCCCTGCAGCGCCGCTCGCGGCCGCCTGCATCGCGCGCCGTCCGGATGCGCCGGGCGGCAGTGGCATGACCGGATCCTGGCCGGATCATGGCGACGTCCCGGGCTGCCTGTAGACCACGCCGTCCTTCATCACGAAGGCGACGTCGAGTACGCGGGCGATGTCCTCCACCGGATTGCCCTTGACCGCGACGATGTCGGCGCGCAGGCCGGTTGCGATCACGCCCTGGTCGTCGACGCCGAGCACCTCGGCGGCGCGGATCGTGGCCATCTGCAGCGCGACGGCGGCGGGCACGCCGGCTTCGACCAGGTAGACGAACTCGCGCGCGTTGTCGCCGTGCGGTCCGACGCCCATGTCGGTGCCGAAGGCCATCTTCACGCCGGCCTTGTAGGCGCGCGCCGCGGTGGCCTGGATCAGCTCGCCGATCCGCGCCGCCTTGGGCCGCACCACCGCGGGAAAGTAACCGTCGATCTTCGCCTTGTCGGCGACGAAGCGGCCTGCATGGACGGTCGGGATGTACCAGGTGCCCTTGCGCTTCATCAGCGCCATCACCTCGTCGCTCATGTAGGTGCCGTGTTCGATGCTGGTCACGCCGGCCTCGACCGCACGCCGCATGCCTTCCTCGCCGTGGGCGTGGGCGGCGACGCGGTAGCCGTAGTCCTTGGCGGTATCGACGATGGCCTGGATCTCGTCCACCCGGAACTGCGGCGCGTCACCCGACTTCGCATACGACAGCACGCCGCCGGTGGCGGTGATCTTGATCACGTCGCTGCCGTCCTTGTACCGCTGGCGCACGGCCTGGCGCGCGTCGGCGGCCGAGTTGATCACGCCCTCGGTCGGGCCGGGCGGGCCGAGCAGGTGCGACAGGCTGGAGTTGTAGCCGTTGGTCGGGTCGGCGTGGCCACCGGTGGTGGCGATGGTTTTGCCCGCCGCCCAGATCCGTGGCCCGTCCACCAGACCCTGGTTGATCGCGTCGCGCAGGTGCGGGCTGACTTCGCCGCCGAGGTCGCGCACGCTGGTGAAGCCGGCCAGCAGGGTTTTCTTCGCATAGCCGACCGATCGGAACGCGTAGTCGACGTCGTCCAGGCGGAAGCCTTCGGAGTAGCTGTCCGGACTCGACTGGCTGCCCAGGTGCACGTGCAGGTCGGTCCAGCCCGGTGTGCAGGTGTGCCCGGACAGGTCGATGGCCGGCGTGCCCGGCACCTCGGCGTGACCGCTGGTGACCGCGGCGATCCGGCCGTCGCGCACCAGCACGGTGTGCGGGCCGAGCACGGCGCCGCTGCGGCTGTCGAACAGTTGCCCGCAGTGCAGGGCGGTCGGCCCGGTCGCGGCGTGGCCGGCGAAGCTCAGGCAGGAGAGGGCGAGGGCGGTGCAAACGGCGGTACGGACCAGGCGGACGGTCATGGGCGATATCCGGTGATGGGGCTGCCCGGATTGAAGCACGGCGGGGCGAAGCATGCCGGCTTGTCCCGGCAGCTCAACTGGCCATTTCAACGGATATGGCTTCGACCCCCGTCTCGGTCCCGCCTCGATTTTCCCGGAGCAGCGCGCAATCAGGCCGTCGCGCGGCGATGCACCACGAAGCGGTCGCGTCCCTCCGTCTTGGCCCGGTACAGCGCCGTGTCGGCGGAGCCGATCAGTTCGGCCGGCGTGCTGCCATCGAAGGGAAATGTCGCCACGCCCAGGGAAGCGGTAGTTGGCCTCAGGGTATTGCGCAGGTGCACCACGGTGGTGGTCGCGATGGCGCTGCGGATTTCCTCCGCGCGCCGCCGGGCGTCCTCGCTGCCGGTTTCCGGCATCACCACGGTGAACTCCTCGCCGCCATACCGGCACACGATGTCCTCGTCGCGGGTGTGGGCCTGCAGGGTCTGCGCGATGGCGGTCAGCAGCGCGTCGCCGGCGGTATGGCCGTGCTCGTCGTTGAAGCGCTTGAAATGGTCGACATCGAGCATGATCACCGACAGCGGCAGCCCACGCCGCTGGCAACGCTGCAGCTCGCGCTGGGTGTTCTCTTCCAGATAACGGCGGTTGTACAGGCCGGTGAGCGGGTCGCGCAGGGACTGCACCCGCAGCGATTCGCGCAGTTGCAGGTTGATCATGGCCAGGCTCAGCTGCTCGGCGATGGCCTCCACCACCTGCACGTCCTCGCTGCTGCCGCCGGTGGCGCCATTGACATGCAGCAGGCCCAGCGAGACGCCCTGGGCCATCAGCGGCACGCACAGGGTCCAGCCGCTTTCCGGAAGGTCTTCGATATGCAGGTGGCTGCAATAGACGTTGCCCGGTCCGTGGCCGCTGCGGTGCGGCTGGCCGCGGCGCAGGCCCCAGCAGGCGGAAGGTGCCCACACCGAATCGCTGGGAATGTTTTCCGTGCCGAAGCGGGACAGCGCCTCGACCTGGTTCAACGACGAGCGCAGCACGTAACAGCGGCCGCCGGCCGCCGGCAGCATCTGCGCGATCACCTCGGCGGTGACGCTCAGCGCCTCGTTCAGGTTCTCGCAGCTTTGCAGGATGCCGGCGTACGCGCCCAGCACGCGGCGCTGTTCGGAGAGGCGGCTGCGTTGCTCCAGCGATATCGCCAGCTCCCGCATGGTGCTGCGCGCTTCCCGCTCCAGCTTCAGGCTGCGCCGGTTCTCCCGGGTCAGGCCGCTCAGCAGCAGGCCCAGCAGCACCAGCGGCAACAGGATGCCTGCCACCACCCCGGCGATGGTGACGGCGGCGAGGGTGGCCATGGTCTGGCGACGTTCGCGCAACAGGTGATGCTCCCGGGTCAGCACGGTATCGATGAGCAGGTTGATCTGCTGCATCTGGTCGAAGCCGGGGCTGTCCAGCCCTTCGCGCTGCGCCTCGGCGATGCCCAGGTCGCGCTGTATGTCGATCAGCCGTTGCAGTTCGGCCAGCCGTTTCTCCACCAGCGTCTCCACCTCGAGCGCGCCGGTCTGCCGGGCCGGATCGTCCCGGGTGAGGGTCACCAGCTGCGAAGTGGCTTTCCGGGTCGCAGGAAACGTGGCCAGGTACTCGGCCAGCAGTTGGTCGCGGCCACTGAGGCGGAAGCCGCGCGCATCGGATTCCACCGAGCGGATCGAGGACCGGATGGTCTCCGCCGTGTTGATCACCTGATAGCTGTGTTCCACCAGGTCGGTGCTGCGGGTGAAGCTGCGGATGCTCAGGACCATGGCCACGCCGACGCAGATCAGCAGCACCACCGACAGGATGAAGGCCGGCATCCGGTATGGGCGGAGGCGGCTGGACGGGGCGGAGGTGACGGGCGGCATCGCGGTCGGGTCATCAAGAGGGAAAGTAGAAAAAATGTGGAAGCAAGAGTTGTGCCAGCGGTTGGGGTCGCGGGTCGCGCATGCGGGCGTTCAGTGGCAACGGCGGCGACACGGGCCGCTCCGACGCGCCGCGTGGCGGCGTTTGGTGCACTGCGGTAGGCTTTCCGGTCTCTCCGTTTCCGGTCCGCACCGTGTCCATTGAAGCCTCCAACGACTCCGGCACCATCGATCATGGTGGTTCCAGCCCGCTCGCGTTCGACCCCCGGGCCGTGGAGCTCGCCGCCCAGCGCTACTGGGACGGCACCCGTGCGTTCGAGGTCGACGAGTCGTCGGACAAGCCCAAGTACTACTGCCTGTCGATGCTGCCGTACCCGTCGGGCGCGTTGCATATGGGCCATGTGCGCAACTACACCATCAGCGACGTGATCAGCCGCTACAAGCGGATGACCGGCCACAACGTGCTGCAGCCGATGGGCTGGGACGCGTTCGGCCTGCCGGCGGAGAACGCCGCGATCAAGCACCACACCGCGCCGGCGAAGTGGACCTACGCCAACATCGGCCACATGAAGGCGCAGTTGCGGCAGATGGGCTACGCGATCGACTGGTCGCGCGAGTTCGCCACCTGCGAGCCGTCGTATTACGTGCACGAGCAGCGCATGTTCGTGCGGTTGATGAAGCAGGGCCTGGCGTACCGCAGGAACTCGGTGGTCAACTGGGACCCGGTCGACCAGACCGTGCTGGCCAACGAGCAGGTCATCGATGGCCGCGGCTGGCGCACCGGCGCGCTGGTGGAGAAGCGCGAGATTCCGCAGTGGTTCCTGAAGATCACCGACTACGCGCAGGAGCTCCTTGACGGGTTGGACAACCTGCCCGGCTGGCCGGACGCGGTCAAGACCATGCAGCGCAACTGGATCGGGCGCTCCGAGGGGCTGGAGATCCGTTTCGACGTGCGCGATGCCGGCGGAGCTGCGGTGGAGCCGTTGACCGTGTTCACCACCCGCCCCGACACCCTGATGGGGGTGACGTTCGTGTCCATCGCTGCCGAGCATCCGCTGGCCACGCATGCGGCCGCCGGCAACGACGACCTGGCCGCGTTCATCGCCGAGCTGCGCAAGGGCGGCGTCAGCGAGGCCGAGCTGGAGACCCAGGAAAAGCGCGGCATGGACACCGGCCTGCGCGCCGTCCACCCGGTCACCGGCGAGGAGCTGCCGGTGTATGTCGCCAACTTCGTGCTGATGAACTACGGCACTGGCGCGGTGATGGCGGTGCCGGGCCACGACGAGCGCGACCACGAATTCGCGACGCGTTACCAGTTGCCGATCAAGCTGGTGATCGTGCCCGATGCGGTGCGCGATGCATTGAGGGAGATCGGTCGCGACCTGGGCTCGCATGCCGACCCGATGGGCAGCGCGCTCGGTCAGGGCGGCGCCACCGATGCCTACGACACCGGCGCCGCGGTGCAGGTGGTCGAGCAGTTCCAGCAGGGCCTGGCCGGGCAGGCCTACACCGAGCGTGGCTGGCTGGTGAATTCCGGCGACTACGACGGCCTGGATTTCCAGCAGGCCTTCGACGCGCTGGCCACGAGGTTCGAGGCCGAAGGCCGCGGTGCGCGCCGGGTCAATTTCCGCCTGCGCGACTGGGGCGTGAGCCGCCAGCGTTACTGGGGCTGCCCGATCCCGGTGATCTACTGCCAGGCGTGCGGTGCGGTGCCGGTGCCGGAAGACCAGTTGCCGGTGGTGCTGCCGGAGGACGTCGAATTCATGGGCACCGGCTCGCCGATCAAGGCGGACCCGGAATGGCGCAAGACCACCTGCCCGGGCTGCGGCGGCGCGGCGGAGCGCGAGACCGACACCTTCGACACCTTCATGGAGTCCAGCTGGTACTACGCGCGCTACACCTCGCCGGGCGCGGACGCCCAGGTCGACGGGCGCGCCAACCACTGGTTGCCGGTCGACCAGTACATCGGCGGCGTCGAGCACGCGATCCTGCACCTGCTGTATTTCCGTTTCTACCACCGCCTGCTGCGCGACCAGGGCCTGGTCGACAGCGACGAGCCGGCGACCAACCTGCTGACCCAGGGCATGGTGATCGCCGAGACCTTCTATCGCGAAGCCGCGAACGGCGCGAAGGACTGGATCAACCCGGCCGATGTGGCGATTGTCCGCGACGAGCGCGGCCGCATCACCGGGGCGACCCTGAAGGCCGACGGAAAACCGGTGGTGATCGGAGGCATCGAGAAGATGTCCAAGTCCAAGAACAACGGCGTCGACCCGCGGCTGATGGTCGACAAGTTCGGTGCCGACACGGTGCGGTTGTTCTCGATGTTCGCAGCGCCGCCGGAACTGTCGCTGGAGTGGAACGAGGCCGGCGTCGAGGGCATGGCGCGCTTCCTGCGCCGGTTCTGGCGCGAGGTGCTGACCCATGTCGGCCAGCCCGACCACCCCGACATCCATGACCTGCTGAAGGGCGGTGTCGTGCTGGATGCGGCGCAGAAGACGCTGCGTCGGCAGCTGCACGAGACCATCCAGAAGGTCGGAGACGATTACGGTCGCCGCCACGCCTTCAACACCGCGATCGCCGCGCTGATGGAGCTGCTGAACCACGTCAGCCGGTTCAACGACATGAGCGATGCGGGCCGGGCGGTACGCCACGAGGCGCTGCAGGCGATGGTGCTGCTGCTGAACCCGGTGACCCCGCACACCAGCCATGCCTTGTGGCAGGCGCTGGGCCACCCGGAGACGCTGCTGGAGGACGTGCCGTTCCCGCCGGTCGATCCCGCCGCGCTGGCCCGCGACGCAGTGGTGATGGCGGTGCAGGTCAACGGCAAGCTGCGCGGCACGATCGAGGTGCCGGTCGGCCTGGACAAGGCCGAGGTCGAGCGCCTGGCGCTGGCCGAGCCGCACGTGGCCAGGTTCCTGGAGGGCCTGAGCGTGCGCAAGGTGATCGTGGTGCCGGGCAAGATCGTCAATATCGTGGCGGGCTGAACGGTTGGACCGCCCTCCATGCCCGGTTCAGCCCGGCGGCGTCCTGGCGCTTGATGCGTCCATCCGCGTCGGTCAGACTGCGCCGATGATCCGACGCCTGCTGCCCCTCGTTCTCGTGCTGGCCCTGTCGGCCTGTGGCTTCCAGTTGCGCAACGCGCTGACCCTGCCGGCCGAACTGGACCCGGTGAAGGTGACCTCGACCAGCCGCTACAGCCCGCTGGCCGAGTCCCTGTCCGAGGCCCTGGCCCGGGCCGGGGCGATACCGGCCACCGCGGCGACCGAGACGCCGGCCGTCCTGCAGATCAAGGCCGAACGCTGGGGCGATACCCCGATCAGCGTCGATTCGCGCGGCCGCGCGCAGGAGTTCAGCCTGCGCTACGCGGTGGTGTTCGAGCTGCGCAACGGCGATGGCACGGTGCTGGTGCCGGAGCAGAACATCGAGCTGTCGCGCGACTACATCTCGGTGCCGAACAACTCGATCGGTACCGAGGGCGAGCGCGACATCCTGGTGCGCGAGATGCAGCGCGAGATGACCGCGTCGGTCCTGCGGCGGATCGATGCCGCCACCGGCGCCGAGCACGTGTCCGGCGATCCGGCCAAGGTGTTCATCCGCACCACCGATGCCGCCAGGGCCGCGATGGAAGCGGCGGATGCGCTCGCGCCTGTGCCCGCGCAACCGGTACCTGAGCCCGCGCCGCCGGCGGCTGACAGATCCGACATCGAGCCGGGCGCCGGGCCGACCCCGGGCCACCCGCGCTGAGCATGGAACTCAAACCGGAACAGCTGGTCGCCCAGCTCGGGTCCGGGTCGCTCAGCCCCGCCTACCTGATCGCCGGCTCCGAGCCGTTGCGCGTGCTCGAGGCCGCCGACGCGGTGCGCGCCGCCGCGCGTGCCCAGGGCATCGACGAGCGCGAGGTGTTCGAGGCCGAAGGCAACCAGCGCGAGCCTGACTGGGCGGCGATGAAGGCCACGTTCGGCGCACCCAGCCTGTTTGCCACCCGCCGTCTGGTGGAACTGCGCCTGCCGACCGGCAAGCCGGGCAAGGACGGCGGTGCGTTGATCAGCGAGTTCTGCGCGCAGCCGCCGGCCGACGTGGTGCTGCTGGTGACCGCGGGCGAGTGGAGCAGGAAGCACGCCGGCAAATGGAGCGAGGCGATCGGCAAGGTCGGCAAGATCGCGGTCGCCTGGCCGATCAAGCCGCATGAGCTGTCCGGCTGGGTCGAGCAACGGCTGCGCTCGCGTGGCGTGCGTGCCGAACCCGATGCGGTGCAGCGGCTGGTCGATCGGATCGACGGCAACCTGCTGGCGGCCGCGCAGGAGATCGACAAGCTCGCGTTGCTGGCCGGGGGCGACCGCCTCGATCTGGCGACGATGGAGTCGCTGGTCGCCGATGCGGCGCGTTTCGACGTGTTCCGGCTCATCGACGCGGCCATGAACGGCCAGCCGGCGCAGGTCTCGCGCATGCTTGCCGGGCTGCGTGCCGAAGGCGAGGCGGTGCCGGCGCTGCTGGGCATGGTGGTGATGGAGCTGCAGCGCACCGCCGCCCTGGCGCGGATCAAGGCGCGCGGCGGCAACCTGTCGGCCGAGTTCAAGGCGCAGCGGGTCTGGGACGCCAAGCAGCCCATGTACCACCGCGCGCTGCAACGCCATTCGCCGGCGCATTGGGATGCGTTCGTGTCCCAGGTCGGCCGGGTGGATCGCATGGCCAAGGGGCGCGAGGCGGGCGATCCCTGGGTCGCGCTGGAGCGCGTGCTGTTGGCGGTGGCCGAGCCGCGTGCGGTGCGGTTGCTGGCACGGGCCGATGTCTGAGTCCTCCCGTCCGGGAAAGGCGCCGCAGGAGCCCGTGCCGCCGCTGACGGTGTTCTACGGCGGCACGTTCGATCCGGTCCATTGCGGTCACCTGGAGGTCGCCTTGCGCGCCCGCGACCGGCTCCAGGCGACCATCCACCTGATGCCGGCCGCCGATCCGCCGCATCGTCCCGCGCCCGGAGTGTCGGCCCTGCGGCGCGCGCAGATGCTGGACCTGGCGGTCGCCGGCGAGCGTGGCCTGAAAGTCGACCGTCGCGAACTGATGCGCAGCACGCCGTCGTATTCGATCGATACCTTGCGCGGCATCCGGGCCGAGCTCGGGCCGGATGCGCCGGTCGCCCTGCTGATCGGGGCCGACGGCCTGGTCGAGCTGCCGCAGTGGAAGGCGTGGCAAGCGCTGTTCACCTTCACCCACTTCGTGGTGGCCGAACGCCCCGGCATCGATCTGGATGGCCGCTTGCCGGAGCCGTTGCCGTCCTTTCTGGAAACACGCTGGACGCATTCGGTCGATGACCTGCGTGCCGCGGCCGCGGGGCGCGTACTGCGCCTGCGGCAGCCGCTGCATCCCGAATCCGGCACCAACGTGCGCCAGTGCATTGCCGAGGGCCGGCCGTGGCGGCACCTGGTACCGGCCGCGGTGGCCGGCTACATCGACCGTCACCGGCTGTATGCCGGCGGGGCTGCCGCCCCGGCTTCGTTATAATCCGCCCCGCACCCAACCCCCAGAGCCCGCATTGACCAGCCAAGCCCAAGTCATCAAGACCCGCCTCCCGAGCCCGCCGCCCAGCGTCGACGACCTGCTGCAGACCGTGCGTGACGCGGTCGCGGAGCTGAAAGCCAAGGACGTCGTGGAAATCGACGTGCGCGGCAAGAGCAGCGTCACCGACTACATGGTGATCGCCTCGGGCACCTCGTCCCGGCACGTGAAATCGATCGCCGACGAAGTGGTCAAGTTCGCCAAGAAGCTCGACGTCATGCCGCTGGGCGTGGAAGGCGAGCGCGAGGCCGAATGGGTGCTCGTGGACCTGGGCGACGTCATCGTCCACGTCATGCTGCCCCGCGTGCGCGAGTTCTATGCGCTTGAGCGCCTGTGGACGGTCGGCGACCAGCCGCCGGCGGCGATCGATGAATACGGCGATGAGCACTCCGCGGTCGACGACGGCGGTGCCGAGACCGACGCTGAAGACCGCCTGTAACGCTGTCCTGCGGTTGCCGGCGGCATGAAGGCGAAGCTGATCGCGGTCGGCGACCGCGCGCCGCGCTGGGTGGCGGAAGGTTTCGAGGAGTACCGCAAGCGCTTGTCGCACTGGCTGCCGCTGGAGCTGGTCGAGATCGAGCCGGGCGTGCGCGGCAAGAACCGCGATGTCGCCCGCGCCACCACCGAGGAAGGCGCGCGGGTGATCGCAGCGTTGCCGAAGTCGCCCTTGGTGGTGACGCTCGATGGCCGCGGCAGGCCGTGGAGTTCCGAGCAGCTGGCGCAGCGGCTGGAGCGCTGGCGCGGGCAGGGGCTGGATCTGGCGCTGTTGATCGGCGGCCCCGAAGGCCATGCCGATGACGTGCTGGCTCGTGCCGACGAATCCTGGTCGCTGGGCCCGCTGACCCTGCCGCACATGCTGGTGCGGCTGGTGGCCGCCGAGCAGCTGTACCGCGCCGCGGCGTTGTTGGCCAACCACCCTTACCACCGCGCCTGACTTGCTGCGTGCAACACGGAAAAAATCCCGCCGAAGCGGGATTTTTTCCGTCGTCCGACCAGATTCAAACATCTGGACTGGATGCTGCCATCACAACGATGGCAATCAATGTCCGTCCGGGTTCGTCTCCGGATCGCGCTCCATTCCGCCCTCGTCGGGATTGGGCGGCTTGCGCGGATGTGGCTGACGCGCATCGTGCTTGTCGCGCGGCGTCGGCTCGGCGTAGCCGGGTTGCGACTTGGGCGTTGGATCCGGCGCCGGTGGTGCGGGTTTCCGGGGTGCGGTCATGGCTCAGCGTCCCAGTTCGAACACCACATCCAGGCTGACCGACAGCGTGCTTTCGCCGGTAGCGATCGGGGTGTCGGCCTGCGATTTTTCCATACGCGCCATCGCCATCATCGGCATCGGCGGGCCGAAGCCGCCATTGCCCTCGCTGATGCTGACGATCCGCAGCACCTTCAGGCCGAGTTCGCTGGCGTACATGCCGGCGCGGGTCCGGGCCTTGCCGATCGCCGCGCGCCGCGCTTCGTCATAGGCCGATTCCTTGTCGTCGACCTCGAAGCTGGGGCCCTGGATCTGGTTCGCGCCTACGCCGACCAGCGCATCCATGATCCGGCCCAGTTCGCCGATCTTGCGCACGGTGATGTTGACGCTGTTGCGGGCCTCGTAGCCGGTGATCGTCGGCGGCTGGTTGTCGGCATAGCGGTACTGCGGGTTGAGGTTGACTCCGCTGGTCTGGACGTCGCGTTCGGCGATGCCGGCCTTGCGGATCGCGGCGACCACCTGGCTCATCTGGTTCGCGTTGGCCTGCATGGCGGCCTGCGGGTCGGCGGCCTGGGTGACCACGCCGGTGGACAGGCGCGCGATATCGGGCACGCGGGTCGCGTGGGCTTCGGCGGATACCGACAGCAAGGTGTTGGCGGAAACCGTCGAGGCCGGTGCGGTCTGGGCGTTGCCGGGCATGGCGGTGACTCCAAGGGCGAGGGCGGCAGCCAGGGCGAGAGGGCGCAAGCGCGAGGCGGATGGCATCAGGTACATGAACAACTCCTGGGAGGCAGGCGGGAAGGGTCGGGGGCGGGCGGTGAACGGGCCGTGAGCCGGATCGGATTGTGCAACGGGCGTCGGCTGGGGCTCAGCCGCCACAGGTTATGCTTTCCGGCGGTGGTGCGGGGGGCGCTGTGCCGGAGGCATCGGTGCACTCATCATCGTCTTGCTCCACGCCATCCCTGCCATGCTCACCGCCGCGATGTCCGCGGTGTTGCAGCGGGCTTCACCGTGTCCCGTAGCAGCCCGTCCACGCAGCCTGGAGACCCATGCTCTATCTCGCCTCACGATCCCCGCGCCGCCGGGAACTGCTGGCCCGCCTGGGGCTTGCCTTCGATGTGCTCGCGCTGGATGTCCCCGAGCAGCGCCGGCCGGCGGAGTCGGCCGAGGATTACGTGCGCCGGGTGGCACACGAGAAGGCGTTGGCCGGCCTGGCTGGCCTGGGCAATCATCCGGAAGCGCTGGTGCTGGGGGCGGATACCGAGGTGGTGCTGGACGAAGACGTGTTCGGCAAGCCGGCGGATGCCGCGGACGCCATGGCGATGCTGCGGCGTCTGTCGGGGCGCGAGCACCGGGTGATCTCGGCGGTGTCGCTGGTGTCGGCAACCCGCAGCGTGCAGGCGGTATCGATCTCGAAGGTCACCTTTGCGCCCTTGCCCGAAACGCTGATGGCCGCCTACGTGGCCGGCGGCGAGCCGTTCGGCAAGGCCGGCGCCTATGCCATCCAGGGCGGTGCCGAAGCCTTCGTGGCCCGGCTCGACGGCAGCTATTCGGGGGTGATGGGTCTGCCTCTGCACGAAACCGCGCAATTGCTGGCGCCCTTCGGCCTCGGACCGATGGCGTCCATTGTGGCTGCGGTGGAGGCCTCATGAGCGAGGAGATCCTGGTCAACGTCACCCCGCGCGAGACCCGCGTGGCGGTGGTCGAGAACGGCATGCTGCAGGAGCTGCATATCGAGCGCGGCTGGGCACGCGGCGTGGTCGGCAATATCTACAAAGGCCGGGTGCAGCGGGTGATGCCGGGCATGCAGGCGGCCTTCATCGAGATCGGGCTGGACCGCGCGGCGTTCCTGCATGCCGCGGATATCGTCAAACCGGCGATGGGTGACAGCGAAGGCGACGCGGCGTCCTTGCCGGCCACCCCGACCCGGCCGATCTCCGAGTTGCTGCGCGAAGGCCAGGAGATCGTCGTGCAGGTGGTCAAGGACCCGATCGGCGGCAAGGGTGCGCGGCTGACCACCCAGATCAGCATTCCCTCGCGTTACCTGGTCCTGCTGCCGCACACCAGGGTGGTCGGGGTCTCGGCGCGGATCGAGGACGAGGCCGAGCGCGCCCGCCTGAAGACGCATGTCGCCGCGCTGGCGCCGGCCGGGGAGTCGCACGGCTACATCGTGCGGACCAATGCGGAAGGCCAGTCGGAAGAGGCGCTGGCCGAGGACATCACCTACCTCAGCCGGGTGTGGGCCCTGATCGGCGAGAAGTCGGGGTCCGCGCGGGTGGGCGAGTGCGTGTACGAGGACCTGACCCTGCCGCTGCGCGCGGTGCGCGACCTGATCAGGCGCGATGTGGAGAAGGTCAAGGTCGATTCGCGCGAAACCTTCGAGCGCCTGCGCGCGTTCGCGGCGCAGTTCATGCCTTCCACCGGCACCGCCGAAGGGCCGGACCTGGTGGAGAAGATCGAGCACTACGCCGGTGCGCGGCCGATCTTCGACCTCTACGGCGTGGAGGACGAGATCCAGCGCGCGCTGGACAAGCAGGTGCCGCTGAAATCCGGCGGCTACCTGGTGATCGACCAGACCGAGGCGATGACCACGGTCGACATCAATACCGGTTCGTTCCTGGGCCAGCGCAACCAGGAGGAGACCGTCTACCGCACCAATCTGGAGGCGGCCCAGTCGGTCGCGCGTCAGCTGCGGCTGCGCAACCTGGGCGGCATCATCATCATCGACTTCATCGACATGAACGATGCCGAGCACCGGCGCCAGGTGCTGCGGACGCTGGAAAAGGCGCTGCTGAAGGACCACGCCAAGACCACGGTGTACGAGTTCTCGCCGCTGGGGCTGGTGGAGATGACCCGCAAGCGCACCACCGAGAGCCTGCAGCGCCAGCTCAGCGAGCCCTGCCACGAATGCAGTGGCCGCGGCACGCTGAAGACCCCGGAGACGGTGACCTACGAGATCTTCCGCGAGATCGTGCGCCAGGTGCGGCAGTTCGACGCGGCGCGGTTGCTGGTGATCGCCTCGCCGAAGGTGGTTGCGCGGATCACCGACGAGGAGTCGGCGGCCGTGGCCGAGCTGGAGGAATTCGTCGGCAAGTCGATCCGTTTCCAGCCCGACGACCAGTACGCGCAGGAGCAGTTCGATGTCGTCCTGCTCTGACTGCGGGCGACAGGGCTGACCGTGCCCACGCCGTTGCGCCGCCGCTTGCGCCTGGCCCGTCGCGGGTTGGGCTATACCGTCGCGATCGCGCTGGTATTGCTGGCGCTGGTGCTGGCGGTGGCCAGCCAGCTGCTGCCGCTGGCGGAACGGCACCCCGACCAGGTCGCCGCATGGCTCGGCCAGCGCGCCGGCCGGCCGGTCGGGTTCGATGCCGTGGACACCGCCTGGACCCGGCGCGGGCCGTTGCTGCAGCTCAAGAACCTGCGCATCGGCGAGGGCGAGACGGCCTTTACCATCGGCGATGCGGAAATGCTGGTGTCGATCTACGCGGGCCTGCTTCCCGGCGTGCCCTTGTCGGAGGTGCGCCTGCGCGGGCTGGACCTCACCCTGGAGCGGTTGCCGGATGGCCAGTGGCAGATGCGTGGCCTGCCCGGCCAGCAGCAGGCCGGCGGCGATCCGTTTGCATCGTTGGAGGGGCTGGGCGAACTGCAGGTGAGCGACGGCGCGCTGGCGGTGCTGGCGCCGGAGCTGGGGGTCGATATCCGGGTGCCGAAGATCGACCTGCGGTTGCAGGTCAACGGCGACCGCGTGCGGGCCGGATTGCGTGCCTGGCCACAGTCGGTCAACGGTGCGGCGGTGGTGCCGGTCGATGCGATGCTGGATTTCGACCACCGCCGTGGAAACGGCCGGGCCTACGCGCAGGCGGACCGGATCGACCTGGCCCCGTGGTCGTCGCTGCTGAAGACGATGGGCGTGTCGGTACAGGCTGGACAGGGACAGGCCAAGGCCTGGCTCGATTTGCAGGACAAGCGGGTTGTCGATGTCAGCCTGGACGCCGCACTCGACAGGCTCGTGCTGGTCGGCAGCACGATTGCCGCCAATGACGGCGATGGCGCCACTGCCGTCGCGGGACAGATTCCCGTCGTCCGGATCGATCGCGTGGCGACACGGGCGCGCTGGCAGCGGGTCGCCGATGGCTGGCGCCTGGACGCGCCGCATCTGGGACTGGAGATGCAGGGCGGGCAGTACAACTTCGGTGGCCTGCTGCTGGCGGCGGGTGGGCACCGGGCCGTCATGGCCGAGCGCATCGATGTCGCGCCGCTGGCGAACATTGCGCTGCTCAGCGACCGCTTGTCGCCCTCGCTGCGGCGCTGGCTGTTGCAGGCACGGCCGCGCGCGGTGCTGCGAGGGCTGGATCTGCAAGGGCGTCGCGATGGGCCGATACATGCCCGCGCGCGGATCGAAGGCTTCGGGTTCGAGCCGGTGGCCGACGCGCCCGGACTGGGCGGGCTGGCCGGCGACCTGACCGGTGATGACGCTGCTTTCAGCCTTCGGATGGATGCCGGCCAGCCGGTGCGTTTCGACTGGCCCAGCGGGTTTGGCGTGGTGCATACGGTAAAACTCGACGGCGCCGTGACCGGTTGGCGCCAGGACGCTGGCTGGGCGATGGAAACCGCGTCGCTGCGCATCGACGGCGGCGACTTCGGCGCTGCCGCGCGCGGCGGCCTGAGCTGGCAGGGCGATGGCACGCGCCCGCACATCGACATCGCGGCGGACATCGACCCGACCCGCCTGCCGGTGGCCAAGGGGTTCTGGGTCCGGCACCTGATGTCCGATGCGTTGCTGGAATGGCTCGATACGGCGCTGGTCGACGGTGTCGTGCGCGATGGACGGGCGGTGGTGTCCGGCGACCTGGACGATTGGCCGTTCGACAACAACGACGGCCGGTTCGAAGCCACCGGCCACATCGTCGATGCCACCGTGGCGTTCCGCCCCGACTGGCCGGCCGCCACCGGGATGGACCTGCAGGCGAGCTTCATCGGCAACGGTTTCAGCCTGGCCGGCCACGGCGTGCTGGCCGGCATCGACATTCCGGTGGTCAAGGCCGGCATCGACCACTACGACGACGGTGCGCTGACGGTCGAGGCACGGGCTGGCAGCGATGTCGCAAAGCTGATCGGGCTGCTGCGCGGCAGCCCGTTGCGGGAGCTGAACCCGGAAACCTTCGATGCGATCAAAGGCAGCGGCCCGGCCAATGTGGACTTCCGGCTGCGCTTGCCGATGGGCCACGACCACCCGCTCTCGATCGCCGGCGGCGTCGGATTGGCGAATGCGAAGCTCGCCGACCCGCGCTGGGATCTCGCCTTCGACCAGGTGAGTGGCCGGCTGCGGTATTCGGAGCAGGGCTTTCGTGCCGACGGTCTCCAGGTGCGCCACGACGGGCGTCCGGGGAAGCTCTCGCTGCGTGCCGGCGACGACGCGGTGCGCGAGCGTGCGAACGTTTTCGAAGGTGATCTTGAGGCGGCGTTCGGTACCGACACCCTGCTGGCGCGCGCGCCGGAGCTGGACTGGCTGGCGCCGTATCTTTCCGGCCGTTCGCAGTGGACGGTCGGTGTCGTGGTGCCCAAGGCAAGCGGGAGTCACGAGCCTGCCGCGCGCCTGAAGCTGGCATCGGACCTGGTTGGCACTGTGCTGGGCCTGCCCGCGCCGCTGGACAAGCCCGCCGCCGCGGCACTGGCGACCACGGTCGAGATGCCGTTGCCAATCGGCAGCGGCGAGGTGCAGGTGGCGCTGGGCGATGTGCTGGGATTGCGTGCGCGCAGCGATGGCGGTCGTACCGGAGTGCGGGTCGCGCTCGGCGGTAGTACGGTGTCGCAGCCGGCCCCGGCGTCGGGCCTGTTCGCCTCCGGCCGGGCCGCCGGGTTCGACGCGATCGGCTGGATCGGCCTGACGCGTGGCGGCGAGGGCGGCGGGGGTCTGCCGCTGGGACGGATCGACGTGCGTGCCGACCGCCTGCAGTTGCTGGGCGGGGTGTTTCCCGATACCCGCCTGCAGGTGGCGCCGGGGGCTGCCGGAGCGGCCTCGGTACAGGTTGAAGGCCCGGCATTGCAGGGCAGTGTGCTGGTGCCGGCGGCAAGCGGGGCGACGGTCACCGGCCGCTTCCAGCGGGTGCATTGGCGCTCGGCACAGGCCGCAATGGGCGGGCAGGCGAACGTGGCTTCCGCGACGGGCAAGAACGCCGCCGTGACGGCCGCGGCCAATGACCAGGTTGGCGGCAAGGACGATGACGAGATCGATCCGGCCCGCATCCCGCCGCTGGCCGTGGACATCGATGAGTTGCGTATCGCCGAGGCGTCACTGGGCCGCGCAAGGCTGCGCACCCGCGCCACGGCGACCGGCATGGAGGTCGAGCAGTTCCACGCGCAGTTGCCCGGGCAGACGATCGATGCCAGTGGCAGCTGGATTGGGCGCGGCGCGGAGGCGCGCACGCGGATCGACGCGCGACTCAAAAGCGAGGATTTCGGTCGCCTGCTGAGCGGATTCGGCTATGCGGGCCGGCTGGACGGCGGGGATGGCGAGATGACCCTGGAGGCGGGCTGGCAGGGCGGGCCGATGCAGTTCGGCCTCACCTCGTTGACCGGCAGTCTCAGGATGCAGGTGCATGACGGCCGGCTGCTGGAGATCGAGCCGGGCGCCGGGCGCGTGCTCGGCCTGCTCAGCGTCGCCGAGTTGCCGCGCCGGCTGACCCTCGACTTCCGCGACTTCTTCTCCAAGGGGTTCGCGTTCAACCAGGCCGGCGGCGACATCCGGTTCGCCGCTGGCGTAGCGAGCAGCGAGAACCTGCGCATCGACGGGCCGGCGGCACGGATCAACATCCGCGGCGCGGCCAACCTGCGCGAGGAAACCTTCAACCAGACCATCGAGGTGCTGCCCAAGGCCGGCAACCTGCTGACGGTGGCCGGCGCGCTCGCGGGC
>DASTUE010000034.1:0-10845 GCA_035759805.1 Lysobacter sp. | reverse complement strand
GGCGATGCCGTTGGTCCACTGGCACGGGTGGGCCTGGATGCGGTAAATGCGGAACCCTGGCGGGGTGCCGGGTGCGCCAGCGCAGGAGTGGCGGAGGCATGCCTCCGTCGGTGAGTCGCGAGCGCACGGCGATTCCGGGGCATTGAGGCAATCGCGACTCACGTCGCTCCCACACAAAACACCAGGCCGCGCCATCGATCGTTTTTTGTAGGAGCGGCTTCAGCCGCGAACGCGCAGCGCCCGCCGCGTCGTTGTATTCCCCTATCTCCACCGACCTTCACCACGGCTTGCCATCCGCCACAAGTCGCAGCTGATCGCTCAACGGCTCGCAGCCAGTACAGGTCGCGGCTGAAGCCGCTCCTACGACAGAAGGAAGTCCAGTCGGACGACCGAGGGAAGCCCATGGGACGGCAATCCGGTCATCTCGGCATCGCGTCGTGCCGCGGCGCCGACCTTGTTCAGGCCTTCGGCTTCGCCTTCCGCTTGGGCTGCAGCATCGTCCCGGTGCAGGTGTCCGCGCCGCAGTAGCAGGCCCAGATCCGCTTCATCCGCGGGGTGTGGGCTTCGGCCAGGGTGATGCCGTAGTTGTAGACCAGCTCGTCGCCGGGCTCGATGTCCCGGCTCGCTTCGATGAACACCCGGTCCTTGCTGCGGTCATCGCCCTCGTCCTCCTCCAGCACCGCGTCGCAGTTGGGCTCGCAACTGTGGTTGATCCAGCGCGCGACGCCGCCCTGGTAGTTGGCGTCGATCACGTACTCGTCGTTGAGGGTGAACAGGAAGGTGTGGCCGGACGAGGCATCGCCGGTATCGCCGGCATCCACTTCGTCATGGGTGCGGCGACGGCCGGTGTACTCGACGATGCGCTCGCCCTTGGCGATCGGGGCGACGGCGAACACACCGTTGCCGTGGATGGCGGAATGACGGGCGATGATCTTGCGCGGCATGCGTGGGTCCGGAAGAAAAAGGAGCGCACATTGTGGCCGCAGGCGGGCGGTGCGGCCAACGGCCGTCATGACGGACTCCCCTCCGTCATTCCAGATACCCCTCGCACAAGCGCCCGGATTGCCGAACGGCAGCGCCAGCAGTGGGCCGTCCCATCCAATGCACCACCGATACCGGGATTGCCACGGAGCCCGAAAGCTTCTGCCAGAACCGCCCTCCCGCCAGCCCTCACGCCGCCGCCACGGCACGACCTGAACCCGCCGACCCGCGCCCGCTTGGCCTCGGCCGCGATAATCCGTACAATTCCGGTACTGATTGAGGAGCCCGCATGTTGCGCGTCACCAGACTCACCGATTACGCCACCCTGGTACTGACCGTACTGGCCGCCGATCCGTCGGTCGTGCTCAGTGCGCCGGAGCTGGCGGAGCGCGCCGGACTGGAGACGCCGACCGTGAGCAAGCTGCTCAAACCGCTGGCGCAGGCCGGCCTGGTGGAGGGCTTCCGCGGCGCCAACGGCGGCTACCGGCTCGCCCGTCCGGCCGGTGAAATCACCCTGATCGAGATCGTCGAGGCCATGGAAGGTCCGCTCGCGATGACCGAATGCAGCATCCACGAAGGCGGCAACTGCGGGATCGAGGACTCGTGCAGCGTGCGCGCCAACTGGCGCCACATCAACGATGTCGTCGCCGATGCACTGCGTGCGGTGACCCTGACGCAGATGCTGACTCCGCCCCCGCCCGCTCCGTCGCCCCACCCTTCCAATGCAAGGCGCATCGACCTGCACCTTGCCAACGCATGACCGATCACAGGCAGCCCATGGCCACCCAGACCATCGAAAATACGACGTCGAACACCCCGTCGACGAACGCCCCGGTTCCGCAAGGCACCGACGGTGCGAACCGTGAAATCCACGAGCAGCTCGGCCGTACCTACGAGGCCGGTTTCATCACCGACATCGAGACCTTCAGCCTGCCACCGGGGTTGAACGAGGACATCATCCGCCAGCTCTCCGCGATCAAGGAAGAGCCCGAGTGGATGACGCAGTGGCGGCTGGAGGCCTACCGCCACTGGCTGACCATGCCGATGCCCGACTGGGCCAAGCTGGAGATCGCGCCGATCGACCTGCAGGCGCTCAGCTACTACTCCGCGCCCAAGGGGCCGAAGTACAAGTCGCTCGATGACGTGCCGCAGGAGCTCATCGACACCTACGACAAGCTCGGCATTCCGCTGCACGAGCGCGCCAAGCTGGCCGGCGTGGCGGTGGACGTGGTGTTCGACTCGGTTTCGGTGGGCACCACCGTGCACAAGGAGCTGACCGACAAGGGCATCATCTTCTGCTCGATGTCGGAGGCCATCAGGAACCACCCGGAACTGGTCCGGAAATACCTGGGAACGGTGGTGCCGGTCGGCGACAACTACTTCGCCGCGCTGAACTCGGCGGTGTTTTCCGACGGCAGTTTCGTGTTCATCCCGGCGGGCGTGAAGTGCCCGATGGAGTTGAGCACCTACTTCCGCATCAACGCCGGCCACACCGGCCAGTTCGAGCGCACCCTGATCATCTGCGAGGACCGCGCCAAGGTCTCCTACCTGGAAGGCTGCACCGCTCCGATGCGCGACGAGAACCAGCTGCACGCGGCGGTGGTCGAGCTGGTCGCGCTGGAGGAGTCGGACATCAAGTACTCCACCGTGCAGAACTGGTACCCCGGCGACGAGAACGGCGTCGGCGGCATCTACAACTTCGTCACCAAGCGCGGCGAGTGCCGCGGCGCGCGCAGCCGGATCCACTGGACCCAGGTCGAAACCGGTTCGGCGATCACCTGGAAGTACCCGTCGTGCGTGCTGATCGGCGACGACTCCACCGGCGAGTTCCACTCCGTCGCGCTGACCCACCACCGCCAGCAGGCCGACACCGGCACCAAGATGATCCACATCGGCAAGCGCACCAAGAGCACGATCATCAGCAAGGGCATCAGCGCCGGCCGCGGCCAGAACACCTACCGCGGACTGGTCAAGATGACCTCGACCGCCGAAGGCGCGCGCAACTACACCCAGTGCGACTCGCTGCTGATCGGCAAGCAGTGCGGCGCCCACGCGATCCCGTACATCGAGGTGCGCAACCCCACCGCGACCGTCGAGCACGAGGCCAGCGCCTCCAAGATCAGCGACGAGCAGATGTTCTACTGCCGCAGCCGCGGCATCGGCGAGGAGGACGCGGTGTCGATGATCGTCGACGGCTTCTGCAAGCAGGTGTTCCGCGAGCTGCCGATGGAGTTCGCGATCGAGGCCAAGGCCCTGCTGGAAGTGAGCCTGGAAGGCGCGGTCGGCTAGGCGGGGCCCCAGCCTGTGTCGTAGGAGCGACGTGAGTCGCGATCGGAAATATCCGCGCGCGAAGCCGGCTTTGAGCGCGACTCACGTCGCTCCTACAAAAAACAAAACATCATTCACCCGCTAGCGGGCAACGAGAAAACCACCATGCTGAAGATCGACAACCTCCACGTCCGCATCGGCGACAAGGAAATCCTCAAGGGACTGAGCCTGGAACTGCAGCCGGGCCAGGTGCACGCGATCATGGGTCCCAACGGGGCCGGCAAGTCCACCCTGGGCAACGTCATCGCCGGCCGCGAAGGCTACGAGATCACCGAAGGTTCGGTGACGTTCATGGGCCACGACCTGCTGGCGCTGGAGCCCGAGGAGCGCGCCGCGCTCGGGGTGTTCCTGGCGTTCCAGTACCCGGTCGAGATCCCGGGCGTGAACAACACCTATTTCCTGCGCACCGCGCTCAACGCCCAGCGCAAGGCGCGCGGCGAAGAGGAACTGGACTCGATGCAGTTCCTCAAGCGCGTGCGCGAGAAGCTCGCCGTGCTGCACCTCAAGGACGAACTGCTGCACCGGGCCGTCAACGAGGGCTTTTCCGGCGGCGAGAAGAAGCGCAACGAGATCTTCCAGCTCGCGCTGCTGGAACCCAAGCTCGCCATCCTCGACGAAACCGACTCGGGCCTGGACATCGACGCCCTCAGGACCGTCGCCGAAGGCGTCAACGCGCTGCGTTCGCCGGACCGGCTGTTCCTGGTGATCACCCACTACCAGCGCCTGCTCGACTACATCAAGCCCGACGTGGTGCACGTGCTCGCCGATGGCCGGATCGTCGAATCCGGCGGGCCGGAACTGGCGCTGGAACTGGAAGCGCACGGCTACGAGTGGATCAAGGATCGCATCTCGCCGGAGGAAGTCGCCTGATGAGCGCCCTGCTCGACTCGCTGGCGTCCTCCTTCGACACCCTGCCCGCGCGCGAGGCCGGCGGTCTGGGCGACATGCGCCGCGCGGCGCTGGACGCCGCCCTGCACGACGGCTTGCCGCACGCGCGGGTCGAGGCGTGGAAGTACACGTCGCTGCGCGCGCTGGAGCGCCGCACGTTCGCGCCGGTCGACGCGGTGCCGGTGTTCGACACCGGATTGCTGGCGGACATTCCCTCGCCGCGCATCGTGTTCGTCAACGGCCGCTTCCACGCCGACGCTTCCGACCTCACCGGCCTGCCCGCGGGCGTGAGCCTGAGGCCGCTGTCGCAGGTGCTGGACGAAGACGATGCCGGCCAGACCAGCTTCCTGGCGCGCAAATTCGAGCGCAGCGACGAGGTGTTCGCCAAGGTCAACGCCGCGCTCGCCACCGAGGGCGTGGTATTGCGCGCCGACGCCAACGCGCGCGCAACGACCCCGGTCCATCTGGTGTTCGCCGGCACCGCCAGCCAGGGCGATCAAGCCGACCAGGCCTGGCACCTGCGCCACCTGATCGAGCTGTCCGACGGCGCCGAACTGGGTGTGGTCGAGCACCAGTTGGGCGGCCCCGCGCACCGGCATTTCGCCAATGCCGTGATGCACGTCCATCTGGGCAAGCACGCAAGACTGTCGCACGCCCGCGTGCAGGACGAGTCCACCGGCGCGACGCTGATCAACCGCACCGACGCGGTGCTCGCCGGCCAGGCCGAGTACCGGCGGCTCGATCTGGAATTGGGCGCGGCGCTGTCGCGGCACGAACTCAATGTCGCGCTGCAGGGCGATGCCGCGAAGGTGCATGCCAACGGCGTGCTGCTCGGCGACAGCCGCCGCCATCTGGACACCCGCCTGGGCGTCGACCATACCGGTCGCGATACCGCGTGCGAACTGATCTGGCGCGGCATCGGCACCGACCGCGCGCGGGTGGTGTTCCACGGCGGCATCCTGATCCGCGAAGGCGCGGACGGCACCGACGCGATGCTGTCCAACAAGAACCTGCTGCTCAGCGAAGGGGCGGAAATCGACACCCAGCCGGTGCTGATCATCCACGCCGATGAAGTGCAGGCCGCACACGGCGCGACGGTCGGCCAGCTCGACCCGACCGCGCTGTTCTACCTGCGCAGCCGCGGCCTGCCGGCCGAGCAGGCACGCACCCTGCTGACCGGCGCGTTCTGCCGCGAGACGCTGTCGGTGTTCGATGACGCCGGCCTGCGCGACGCCGTCGCGGCACGGCTGGACACCGCATTGGCGCGGTCGGTGGCTGCATGAACCTGGAACAGGCCGCTGCCGGCAACGACGCGTCATCCGAGGCGCCTGCCGCGGGAGCGATCGACTGGGCGAAAGTCCGCGCCGACTTCCCGCTGCTGAGCCGACAGGTCCACGGCAAGCCGCTGGTGTACCTGGACTCGGCCAACACCGGGCAGAAACCGGCGGTGGTGATCGACGCGGTGGACGACTTCTACCGCCGCCACAACGCCAACGTCAGCCGCGCGGTGCACGCGCTCGGCACCGAGGCCACCGAAGCCTACGAAGGCGCGCGCGGCAAGCTGGCGTCGTTCCTCAACGTGCGCGCTGACGAACTGGTGCTGTGCAGCGGCACCACGTTCGCGATCAACCTCGTCGCCTACAGCTGGGCGCTGCCGCGGCTGCAGCCCGGCGATGCGATCGTGCTGACCCGCATGGAGCACCACGCCAACATCGTGCCGTGGCAGCTGGTCGCCGAGCGCACCGGGGCGGTGCTGAAGGTCGCCGAACTGGACGAGCGTGGCGACCTCGACCTCGACCAGCTCTATTCGCTGCTGACCCCGGAAGTGAAGCTGCTCGCCCTGACCCACGTCTCCAACGTGCTGGGCACGGTCAACCCGGTGCGCGAGATCTGCAAGGTTGCGCGCAAGCGCGGCATCGTCACCTTGGTCGACGGCTCCCAGGCCGCGCCGCATCGCGCGCTGGACATCGCCGCGATCGGCTGCGACTTCTACGCGATCACCGGCCACAAGATGGCCGGCCCGACCGGCACCGGCGTGCTGTGGGCGCGGCGCGAACACCTGCAGGCGATGCCGCCGTTCCTGGGCGGCGGCGAGATGATCCGCGAGGTCCGCTTCGAAGGCACCGTGTTCAACGACGCGCCGCACAAGTTCGAGGCCGGCACGCCGAACATCTCCGGCTTCATCGGCCTGGGCGCGGCGGTCGATTACCTGTCGTCCATCGGCATGGCCAACATCGAGGCGCGCGAGCAGGAACTGCTGGCCTACGCGACCGGAAAGCTGTCGCAGATCCCGGGCCTGCGGATCTTCGGCGAGGCCCGCGAGAAGGCCGCGGTGATCAGCTTCCTGGTCGAAGGCGCGCACGCGCACGATCTGGCCACCCTGCTCGACCTGGAAGGCGTCGCGGTGCGCTCCGGCCACCACTGCGCGCATCCGCTGATGCACCATTTCGGCGTGCCGGCGACCTGTCGCGCCTCGTTCGCGTTCTACAACACGTTCGAGGAAATCGACGCATTCATCACCGCCCTGCAGAAAGTCCGCACGCTGCTTTTGTAGGAGCGACGCAAGTCGCGAATGCACGGCAATCCCGGGTATCAGTGAAATCGCGACTTGCGTCGCTCCTACAACGGCACCATTTTACGCACCCATGCCCGATCTTCATTTCCGCAACGCCACCTCCGCCGACATCGAGTCGCTGGTGGCGTTTGTCACCGCCGCCTATCGCGGCGACAGCAGCCGCCAGGGCTGGACCACCGAGGCCGACGTGCTCGACGGCAACCGGATCGATCCGCAGGTGCTGCGCGAGGACATCGCGCGCGATCGCAGCCGGATCCTGCTGCTGGAGCGCGACGGCGAACTGCTTTCCTGCGCGCATGTCTGCGAGGACGACGGCGCCGGTTATTTCGGCATGTTCGCGGTCAAACCGACCTTGCAGGGCGGCGGCATCGGCACGCAGGTCCTGGCCGAGGCCGAGCGCGTGGTGCGCGATGAATGGCAGCTGCCGCTGATGCGCATGACCGTGATTGACCTGCGCGACGAGCTGATCGCGTTCTACGGGCGCCGCGGCTACCGCCGCACCGGCGTGTTCAAGCCGTTCCCTTACGGCGACGAGCGCTTCGGCATCCCGCGCCGCGACGACCTGCGCTTCGAGGTACTGGAAAAGCCACTGGCAGCCCCGCGTCAACGGTAGGAGCGGCTTCAGCCGCGACCCGTACATCGTCACCATCGCCACCCGCCACCACCGTTCGCAGCTTCGCGACTCCTGCAAAAGCACCGAGCACTACCCACCTCTACCGTAGGAGCGACGTCAGTCGCGACCTGTACATCGTCACCACCGTCCATAGTCTTGCGGCCGGGGTCGCCAATCATCCGCAGCTCCGCGGTTCAAGTCGCAACCTCCAACCGGCGCGGGCAACCCGTCATCCAATCGCGGCTGAAGCCGCTCCTACAACCGCCCTACACACACAAGCAGGCAGATTCATGACCGACTGGACCCGCGTGTGCACCACCTCCGAACTGCTGCCGGGCGAGTCCACCGTTGCCTGGGACGGTGACACGCCGATCCTGGTGGTCAATTTCGACGGCACCTATTACGCACTGGAAGACCGCTGCTCGCACGAGGACTTCGAACTGTCCGCGGGCAGTTTCGATGCTGAGGACGCGACGATCGAATGCGTGCTGCACGGCGCCAAGTTCGACGTCCGCGATGGCCGCGCGCTGTGTCCGCCCGCCTACGAGCCGGCGGTGAATTTCCCGGTGAAGGTGGAAGACGGCATCGTCTGGACCCGCGACGACCGCTAGCCGTGTAAACCCGGCACGGCATCCGCCCATAATTCTTATTGCGAACAATTCTTAATTGCGTTTACACTTGCCGCGATGTCTGCTGCAGGCGAGTGAATGCATGCCCGCTTGATCGTTGTTGGAGGGGCGCCCAGTCGCCTCTCATCCAGACAGAAAATCTTTTCCTCCAACGTTTTCGTCCGGACCCCGCGCCGGTCGCAGACGGATTTTTCCAAGGCAATGGACATGGCCCCTATCAAGAGCCGCAAGCACCCCCTTTCCCGCACGCTGTCGTCTCAATCCCTGACTGCGGCTTCGCTTCTCACGAGCCTGGCGCTGGGTGCGCCCATGGCGGCCAGCGCCGGCGGAACCCCAGCCATCGCCGGCCAGGCCACGCCCACCGAGCTGGACCGGATCAAGGTCCACAGCCAGCGGCCGGCCGACTACACGCTCGACTCCATCACCAGCGCAACCCGCACCCGGACCCCACTGCGCGATACGCCGCAGGCGATCAGCATCGTCACCCGCGAGCTGATGCGCGACCAGGGCATGAATGCGCTGGCCGACGTGGTCCGCTACCTGCCCGGCGTGAGCATGGCCCAGGGCGAGGGCAACCGCGACACCACGGTGATCCGCGGCAGCAGCTCGACTGCGGACTTCTTCGTCGACGGCCTGCGTGACGACGTGCAGTACATCCGCGATGTCTACAACATCGAGCGGGTCGAGGCGCTCAAGGGCCCCAACGCGATGGTGTTCGGCCGCGGCGGTTCCGGCGGCGTGCTCAATCGCGTCACCCGCAAGGCGGACTGGCAGGAACACCACGAGATCACCGCCCAGGTGGGCTCATGGAACCGCAGCCGCTTCACCATCGACCAGGGCCAGCCGCTGAACGAGCGGGCCGCGTTCCGGGTCACCGCGATGGCCGAGGACTCGGCCACCTACCGCGATGGCGTCACCATCGAGCGCTACGGCATCAATCCGACCCTGGCGCTGCAATTGGGCGAAGCGACCACCGCCACCTTCGGCTACGAGCATTTCCGCGACGACCGCGTCGCCGACCGCGGCGTGCCCTCGCGCGACGGCCGGCCGCTGGCCACGGATCCGGAGACCTTCTTCGGCAGCCCCGAGCTCAGCCCGGTGTGGGCGCGGGTCAACGCGTTCGATGCGGTGATCCATCACGACTTCACCAGCGGCGCCTGGTTGCGCAATGCCACCCGCTACGCGGTCTACGACAAGTTCTACCAGAACGTGTTCCCCGGTTCGCTGCAAGGCGACCTGGTATCGCTGGGTGCGTACAACAACCGTACCGACCGCGAGAACCTGTTCAACCAGACCGACCTGGGCTTTACCGTGCGCACCGGTGGCGTCACCCACGCCCTGCTTGCCGGCATGGAACTGGGACGGCAGGAAACCGACAACTTCCGTCAGAGTGGCGCTTTCCCGGCCAACAGCAGTTGCCGGCCCGGCACGCCCGCGGTGACCAATTCGATGTGCGTACCGCTGGCCGATCCGCGCTACCGCGGCCCGGTCGACTTCGCCCAGAGCGCGACCGACGCCGACAACCACGGCGTGGCCAAGGTCGCCGCGCTGTACGTGCAGGACCAGATCGAGTTCTCCCCGCACTGGCAGGCGGTGCTCGGCGTGCGCCTGGACCGCTTCGAGATGGACCTGCGCAACAACCGCAACGGTGAGCGCTTCCGCAGCGAGGACGACCTGCTGTCGCCACGCGTTGGACTGGTCTACAAGCCCGCCGAGACGGTGTCGGTCTATACCAGCTACTCCGTCACCCACCTGCCGCGCTCCGGCGACCAGCTGTCCTCGCTCAATGCCGGCAACCAGGCGCTGGACCCCGAGGAGTTCCGCAACAAGGAGCTGGGCGCGAAGTGGGACGTCCGGCCGGGCTTGTCGTTGACCGCGGCCGCCTACCGACTGGACCGCACCAACGTGGCAGTCGCCAATCCGGACTACGATCCGGTCACCAACCCCGGCGTGCCGACCTCGATCCTGGTGGATGGCCAGCGCAGCGAAGGCCTGGAACTGGGCATCGCCGGCAATGTCAGCGACCGCTGGCAGGTCATGGGCGGCTACGCCTGGCAGGACGGCGAGAACCGTACCAATGGCCGTGACCTGGCCAACCTGCCCCGCCACACCGTGTCGCTGTGGAACCGCTACGACTTCACTCCGGCCTTCGGTGCCGGCCTCGGCGCGGTCTACCGCGACGCGATGTACGCGGCGGCCGACAACGCCGTGGTCCTGCCCGGTTACACGCGTATCGACGCGGCGCTGTTCTATCGGGTGAACGCGAGCCTGCAGCTGCAGCTCAACGTCGAGAACCTGCTGGACCGCGAGCACTACGCCTCGGCCCACAACAACAACAACATCACCCCCGGCACGCCACGGGCCTGGTACCTGGGCCTGAACATGGCGTTCTGAGCCCACGCGCGCCGGTGCTCGACAGCAGGCTGCGCAGCACCGGCGTACAGGCACGGTTCGATCCGGTCGAAGTCGACGATGGGAGCCCGGCACCTTGCGTCACGGGCGATGCCTGCTTGCCCAGTTCAGCGGCGGGGGCAGCAACCAGTCCGGTTGGCACGTCCGGGCTGCCGCAGTTGGGTCATGGGCGAACATTGCCAACCCGGCCCGGGCAGCCCCGTGGAGCGGCGTTCAACCTCGCGTTGACGCCGCTGGAAACCGGCATCGACTGGCAGGCCGGCGACACACGCGCGCAAGTGTGAGGACGATTGACTGCAATGAGCGGCCCGTCAGCGGACCAACACCGGCCGCGAGCCCGGCCCGAACGTGCTCGATTCGAACAGGCTCGATTCAAACCGGCCTGATGCGTACCAGCAACACCTCGCCACCGCCTTCGA
>DASTUE010000033.1:0-5318 GCA_035759805.1 Lysobacter sp. | reverse complement strand
GCGCGCGCCTTGCCGGTGACCTTGCCCGCGAGCCAGGCGATCGGGATGCCCAATGGCTCCAGCCAGCCGCGCAGATTGGCCAGGTGCTGCTCGGCCAGCAGCTCCGTCGGCGCCATCAGCGCGGCCTGCTTGCCACCGGCGACCGCCACCAGGGCCGCCATCGCCGCCACCACGGTCTTGCCCGAGCCGACATCGCCCTGCACCAGCCGCAGCATCGGCGAAGGCCTGGCCAGGTCGACAAGGATTTCATCGAAGACGCGCTGCTGCGCGCCGGTCAGGCGGAACGGCAGGTCGTCACGCAGCCGTGCGGCCAGACCGGTGTCGGCCAGTACCGGTGCGGCATGCGCCTGCTGGGCCATGCGCTGGCGGCGCAGGCTGAGGTGATGGGCCAGCAGCTCCTCCAGCGCGAGCCGGCGCTGGGCCGGATGGGTGCCGGCCAGCAACGCGGCGACATCGGCATCCCGCGGTGGCCGGTGCACCGTCCGCAACGCCTCGCGCAGCGACGGCAGGCGCAATGGCTCGCGCAATGCATCCGGCAGCAATTCGAGCGATTCGTCGTCGGGCAGGCGGTCCAGGGCCAGGCCGATCAGGCGTCGCAGCGATACCGGACCGATGCCCTCGACGGCCGGGTACACCGGATCCAGCGCGTCGCCGAGTTCGTCACCGGCCGCCGCACCGAGCACCTGGTAACTGGGGTGCACGATCTCCAGGCCGTGCAGGCCGGGACGCGGCGTGCCGTAGCAGCGCACCCGCGCGCCCGGCTGGAACTGGGCGACCTGGGCGGCGCGGAAATGGAAGAAACGCAGCACCAGGGTGGCTTGTGAGCCATCGCCGATCGCCACCCGCAGCATCGGCCGGTACCGGAAGCCGCGTTCGATCGCCTCCACCCGGCCTTCGACCTGGGCGGCGACGCCCGGCTGCAAGGCACGGATCGGGGTCAGCCGGGTGCGGTCCTCGTACTGCCGAGGCAGCTGCAGCCACAGGTCCTGCAGGCAGGTCATCCCGCGCGCGGCCAGTTTTTCGGCCACCTTGGGGCCGCAGCCGGCCAACGCCGTCAGCGGGGTGTCGCCGACCGCCGCAAGCGCGGGGGCCGGCGCGGTGGCACGTCTAGCCAAGAACCAGGATCGCGTCGACCTCGAATGCCGCGCCCTTGGGCAGGCCGGATACCTCGATCGTCGAACGCGCCGGATACGGCGCCTGGAAGTACTCGACCATCACCGCGTTGACGGCGCCGAAGTCGCCCAGGTCGGTCAGGTACAGGCCCAGCCGTGCGACCTGCGCCAGCGAGCCACCGGCGGCTTCGCAGACCGCCTTGAGGTTGTCGAACGAGCGTCGCGCCTGGGTGGCCACGTCGCCGGGCACGATCTCGCCGGTGGCCGGGTCCAGCGGGATCTGGCCGGACAGGAACACGGTGTCGCCCATGCGGACGGCTTGCGAATACGGGCCGATCGCGGCGGGGGCGAGGTCGGTGTGGATCGGGGTACGGGACATGCGGGCTCCAACAATGGCGATATCAGGCTGCATTGTAGAAGCGACGGCCTAGATCCGCTGCACGCCCAGCACCACGCTGAGCCGGCGCACCTTGCGGATCACGTCGGCCAGGTGGCGGCGGTCCCGCACCTCGATGGAGAACCGCAGGATCGCGATGTTGGTGTCGCGGTCCAGGTACTCCACCCGGTCGATATTGGATTGGGCGTCGGCAATCGCGGCGGCCACCTGGGCCAGCGCACCGGGCCGGTTGTCGACCTCGATCCGCAGCGCGGCGCTGAAATCGCCGGTGACCGTGCGATCCCAGCCGATCGGCACCCAGCGATCCGGCGACTTGCGGTATTCGGCCACGTTCGGGCAATCCAGCCGGTGCACCACGATGCCCTTGCCGGCGGTGTGATAGCCCATGATCTCGTCGCCCGGCACCGGCATGCAGCAATTGGCGAAGCTGAACACGCCGCGCTCGGCGCCGGTGATCAGGATCTTCTCCTGGGTCATCGCGGTGTGCGCGCGCTTGGCCGCCCCCGGACCACCCGGCTTGTCGCCGGGCTCGCTGGCGAGGATGTAGGCGACCTTGCTGGGCATCTTGTTGCCCAGTGCGATGTCGGCCAGCAGCGCTTCCAGCCGCGGGTATTTCCCCTCCTGCAGGTAGTCGTCCATGCGCTTGGCCGGCACCCGTTCCAGCGAACTGTCGAGGGCCTCCAGCGCACGATCCAGCATGCGGTGACCGAGTTGCACCGCATCTTCGTGGCCGATCTGCTTGAGCTGTTGCCGGATCGCGGTGCGGGCCTTGCCCGAGACCACGAACTCCAGCCACTGCGGCTTGGGGGCGGAGGACTTGGCGGTGATGATCTCCACCCGCTCGCCGTTCGCCAGCCGCGTGCGCAACGGCACCAGCCGACCATCCACCCGCGCGGCGACCGCCTGGTTGCCGACATCGGTGTGCACCGCGTAGGCGAAATCGACCGCGGTCGAATTGCGCGGCAGCGAGAGGATGTCGCCCTTCGGCGAGAACAGGTAGACCTCGTCCGGGAACAGGTCGACCTTGACGTTTTCAAGGAATTCCAGCGACGAGCCGGCGTCATGCTGCGATTCCACCAGTCCGCTGATCCAGTTGTAGGCCCGGCTCTGGGCGCTGTTGGGACCGTCGCTGGCGTCCTTGCCCTCCTTGTAGGCCCAGTGCGCGGCGATACCCTTCTCCGCGATCAGGTCCATCTCCTCGGTACGCAGCTGGACCTCGATCGGCGAGCCATACGGCCCGAACAGCACCGTATGCAGCGACTGGTAGCCGTTGGCCTTGGGAATGGCGATGAAATCGCGGAAGCGCGAATCCAGCGGCTTGTAGGTTGCATGCACCACCCCCAGCGCGTGATAGCAGTCGGCCACCGTGCGCAGCACGATGCGGTAGCCGAACACGTCCATCACCTGGGCAAAGCTTTTTCCTTCCGCGCGCATCTTGGTGTAGATGCTCCACGGCGACTTGACCCGGCTGATCAGGCGATGCTTCAGCTTCTCCTTCGCCAGCCGCTGGGCCAGGTTGGCCTCGATCTGCACCAGCGCCTCGCGGCGCACCACCGGCTCGGCCCGGATGCGCTTTTCCAGCACGGCATGGCGGCGCGGGTACAGGGCCCGGAAACCCAGGTCCTGCAGTTCCGCCTTGATCAGGTTCATGCCCAGCCGCTGCGCGATCGGCGCATAGATCTCCAGCGTTTCCCGGGCGATGCGCTGGCGCGACTTTGGGTCCTTCGCACCCAGCGTGCGCATGTTGTGCAGCCGGTCGGCCAGCTTGATCAGGATCACCCGCAGATCGCGCGACATCGCCAGCAGCATCTTGCGGAAGCTCTCGGCATTGGCCTCCTGGCGGTCGCGGAACTGCAGCTTGTCGAGCTTGGTGACGCCATCGACCAGCTCGGCCACGGTCGGGCCGAACGCCGCAGTGATGTCGTCCTGGGTCAGCGCCGTGTCTTCGATCGTGTCGTGCAGGATCGCCGCCAGCAGCGTTTCCACGTCCAACCCCTGCTCGGCCAGCACGCGTGCGACGGCGACGGGGTGGGTGATGTACGGCTCGCCGGAGCTGCGCACCTGGCCCGCATGCGCGGTCGCACCCATCGCCCAGGCGCGGCGCAGCAGTGCGCGCTGGGACTCGTCGAGGTAGCCGGCAATCCGTTCCAGCTCGAGCATGTCGTCGGGCAGCACCGTGGCGTCCACGACGAGGGGCTCGGAAAGGCTGCAGGCAGGCTCGAAAGAAGTCATGGGATCAATCTACGCGTCAGGCGGAGCGCGGTGCAACGCATTTGCCGCCTCGCTCCGGCCTGGTCGGGTGGAGTTCACGATCTTCGCGACCGGAACGGGGCGCGGGCTACAGATCACACCTTCAGGTCACGCTTCCGGATCCGCCTTTCAGGGTTCGCGCCGTCCCCACCGGTATTCCAGATACAGACGGCCCCGCACGAGGCGGGGCCATTGAGCTGCAGCGCGGCCGGTCGGCCGGCGCGGTGTCCAGCAGCTTGCGGTATCAGTCGTCGCCCTTGGCGAGATCGTCGTCGGTGACCACCTCGGCGGCGGCCCATTCCAGCGCCTCGCGCTCCTTGCGCGCCCGCTCGGACTTCTCGACCGCGTCGATGTACTCGGCGTCGATCTGGCGCGCGGCGATCTCGCGCAGGGCGAGCACGGTCGGCTTGTCGTTGGCTTCGCTGTTGTCCAGCTTGGGCTCGACGCCGTTGGCCAGCTGGCGGGCGCGTTTGGCGGCCATCATGACGAGTTCGAAGCGGTTGTCGACCACTTGCAGGCAATCTTCTACGGTGATGCGGGCCATGGAGCTCCTGGCGGCCGGCAGGCCGTCATGCGTACACAAAGGGGACGGAATTGTAGCGATTCACCTGCCGACAGGCAAGTTGGCACTTGGGAATCAATCAGTTAGATCAATCCTGTTCATCTGCGAGCAGGGCCATGATCAGCTTGCCGTGACGGGCGACCTGGGCCTCGCGGCGCAGCCGGCTGGCGGTGAAGATCGCGCACATCTCGTCGACCGCGGTGTCGAAGTGCTCGTTGACGATGACGTAGTCGAACTCGCCGTAGTGCGACATCTCCTCGCGGGCGGCGGCCAGGCGGCGGGCGATGACCTCCTCGCTGTCCTGGCCCCTCGTGCGCATGCGCTGCTCCAGCGCGGCCCGCGACGGCGGCAGGATGAACACGCTGACCGCACCGGGCACCTTGCTGCGCACCTGACGCGCGCCCTGCCAGTCGATTTCCAGCAGCACGTCTTTGCCGGCGGCCAGTTGCGGCTCGACCGACTGGCGCGCGGTGCCCTTCCAGTCGCCGTGCACGCGCGCGTGCTCGAACAGGTCGCCCGCGGCGACCATGCGCTCGAACCCGGCCTCGTCGACGAAGTGGTAATGCTCGCCATCCAGCTCGCGCGGGCGCGCCGGACGGGACGTGAACGAGACCGACAGGCGGATGTTCGGATCGCGCGCCAGCACCGCATTGACGATGCTGGACTTGCCCGCACCCGACGGTGCCGCAACGATGTACAGGGTTCCGCGCATGCTCATCGGGTGGTCGTCCTCATTGGCTGCCGGCTACTCAATGTTCTGGATCTGTTCGCGGACCTGGTCGATCAGCACCTTGAGCTCAATCGCCGCGGCCGAACTGCGCGCATCGACCGACTTGGAACCCAGGGTGTTCGCCTCGCGGTTGAACTCCTGCAGCAGGAAGTCGAGCCGGCGGCCGACCGCCTCGCGCAGCTTCAGCACCCGCCGCGCTTCGGCCACGTGCGAGTCGAGCCGGTCGAGCTCCTCGTCGACATCGAGTTTCTGCAGCCACATCACCAG
>DASTUE010000032.1:0-4852 GCA_035759805.1 Lysobacter sp. | reverse complement strand
GCATTGCCGGCAAGTGGGCCCCCCGTCCCCGCTTCCATTTTCTCCCCCCTGATCAGGATGCATGGGACAGCAGGCCGGAATCTGCCTTCCTTCCTCTGCGCGCCGCGCTGGATGCCGGCGTGGCGCCCGTGAACACCCGCGAATGCGATGGAAAGGGGTCTGGCGGGTTCGGCTTCGACAGAGTCGACCTAGAGGCTTGCCGCTGGCTCGCGCTGTGGGCAGAACTGCCGGATAGCGCGGCTCGAACGGCCTATCAGGTTTCACTGGCTGGCTATGCCCGGTCCAGGTACGAAGCAGGCGTGTTCGAGCGCCTTCCCGCCAGTCGGCTGGACAGCGTAAGCACCTGGTTGGCGGCCAACCGGGTCGTGCCCGACAGCGTCCGCCTCAATCTTTGGCTGGCTACGGGTCTCCTGGCACTGTGCATGGTGAACGTCGCCGGGCTGATGGCTGCTCGGTTCCTGCGCCGGGTAAGCGAACTCAGTGTTCGTCGCGTACTAGGTGCTCCGCGCAGCTCGGTCGTGCTGCAATGTCTGGTCGAGTCCGGGGTCGTAGGCGCTCTTGGCGGGCTACTCGCACTGCCATTGACGATGTTCGGGCTGTGGCTGATCCGCCTGCAGGAGCACGGCTATACCGAGTTGGCACGGCTCGATCCAGGATTGTTCATCCTCCTGTGCGCGCTTTCCATTCTGGTCGGATTACTGGTTGGTCTGGTCCCCGCCCTGCGCGCGGCGTGGATCGAGCCGGTCCTGCAGGTCAAGAGGCTTTAGGTCGATGCGCATGCTGCCATTCCGTCCCATCGTTTCCGCGCTGCGCCGTCATCCGCTGATGCCCTTGCTGGTGGCCGTGCAAGTAGCGCTAACCTGCGCGATTCTCGCCAACGCGATTTTTCTGTTGCAGCGCCAGGTGGCGCCACTGCTGATTGACGACGGCATTCCGCGGGACCGCCTGTTTCTGGTCGACAACCTGGTTGCACGCCACGGCAACTGGAACGCGGCCCAAATCCGGACAGGGACAGAAGCCTTGCGTGCCGTTCCAGGAGTCGAAGCCGTCGCACCCGCGCTCGGGCTGCCAATGAAGCAGACACTGTCATTCAACCTCGGGCTCAGGGGGCCTACCGGTACCACTGCGGTCTCGAGCGGATTCGCCGGAGACGGCCTTCGAGAAGCGTTGGGGTTGGAGCTGGTGCAAGGTCGCGACTTCCTTCCTGGAGAGAGCGCGACGGTTGACCTCGGCGGCAGGGGCGTCGACATTCCTTCCGGAACGCCGGTCATTTTGACCGCCGCACTCGCACGCTTCTTTTTCCCCGACGGTGATGCACTCGGCGGGCGCCTTGAGCAGACCAGCGGTGATCGCCACCTGGTCGTCGTCGGGATCGTCCGCCGGCTTTTACGCTATGAAATGGGCGAGCTGGACGACGGACGGGCGAACTTCTCGATCCTGCTGCCGGCGCGCATCCAGTCCACGCCGGTGCTCAACTATGCCGTCCTCATTGACACAGGCCACGTCGACGGGATCGAAGGCATGATCAACGAAGTTCTCGACCGGACCTTCGGCAGCCTGCAGATGCCCGGCATCGGACCACGCGTAGACCGCTTTGAAGATCTGCGCACGGCCGCATTCCGCTCCAGGCGAGCTGCGGTCTGGCTCTTGTCGACCGTGATCGTCGTCGTGCTGCTCGTGTCAGGTATCGGGATCGCCAGCCTGTCTGGCTACTGGGTGGAGCAGCGGACTCGCACCATCGGCGTCCGGCGCGCGCTCGGTGCAAGCAGGGCGGATATCCTCAGGCACTTCCTAGCGGAAAATTTTATCGTGATCAGCGTCGGCATCGTGCCGGGCCTGATCGGCGCCTACGCCGTCAACCAGTGGTTGATGCAGCACTATGCAATGGCACGCCTCCCACTGGCCTACCTTCCCGCCGCTGCGATCGCCCTGTGGGCGCTGGGCCAGATCGCCGTGTTCGGGCCTGCGCGACGCGCCGCGGCGGTGCCGCCTGCCGTAGCAACGCGCAGCGTGTAGAGTTTTCCGGATGCCTACCATCCTCGTCATCGACGACAACCCGGCGGTCGCCACTGCGCTGGACGTGCTGTTTTCGCTGCACGACATCGACACCCGCGCGGTGACCAGTCCCGAGGACGGGCTGGCCGCGCTGGCGGGGGGCAACATCGACCTGGTCGTGCAGGACATGAACTTCCGTGCCGACACCACCTCCGGCGAAGAAGGCCTGGCGCTGTTCGGCCAGATCCGCGCGCGCCATCCCGACCTGCCGGTGATCCTGCTGACCGCGTGGACCCATCTGGAATCGGCGGTCGATCTGGTCAAGGCCGGCGCCGCGGATTACCTCGCCAAGCCCTGGGACGACCGCAAACTGCTGGCCACGGTCAACAACCTGCTGGAGCTGTCGGAAGCACGCCGCGAGCTGCAGCGCCACCGCCAGGGCGAGCGCCGCCGCCGCGATGCGCTGACGCGCGAGTACAACCTGTGCGGGCTGGTCTACGCCGACCCCGCCAGCGAGCGCGTGCTGTCGCTGGCCTGCCAGGTCGCGCGCTCCGACCTGCCGGTGCTGATCACCGGCCCCAACGGCACCGGCAAGGAGAAGTTCGCCGAGATCGTCCACGCCAACTCGTCGGAGCGCGATGGCCCGTTCGTCGCGCTCAACTGCGGCGCGTTGCCGGGCGAGCTGATCGAGGCGGAACTGTTCGGTGCCGAGGCCGGCGCGTACACCGGCGCGAACCGCGCGCGCGAGGGCAAGTTCGAAGCCGCCGATCGCGGCACGTTGTTTCTGGACGAGGTCGGCACCCTGTCCCCGGCCGGTCAGGTCAAGCTGCTGCGGGTGCTGGAAACCGGGCGTTTCGAGCGGCTGGGCGGCAACCGCGAGCGCAGCGTCAAGGTACGCATCATCAGCGCGACCAACGCCGACCTGCCGGCGCTGATCGCCGACGGCCGTTTCCGCGAGGACCTGTACTACCGGCTCAACGCGATCGAGTTGAAACTGCCCGCACTGGCGGAACGGCCCGACGACATCCTGCCGCTGGCACGCCATTTCCTGCCGCCCGGCAAGCAACTCGATACCGGTGCAGAACGCGCCCTGCTCGCCCACGCCTGGCCTGGCAACGTGCGCGAGCTGCGCAACACCCTGCAGCGCGCCGCGTTGCTCAGCCGCGGCGAACGTATCGTCGCCACCGACCTCGGCCTGCCGCCCCCAGCGACCGGCGGCTCGTCGCCGGGGGGCGCGGGGCTCGCCGCCGATGAACCCGACCGCGACCAGATCGAGGCCGCGCTGCAACGCAGTGGCGGCGTGCTGGCGCAGGCGGCGAGCGAGCTGGGACTGTCGCGGCAGGCGCTGTATCGCCGCCTCGACCGGCTCGGCATCAAGCGCGACTGAACCGCCATGAGCTGGCTACGGCGACTACCGATCAGCCTCATCTTCACCGCGTTGGCGCTACTGCATGCCGCCGGCGTCGCCGCTCTCGCGCTGTGGCTTACGCACTGGTTCCCGCAATCGTGGATGGCCTGGGTGACGGCGCTCGCGATCGACCTGCCGTTGCTGGCATATCACGTGCGTCGGGTCTTCGCGCCGATGACCTCGCTGTTCCGCGCCCTGGCCGGCACCGTCGCCAGCTACCGCGACGGCGACTACAACTTCAGCCTGTCGTCGGACGTGCATGGCGAGCTGGGCGAGCTGGTGGATGCCCACAACCGTCTCGGCGACACCCTGCGCGACCAGCGGCTGGCGCTGGTGGAACGCGAATTGCTGCTTGACACGATGGTGCAGAACACGCCCGTCGCGATGCTGTTGATCGATCCGTCGCGCCGGATCGTCCACGCCAACCTCGCCGCCCGCAAGCTGCTGGGCGAAGGCCGAAAACTGGAAGGCCAGTCGTTCGATACCTTGGTATCGCAAGCACCGGAGGCGTTGCGCGACGCCCTCGAACGCGGCGGGGACGGCATGTTCACCGTCGGCGACAGCAGCGACAACTTCACCAACGGCAGCGACATCGGCAACGAGGACATCTATCACCTGAGCCGGCGCCAGTTCCGACTCAACGGCCGCCGTCACGAACTGGTGCTGCTGCGGGTGCTGACCGCCGAACTGCGCCGGCAGGAAGTGCAGACCTGGAAGAAGGTGATCCGCGTCATCAGCCACGAACTCAACAACTCGCTGGCGCCGATCGCCTCGCTCGCCCATTCCGGCGCGGAGCTGCTGCGGCGGGGCCAGTACGAACGGCTGCCGCTCGCGCTGAGCACGATCGAGGATCGCGCCCGCCACCTTGAAGGCTTCATCCGCGATTACGCCCGCTTCGCCAAGCTGCCCTCACCCCGGCGTGAGCCGGTGGCATGGTCGCGCTTCATCGAGCAGCTGCGCAGCCAGGTCGACTTCGCCACCGAGGACGCCGGCACCGACGGCATCGCCCACCTGGACGTGGCCCAGCTGGAACAGTGCCTGCTGAACCTGCTCAAGAACGCGCACGAATCCGGCTCGGCGCCCGGGGATGTTCAGCTGTCCTTGCGTCGTATGCCCGAGGCCTGGCGCATCGACGTACTCGACCGCGGTCAGGGCATGAACGAGGCCGTGCTGGCCAACGCGTTGCTGCCGTTCTATTCGACCAAGCGCCACGGCACCGGCCTGGGCCTGGCGCTGGCGCGCGAAATCGCCGAGGCCCACGGCGGCCGCATCGCTCTGTTGAACCGTGAAAATGGCGGCCTGTGCGTGTCGCTGGTGCTGCCGGATTGACGGTGGAACTGCGGAAGTAAAAGACTCTTCACGGAAGTCCGGGGAGCTGGCGAGTTGTGGCGGTGGCGTGCGGGTATCCCTGCCCTTGGGGGCGAATGCCCCCCGGCGACGGCCTGCGGC
>DASTUE010000031.1:0-21908 GCA_035759805.1 Lysobacter sp. | reverse complement strand
TGTTGCTGGGCGGGCTGGCGATGTTCGGGCCGTTCGCGATCGACACGATGTTCCCGGCGTTCCCGGCGATGGGTGCGCAGCTGGGCGCGGACAAGCTGGCGATGCAACAGACCATCAGCGTGTATCTGGCGGCGTATGCACTGGCCAGCCTGCTGCACGGGCCGCTGTCGGATGCGCTGGGGCGGCGCCGGGTCATCCTCGGCGGGCTGACGGTGTTCACGCTGGCGTCGGTGGGCTGTGCGTTGTCGACCGACCTGGGAACGCTGCTGACATTCCGGGCGGTGCAGGGCCTGTCGTCGGGCGTGGGGCTGATCGTCGGCCGGGCGGTGATCCGCGACGTGCTGCACGGCGATGCGGCGCAGCGGCTGATGAGCCAGGTGTCGATGATCTTCGGCATTGCGCCGGCGATCGCGCCGATCATCGGCGGCTGGATCCTGGGCTGGACCCGATGGCCGGGCATCTTCTGGTTCCTGGTCGGGTTTTCGCTGCTGCTGATGCTGGCGGTCTGGCGGGCGCTGCCGGAAACCCATCCGGTGGAGGCGCGCCTTACGCTGTCGCCGCGGCGGCTGCTGCGCGATTACGGGGCGATCGTGCGCAACTGGCGGTTCCAGCGGCTGGCGGCGTCGGCGACGTTCAACTTCGGCGCGCTGTTCCTGTACATCGCTTCGGCGCCCGCGTTCGTGCTGGACATGCTGCGCCTGGACGAGACCCAGTTCGGCTGGTTCTTCGTGCCGACCATCAGCGGGATGGTGCTGGGGGCGTGGGTGTCGGGGCGGGCGGCGGGCCGGGTCCGCGGGGCCACGCTGGTGGCGACCGGGTTCGGAGTATCGATGCTGGCGGCGGTCTTCAACGTGGCCTACAACCTGTGGGCCGACACCCTGCAGCTGCCGTGGGCGGTGATCCCGATGAGCATGATGGCGTTCGGCATCGCGCTGGTGTTCCCGATCCTGACCCTGGCGATCCTGGACATGTATCCGCGCCAGCGCGGTGCGGCGTCGTCGATGCAGGCGTTCACCACGCTGGTGAGCAACGCGCTGATCGCCGGGGTGGTCTCGCCCTGGCTCAGCAGCCACGGCCTGTGGCTGGCGATCGCGGCCGGCTGCATGACCGTGCTGGGCTGGCTGTTCTGGCGTTGGGAGTCGCTGGCATCGCGGCCGTTGGCGGACGGTGCCGGTGAGATGGGCGTCAGTCCGGGCGAGTCGCTCTAGACCGCAACCGGGGCCCGTTGCCGGCCCCGGCGTGGTGCGTTGCGGCTCAGTCCAGCGGTCGCAGATAGTTGTCGAAGGCGTAGCGGCCGATCTGCTCGCCCAGGTCGACGCCGACGTGGCAGCCGGCCTCGAAATGGATGCCGGCGTACATGCGCGATACGGCGGTTTCATCGGCGGCCTCGGAGAGTGCGTCGTAGCTGCGGGTCACCGGTCCGGCCGGTACGCCCGGCTGCCCCGGGAAGTTCGATGTGGCGGTCCATGACACATTGTCGGTACCGAGGACGTCGCGCAGGACTTCGGTGCCGGCGCCGGCCAGCATCGGTGTGCCACAGGGGTAGTCCGGGTACGGTGGGGTGACCAGGTAAGGCGTCCATTGCGGGTCGGGCGTGGTGAGGATATTGCCGTCGTCCTGCTCGGGCAGGCTCTGGCGGATTGCGGTGACCGGTCGCCAGAAGTTGTAGTGGTACTTGCTGTCGAATACCGAGATCGTCACGTCGGCCTGGCCAATCGCCAGCAGCGCGAACAGCCGGGCGTTCTCCCACATGTCCAATCCCTTGTCGGCCGTGATGACCTGGGCCAGGCCGGCCCAGTCGTGACCGGCACTGCCGTACCAGAAGCGGGCGATCTTGCTGGGGTTGCTGTCCGGGGCCGCGGCCCGGATCAATTTCGAGCCCATCGCCCATACCGTGGTGTACTCGATGGCGTAATCGAGGCTGGTGACATCCAGGATGGCGTGCGGCGGCGCCCGAAATTGGTCGCCGCTGACCATGGCGAACGGCGTGACCGTGGCCCAGCCGGCGAACACCGGGAATGGCGGTGTGGTGTCCGGAGTCGGCTGATGTACTCCGGGCGCCGGTGCCAGCGTGTACGGCCGGTGGTAGTTGGCCGGGTCGGAGTGGTCGCCGCGGCGCTGGTGCAGGATCGCGGTGGCGGCGATCTTGCCGGCGGCGATCGCGCTCTTGCACGGAGCCTTGTGTGGTCCCCGGCATCTGGGCGACGCGTTGAGCGCCCCGGTATATTCCGCGGCGATGGTGGCCTGCTGGCTGGCCGGCGCTACCGACTTCAGCACGTGGTACGCCGCGCTCGCCACCGCGACGTCAGGCAGGGCGCTGGGGTTGGCGGCATGCTGCACGGTATAGGTCTGGTAGCGCGGGTCGATGTAGTTGAGCGCATCGTGCACCGCGATCTGCACCATCGCCATCGCCCGCAGTTTCACCGGCAGCGGCAGCGGGGTGTTCTGGTTGGCCACCGTGTTCCAGTCGGTCACGGCATCGGCGCGGGCCAGGCCGGTCGCGCACAGCGCGAAGAGGCAGCCGGCGGCGAGTGCGGCACGCCGGCGTCGCGGAGGCGTGTTGTGCAGTAGCCGTTCCTGTCGGTGATCTACGTTTGGAGTTGCCTGTTTCATGGCTTCGATCCTCTACATGGAAAACCACGGGCCGACGGCCCGACGCCAGGATGATCCCGGTGCATGTCGAATGCTGGTCGTGGGTCGTCGACGTCGCCAGTGCAGAATCTGTACTGGTCGATGACGGCCGGGTCGGGAGTAGACTCGACCCATTCCGTGGCGGCATGAGGATGGGGCGATGAAAGGCTATGGCCAGTTCTGCCCGGTGGCGATGGCCGCCGCGCTGCTCTCGGAGCGATGGACGTTGCTGGTCGTCCGCGAGTTGCTGATGGGCTCGCGCCACTTCAACCAGCTGCGCCGCGGCTTGCCGCTGATGTCGCCGACCCTGTTGTCCAAGCGGCTGCATTCGCTGCAGGAACAGGGCGTGGTCGTGCGGGAGCCGAGTCCCGAAGGCGGCTGGCTGTACGGACTGACCGAGGCCGGTCGCGAGCTGTTCCCGCTGATCGAGAAGATGGGGCAGTGGGGCAAGCGTTGGGTCGCCACCAGCCTCAACCGCAAGGACATCGACGTGCGTCTGCTGATGTGGGCCATGCACCGCGAGTTCAACCTGGCCGCGCTGCCGCAGCCGCGCGTCATGCTCAAGATCGACCTGTCCGACGGTGGCCGCGGCTGTTCGCACTTCTGGGTGATCCTGGATCGCGAGGCGGGGCGGGCGGAGTTGTGCCTGCAGGATCCAGGGCACGAGCTCGACGTGATCCTGGCCACCGACGTAGTCACCATCACCAAGGTCTACATCGGCGACACGCCCTTCGAGCAGGCGCGAATCAGCGGGCGGTTCCGTGTGCAGGGGGCGTCGACGCTGGTGCGTTCGATGCCCAAGTGGTTCGCGCGCAGCCTGTTCGCCGATACCCAGCGCCAGGCCCAGGTCGCGCAGGCGGCGGCCTGAGCCGGGACCGGATACGCCGCGCAGGCGATCAGGCGACCCGGAAGTGGGAGATGGCACTGCCATCCACGTAACTGCTTTCACCTACCCGGCGGCAATGCTCAATCAGGGCTGCCTCCGCGTTGCGGGCCTGCTCCCATCGGTTGCGGTCGAAGCCGTTGGCGTTGGCGTTGGCGTTGCCGTTGCCCAGGCCGCGCTCGACGCGGCGTACCCGGCGGAAGTCCAGATAGTCCTCGACCTCGCCACGCAGCACTGGCCACGCGACGTCTACCACGATCGAGTCGTCCAGGCGCCCGATCCGCTGCAGGGTGTCGGGGATCAGGCCACTGGCGTCGCGCACGTAGTGCACCACCAGTTGAGCCGGAGCGAGCACGGCATGGGCAGGCACCCAGTCGGCATCATGCAGCATCAGGTCGATGGCGCTGGCGCGACGCATGCTCCGGTGGATGTGGGCGACGGTGTGGTCGCATCCCGGGGCGCGGTTGAACAGGTTTCGCGCGGCGGTGGCCAACTGGTCGCGGTTGACCGGCGGACAGGCCCGATCCAGGCGCAACAGCAAGGAATTGAACCGGGCCAGGTTGCTGTCATCGACGAGGTGCGGGCCAACGCGAGTGCGTCGCTGCAGATCCGGCGCGGGCGGCAAGGGAGACGGGTTGTCGATTCGTGCGTTCATCGTGGACCTCCTCGGAGGTGCCGGTTGGAAATCCTGGCACGGTACGAGGATCGAACCGGAAACGATGGCCGGCTAGTGCAGGATCTGTACTTCCCTCTTCTTGGCAGATGGTCAGGTCTTTGCGCTGGACCTCGTCGCTGAAGGCCCGGCCGGCCTCGTCCGAGCGGCCGCCGGAAAGGAAAAAGCCGGCTTGCGCCGGCTTTTCCGTGTTGGTTGCCTGCCGATATTGCCGAGGGCAGGCGGGTGGCCGTGGCTCAGGCGCCGGCGGCGGGTACTTCCGGTTTGGCCGGGGTGACGGTCGGGGCCGCGGCCGGGGTGGCCGCCGGCGTGGCCGCGCTCGCCTGCCAGCCGCAGGTCTGGCCTTCGTTCTGCTGCGTCAGCCATGTCTGCAACGGCGCGAAGTATTCCAGCACCGCGCTGGCGTCCATCGTCTCGCCGCCGGTCAGCTCTTTCAGGGTCTGCTGCCAGGGCTGGCTGGCGCCCTTGCTCAGCATCGCCTGCAGTTTCTCGCCGGCCGCCTTGTTGCCGTAGAAGCTGCACTCGTTCAGCGGGCCGCTGTAGCCGGCGGCGTCGCACAGCGACTTGTAGAACTGGAACTGCAGCACGTGCGACAGGAAGTAGCGGGTGTACGGGGTGTTGCCCGGCACGTGGTACTTCGCGCCCGGATCGAAGAACTCCTCGCCGCGCGTCTGCACCGGGGCCACGCCCTGGTACTTCGCCTTCAGCTCCCACCACGCCTTGTTGTACTCGTCGGGCTTGATCGAGCCGTCGAACACGCCCCAGCGCCAGCGGTCGATCATCAGGCCGAACGGCAGGAACGCGACCTTCGCCAGCGCCATCCGCATCTGCGCGTTGATCAGCGCCTCCTCGCTCTGCTCCTGCGCGGCGACCAGGCCGATCGACTCCAGGTATTTGGGCGTCATCGCCAGCACGATGGTGTCGCCGATCGCCTCGTGGAAACCGTCGTGCGCGCCGGTCTGGAACAGCGGCGGCAGGTCGTTGTAGGCCAGGTAGTAATACACGTGGCCGAGCTCGTGGTAGACCGTGGTGAAGTCTTCCTCGTTGGGCTTGATGCACATCTTGGTGCGCACGTCGCCTTCCATGTTCATGTCCCATGCGCTGGCGTGGCAGACCACGTCGCGGTCGCGCGGCTTGATGAACTGGGTCTTCTGCCAGTAGCTGTCCGGCAACTTGGCCATGCCGAGCGAGACATAGAAGTCCTCGGCGCGCTTGGTCATCTGGCGCGCGGAAGCGTCCTTGGCGTCCTCTTCGAGCTGGGCCAGTGCCGCAGGGCTCCGGTCGCCGGTGGACTGGGCCAGCTTCTGGGCGTGGATCTGCCGGTAGCGGGAGTCCAGCGTGCCGCTGATGTCCAGGCTGCCGGCATTCCGGTACGGCGCCAGGATGTCCCACAGGTTGCCCCAGTCCTGCTGCCACATGTTGCCCATCAGGTGCGCGGGCAGCATGCCGCCGGCGACCTCGCCCTTGTCCTTGCCGTATCTGGCGTCCAGACGGGTGCGGGTGTAGCAGTGCAACTGCTCGTAGAGCGGCTTGACCTGGCCCCACAGGCGGTCGGTCTCCGCGGCCAGTTCGACCGGGCTCATGTCGTAGCCAGAACGCCACATCTCGCCGGCATCGGCGAAGCCCATCTCGTCGGCGCCTTCGTTCACCAGTTCGACGAAACGGACGTAATCCTCGCGCATCGGCTGCGAGATCGTGTGCCAGCCGCGCCACGCATCCAGTTGCGCGTCGTAGTCGCGGCTGCTGCGCAGCACGTCCTCGAGCGCGCCCAGCTGGCGGCAGGTTTTCGCGTCGCCTTCGCCCTTGCAGTACTCGCCGGCGCCGTAGGTGCCTTCCATCTTGCTGGCGATCCGGGCCAGCTCGGCCAGCTTGGCCGGATCGGTCGGGGCGGGCATCGCGGTCGACAGCTTCAGCAGGTGGATCGCGCGCGCGGTGGCGGGCGTCATCGACTGGCCTTCAAAGCGCTTGGCCTGCTCGATCCACCGGTTGAGCTGGGACAGGTAGCGCTCGTTGGCCTTGGCGGCGAGGAATTCGGTGTCCTCGTTGATGTAGGTCGATGACAGCCACTGCGGCTTGGTCAACTCCGGGTACATCGCCTTCAGCTCGTTGTTGACCCGGGCGATGAACTGGTCGGCATTCTCGCCGGCAGGGGCTGTCTGGGTGGCGGCGGGCGTGGCGGTGGTCGACGGACTGGGTGCCTTGTCGCAGGCGGCCAGGCCAAGTACGGCGGCGGCAACGCCCAACGCAAGCAATGCGCGGATCGGCTTCATGGGTGGACCCCTTCTGGAAATGGACAGGCGCGGTTGCGGCGCCAAGCCTCGAAGGCTAGAGGCCGCCCGGGTGCGGTGCAAGCGGCAGCGAAGCCCGCGTCCGTTGCAGGGAAGGGAGATGCCCGCACTGTCCGCACGGGGCGGGAGATGCGGCGCCCGCCATGTCGGGCCGGGCGGAGACGCCGGACCAAGGTACCGGGGCGGGCAATGGGCGGGCGCTGTCGACGGTCGTCGTCAGGCCGGTGCGGTGACTGGCGGCAGCAGGCAGCGCCGATCCGGGTCCACCAGCCCGCGTTCCGCCAGCCACTGCCAGGCGCTGCCCGCATCGTGGTCGAAGTAGGCCTGCGCGGAATCGAGCCGGAAGGTGTAGCCCCAGGCATCCATGTCCGCCAGGATGCGCGCGCGGCCGACGCCGGGCAGGGCATCGCCGAGCAAGGCCTGCAGCACGCAGACCGCGTCCTCCTCCTCGATCGAGTCGGTGGCATCGGTGTGCACGTCGATCCGGCGCTCCGGCGGCAACACGATCAGGTGGCCGGCCTCGTGCAACAGCGAGTGCACCGGCGTATCGCCACGTGCGTAGACGGCTTCGCCGATCAGTCCGGCCTCGCATTCGCCCCAGTAGCTGCCGGGAATGGGTTCGCCATCGGCCACCCGGACCAGTTGCAGGCCGTAGCCGGCCAGCAGGCGCGTAGGCGATTCAAAGCCGATGTCGGACAGGGTCAGCATGCGGTCGTGCAGTGGCAGAAGCGGTGCGGGATCCACCGCAGGATGGGGGCCGACGCCGACCTGCGTGACGGGTGGAAGGATGGGCCGCCAATACGGCCCATCCGGGATGCAGCGGGACGGACGGCGGCCGGATCAGCCGTTGGCGACAGCGCCGTTTTCCGGCAGCGAGACCGAGATGTCCAGCACCTTGTCGTCGCCGTCGTTGAGCAGGTCGACCTTGACCGCATCGACATCCACGTTGACGTACTTGCGGATCACCTCGAGCAGTTCGCGCTGCAGCATCGGCAGGTAGTCCGGCCCTCCGCGGGTGGCGCGCTCGTGGGCGACGATGATCCGCAACCGGTCCTTGGCGACCGAGGCGGTCTGCTTCTTGACCAGCAGGAAATCGAACAGACCCATGGCTAACCTCCGAACATCTTGCTGAAGAAACCCTTTTTCTCAGGGGTTGTGAAGCGCATCGGACGGGTGTCGCCCAACAGGCGGGCGACCGCGTCGTCATAGGCCTGGGCGGCATCGGACTCGGTATCGAGGATCACCGGCTCGCCCTTGTTGGAGGCATTCAGCACGTCGGTCGATTCGGGGATGACGCCGATCGTCTTCAGGCCGAGGATCTCCTCCACGTCGCCGATGCTGAGCATCTCGCCCGACTCAACGCGCCTGGGGCTGTAGCGGGTCAGCAGCAGGTGTTCCTTGACCCGCTCGCCGTTCTCGGCGCGGCGGGTCTTGGAGGCCAGCAGGCCGAGGATGCGGTCGGAGTCGCGCACCGAGGAGACTTCCGGGTTGACCACCACCAGCGCCTGGTCGGCGAAGTACATGGACAGGTAGGCGCCCTTCTCGATGCCGGCCGGGGAGTCGCAGATGATGTAGTCGAAGCCGTCGGCGGACAGTTCATCAAGGACCTTCTGCACGCCTTCGAGGGTCAGCGCATCCTTGTCGCGGGTCTGCGAGGCGGCCAGCACGAACAGGTTCTCGAAGCGCTTGTCCTTGATCAGCGACTGCTTGAGGCTGGACTCGCCGTTGACCACGTTGACGAAGTCGTACACGACGCGGCGCTCGCAACCCATGATCAGGTCGAGGTTGCGCAGGCCGACGTCGAAATCGATGATCGCGACCTTGTGGCCCCGGCGCGCGAGGCCGCAGGCGAGGCTGGCGCTGGTCGTGGTCTTGCCGACGCCTCCCTTGCCCGAAGTGACAACGATGATCTCGGCCAAGTTCAAATCCTCCAATTCATGGGTGGTGCACAGGGGGGAACGCCAGCGGCTCGGGAGCGGACCGGTGCAGCAGTCGCGGGGGCGATGCGGTACTGATCGCGACCGACGGAGCCGGCGCGCGGTGGGGCGGGACGGGACAGCATGCCCGGTTTTTCGCTCATGCGGCGTCCAGCGCGGCAAGGTGCAGCTGCCCGTCCTGCAGCCACACCTGCACGGCCTTGCCGCGGAGTTCCGCGGGGATGTCCTCGAGCACCTTGTAGTGGCCTGCGATGGCGACCAGTTCGGCATGGAACTCGCGGCAGAAGATGCGTGCCTGTTCGTTGCCCTGGGCGCCGGCCAGCGCGCGGCCGCGCAACGGGCCGTAGATATGCACCGAGCCGTCGGCGATCACTTCCGCGCCGGCGCCGACGCCGGTCAATACGGTCAGGTCGCGCTGGTCGGCATAGATCTGCTGGCCCGAACGCACCAGGGCCGCATGGATCATTCCGGGGCTGGCGCTGGCGGACGCCACGGCGGGAGTCGCCGCCGCGGGTGCTTTCTCCTTGCGCGCAGCAGCCGGCTCGGCCTGGGCGGGGGACGGGTTCGGTCCTGCCGTATCGGCGCGTTCGTACTGCGCGCGGAACTTGGCCAGCAGCGGCAGGCCCAGCGCCTCGGCCAGGCGTTCGGTATCGCTGGAGCCGTAGGCCAGTGCCACCGGCAGCGCACCGGCCTCGCGCAGGCCGTCGATCAGGGCGCGGGCGGTGGCCACGTCGGGCACCTGGCCGAGGCCGCCGAAGTCGATTACCACCGCGCCCCGATGGAACAGGTTCGGCGCGCGCTGCACCCGGCTGCGCATCTCCTCGGCGAGTTTGGCGACATCGAGGGTGCGCACGCGCAGGTTGGCGATGCCGACCTGGCCGATCTTGAGCTCGCCGGCCGGTTCGTAGTCCATCGCGACCGCGCTCAAAGGGCGGTACCGGTCGGACGCGCGGCGAGCTGGTCGCCGGGCAGCTGGCGCGCGGCGGTCCACGGCACGTTGGGCAGGTTCTTGCCGTAGGTCTGGTTGACCCACGGGTAGCTGCACAGCTCCTTCATCAGCATCGCCGCCCGCATTCCGGTGTCGGCCATGACGTGCTGGCCGACCTCGCGGAAGCCGAAGCTGCCATGGAACAGCAGCACCGGGTCGTTGCTGCCGTCAAGGAAGACCTCGCAGGCCATCTGCGGGTAGCGCAGCTCGGCGTAGCTCTGCGCATCGGCATAGAACGCGCGGCCGACACCGCCGCCACGACGGCGGCTGGCCACCACGATGCGGTCGATGTAGAAGAAAGCCGGGTGTCGCTCGCGGAACCAGCGGAAGTTGCTGCTGTCGTGGTCGGCATGGTCGCCCACCCCGATCAGGAACCCGGCCAGGGTGCCGTCACGTTCGGCAACGCGGAAATACTCGGCGGTCTCGTAAAAATGCCGCAGCCGCACGGCGTCCAGCGGCAGGATCGCCGGGCCGGCGGCGTTGTTGAGGGCTAGGACGGAATCCAGCTCGTGCTCAAGCACGTCGCGGACAACGATCGACATTCCGGGCTCCAGGGGTTTTGTCACGTCGCGCGATGCCGCGCAGCCCTGCGATTATCGCACGGGGGCAGGGACCGGGCGACATCGGGATGTCCGCCGGTCCGCGCGCAAAGGCGTATTCAGCATGACTTTCGACGGCCCCTGCGGCATCGGGATGCCGGTAGCATGCGGTGATGCTGACCCGCCTTAACCACAGCCGAATGTTGCGTTACGCCGGCCTTTTCACCTGGGGGATGGTCGGTTTCTGGCTGTTCTCGATCTTCCTCGAGCCCGCCACGGTCCAGGGTGGCGCACCGGGCGAGGAGGACGCGTTCAACCTGCTGGTGGGGCGCTGGCTGGCGGTCTACCTGAGCTTCGGCGGCGTGTACTGGTGGATCACCCGCTCGCTGGGGCAGCATCGCCGCACCTGGTTCGATCACGTGTTGCTGCTGGTGCTGACCGGCTGCGCGATCGGGGTCAGCTATTTTTCCGGCAGCGGTTTGGGCAGCGTGCTGTTGATGGTCATGGCCGGCCTGCTGCCCTGGTTGCTGCCGCTGCGGATCGGGGTGGCCTGGCTGGTGTTCAGCAACCTGGCGGTCATCCCGGTGTTCGTCAGCCCGCCATGGGGCATGCCGGTGCTGATTGCGGCGATGCAGTCGCTGTTGTATGCGGGCTTTTCCAGTTTCGTGTTCGTCACTGCGCTGGTGGCGATGCAGCAGGCTCAGGCGCGTGAGGAGCAGCGGCGGCTCAATGCCGAGTTGCAGGCCACCCGGCTGCTGCTGGCCGAGAGCGCCCGGGTCAACGAGCGCACCCGCATTTCGCGTGAACTGCATGACCTGCTGGGCCACCACCTGACCGCGTTGAGCCTGAATCTCGAGGTGGCGGGTCACCTGACCGAAGGCCGGGCGCTGGAGCACGTCAACCAGGCCCACACCCTGGCGCGGCTGCTGCTGACCGATGTGCGCGAGGCGGTCAGCCAGTTGCGGGCGGGTGGGGCGATCGACGTGGCGGCGGCACTGAGGCCGCTGGCAGAGAATGTCCCCGGCCTGGATATCCAGATGGTGATCGACGAGCCGTTGCTGCTGGACGATCCCGAGCGCGCGCAGGTGCTGCTGCGCTGCACCCAGGAAATCATCACCAACGTGGTGCGCCATGCGGGTGCCCGGCATCTGTGGATCCGCTTGCGCCGCGAGCGGGGGCGTATCCTGATGAACGCCCACGACGACGGTCGCGGTGCCAGCCAGGTGGTCATCGGCAACGGCTTGCGCGGAATGCGCGAGCGCCTGGTCGAATACGGCGGCGAGTTGAGCATAGACACCCGGCCGCAGGCAGGCTTCAAGCTGCATCTTGCGTTGCCGGTTTCGGCGGCTGCGGCCGCTGCCAGTGAAGGAGTTGACGCGTGATTGCCAATGCGACCGATACGGGCAAGTCCGGCAAATCCGGCAAGTCCGGCAAATCAATAACGGTGCTGCTCGTCGATGACCAGACCCTGGTCCGCCAGGGTGTGCGCTCACTGCTCTCTCTGGCCGAGGGCATCGAGGTGGTGGCCGAGGCCAGCGACGGCAGGCAGGCGGTCGAAATGATCCCGCAGGTCCGCCCCGACGTGGTGCTGATGGACATGCGGATGCCGGTGATGTCGGGGCTGGAGGCCCTGCAGGCGCTGGCCGCCAGCGGCGAGTTGCCGCCGACCATCATCCTGACCACGTTCGACGACGACCAGATGGTGCTGGCGGGGATCAAGGCCGGCGCGAAGGGTTACATGCTCAAGGACGTCTCGCTGGAGCAACTGGTCGGGGCGATCCAGACCGTCGCCAACGGTGGGTCGCTGGTGCAGCCGGCGATGAGCCAGCGCCTGCTGTCCGGCCTGGAGCACATGCGCAACGAGTTCGTCAGCCTCGACCGACCCGACCCGCTGACCGACCGCGAGACCGAAATCCTGCGACTGATGGCGGGCGGATTCTCCAACAAGGAGATCGCCAACTCGCTGGGAGTGGCCGAAGGCACGATCAAGAACCACGTGTCCAACATCCTGTCGAAGCTCGGCGTGCGCGACCGGACCCGGGCGGTATTGAAGGCCTTTGAGCTGCAACTGGTCTGACCGACGGATGCCCGGCCCGGCCCGGCCCGGCGCGCCGGGCGTTCACGACCGCGCGCGCCAGTGGCGCGCAGTCCGCGGTCGCTCACCCTCTCCAGGCTTGGTGTTCGTGATCGGATCCGGGCGGTATTGAAGGCTTTTGAGCTGCAACGGGTGAAAGTGGGTACAAATGCCCGAATTGCGCATGTCGCAGAGGCTGCGGCGAACCCCGTTTCCTTGTTAGGATTGCCGGTCTGCGCCCTCGTCCCGTTCCGGGTCCGGCCCTGGAGAGAACTTGTATGACCCGTCTTTATGAACTCCTGATCTCGCTGGCGATCGTCGCCGCACTGTTCATCATCGTTGGCTTCCTGCTGCCCTCGCATCGGCACATCGAGCAGTCGGTGGAGACCAACCGCAAGATGACGATTGTTTACGACACCCTCAACAGCTTTGCGCGCTTCAACCACTGGAACGTGCTGCCACTGCACGATCCGGCCATGGACATCAAGGTGACCGGCCCGAAATCGGGCGTCGGTGCACAGCTGGACTACAGCTCCAAGGAACGGTCCGTCGGCAGCGGCAGCTGGAAGCTGGTTGACGCCAAGCCCGGAGAGAGCGTGACCTTCGAGATCACCAACAAGGAGCCGGGCAAGAACAAGGTCACCACCTTCAAGCTCGAGCCGACCGGCCGCAACAAGCGCAACGTCAAGATCACCCAGACCTACGACGTTGACTACGGCATGAACCTGTTCGGCCGTTATGCCGGCATGTACGTCAGCAGCGGCATGGGCGACAGCATGAAGATGAGCCTGGGCCGGCTGAGCAACATGCTGGCCGCGGTGCCGAACTACGACTACACCGAGTTGAGCAAGGACGATCCGTCCAGGGCGCCGAAGTTCATGGAGCGTCCGGCCGAGAACCTGCTGGTGGTCAGCGCGGCGGTGGAGCGCAACAACGACGTCGTCGAGCGCACGATGAAGAACAACATGCAGTGGATCGAGAAGGTCATGAAGGCCAACAACCTCGAAGCTGCCGGTCCGGTCCGCATCATCACCAACGAGTTCGGTGCGGAAACCTACGCGTTCGACGTCGCCATGCCGGTCCGCAAGGCAGGCAGCAGCCCGCGTGCCGTCGAGGCCACGACCGACACCGCCGCCGCGGAAGGCAACGAGGCCGAAGCCGCCGAGATTGCGACCGCCGATGCCGCGCCTGCGCCTGCCGGCAAGCTCAACATCAAGCTGGAAGGTCCGGTGGAGCATGTGTACGAGGAGCCGGCGAAGGTCGCGATGACGCCGTTCACCGGCCACATGGCGAACCTGCCGAAGGTGCGTGACGCCCTGCGCGCCTGGGTCATGACCCAGGGCTTCGAGACCGCTGGCCGTCCGTACGAGGCATGGACCGGCGGGATCGAGAAGGCCTTCACCGAGAATGGCGAGTTCGAGGTGTACTGGACGCTGCGCTGATCGCGCACTGATCCACTGCCCCTGCCCGTGAGTCACCTGGCGCGCCGCGGATTTCCGCGGCGCGCCTTTTTGTGCGTGCGGGTCGGAGAGCCGGTCGTCGAGGATCGGTTTGTCGAGGATCGGTTGTCGAGAACCGGTTGTCGTCGAGGGCTGTTATCGTTTCGCCTCTCCCCCCTGCTGCTGGTGCCGAACACCATGGATCCCTCCGCCGCTGGATATTCCTCCCGGAATCACCGTTCCGGGAGCCAACGTGGACTTGCCGCCGCGGGTGCTGTGTTCGCGGCCGCGTCGGTGGCGCTGGCGGCCTATGCCGCCCATGTCGTGGAGCCGGGCGCGCAGGCGCGGCTGCATTCGGCGGCGTGGTTTGCGTTCGGTCACGGCATCGCGTTGGCGGCCTTGGCGCCCCACGCGGCGCGACGGTTCGGGAGGTTCGCGCTGGCCGGCCTGCTGTTGGGCACGCTGCTGTTCTCCGGCAGTCTGGTGGGTGCGCACCTGTTTGGCGCGCCGACCACGCTGGCTCCCTTCGGCGGCGGCTTGATGATCCTGTCGTGGCTGCTGTGGGCGGTCGATTCGGCCAGGTCCTGAGGTCCAGCGCATGGCCCGTCATCAGCGCGGTTTCGACTCCGGGGCGGCGTTCGCGCACCTGGCGCAGGTCGATCGCAGGCTGGCCGTCTGGATGCGCCGGCTGGGCGTGATCGAGGCGGATCCGCGTTGGCGCGCGAGTTTCGATCCGGTCGATGCATTGGCGCGGTCGATCCTCTACCAGCAACTCAGCGGCAAGGCGGCGGCGACGATCGTCGGCCGCGTCGAGGCGGCCATCGGCAGCAACCGTCTGCATGCCGACACCCTCGGGCGTTGCGACGATGCCACCCTGCGTGCCTGCGGCGTGTCCGGCAACAAGTTGCTCGCGCTGCGCGACCTGGCCCTGCATGAATCACGTGGGGACATCCCGAGCCTGCGGCGGATGGCGACGATGGACGATGACGCCATCATCGCGGCGCTGGTGCCGGTGCGCGGCATCGGGCGCTGGACGGTGGAGATGATGCTGATGTTCCGTCTCGGTCGGCCCGACGTGCTGCCCGCCGACGACCTCGGTGTCCGCCAGGGCGCGTTGATGGTCGAAGGACTGGAAGCCAGACCGACGCCGAAGCAGTTGGCCGCCCTGGGCGAGCGCTGGGCCCCGTACCGCAGCTATGCCAGCTTCTATCTGTGGCGGATCGCCGATTCGGCGGCGGTGGCCAAGGTGTCGACCAAGCGCTCGCAGGATTGAGCAGGATTGCTTGCATGTCCGGGAACCGGGCGCGAAGTACAGGTCGCGGCTGAAGCCGCTCCTGCACGGGCGGGGCGGCGAATTGCGGGGCGTGCGAAAGCCGTGTTTCCGCAGGAGCGAGGGGGGTTGATACGGTGGTCAGGTCGCGACTCACGTCGCTCCTGGCGGAGGGGCTGGCGTATTGGGAGCTTCTCCAACTCCAGGAGAAACTTCAGTCGCGGCGGTCTTCGTTGTTCGCCGGATTCCAGCACCAGTGCCAGGGCTCGTAGACGATGCCGTGCGGGTTGTCGCGCGGGTAGCTCATGCGGAAGCCGTGGCCGATCGCGTTGTCGGTCAGCCACCCAAACGCACGGGTGCGCTCGAATGACGTTTCGGCGGGGGGCTCGTCCGGGGTGCCGATATCGAGCGCGCGACCGGAGTGGTGCTCGCTGTAGCCGGGGGCGGCGTTGACGGCGAGGATGTCGGCGACGCTTTGACCGCGCGCGAGTTTGCGTTTGAAGATGCCCAACTGGTAGTCGTGGCTGCGGTAGCCGGAGATCGCCTCCAATATCACCTCGTCGCGCCGGGCCGCATCGCGCAGGTTTTGCCACGCGCGGGCGGCACCCGGTTGCAGCCAGAGCGGACGGCGGTAGCGGTCGAAGCCGGCAAAGGCCAGCCAGGACGGCTCGGCGACCAGCGGCAGGCCGGTGCGCTGGCCGTAGCCATCGTCCAGACCCAGTGCGTCCAGTCGTTCCCGCAGGCCATCCAGTGGCAACTCGGCGGTTCGCACGGTGCCGGCCAGGACGCCGCCAGGACCACGCAGGCGGTGCCGGTCCAGCGCGTCCAATGCGGCCTGGATGCCCGGCTCAAGCATCCAGCCGTGGAGCAGTGGCAGCAGGCCTTCGGGCAGGTCGGCGGCGAGATAGCGACCATCGCGCTTGCGCCGCAACACGTGGCGTGCGCGCGACAGGGCGCGTGCGTCGTGGTTGCTGCGTGCAGACAACAGGCCGGCCGGCCAGAGTTCGATCCGGGGCGTGTTGATCAGCACATCGATCAGGGGTTGGGCTTGGCCGCGCATCCGCTCAGGTTATCCGCGCGGCCGCGCCGCAGCCAGTTCCTGCAACCGCTCCAGCAATGCCTGCGGCCGTCGGGGTTGCAACAGCAGATCGAAACCGCGGGTGGTCGGCAGGTACAGCACGCGCTTGCCGCCAACGGTGGCGACCAGCGCCTTGCGCATGTTGCGCAACCGGAACCATCCGCTGTGGAAGCCGGGCAGGCTGGTGCCGTTGGTCTTCACCACCGGTTTGAATTCGGTGCGCTCGTCGAGATCGATCACCCGTGCCTGGTCGATCTGCAGTTCGGCCAATGTGAGCCGACGGCGGTAGAACGAGGTGGCGACCTCCAGCCCGTCGGCATCGAGCGCGATCCGGTGCCGGCGCATGCCCCAGTCGATGACCAGTGCAATTGCGCCGACCAGCGCTACCAGGCAGGCGAGGGTAAGCGTGGCGCTGTCGCCGATCAGTTTTTGTTGGCTGCGATCCAGCAGCGCCATGGCGGTGGCAGCAATCAGCAACGGGACCGCCACGACGAGGACCGCCATCAGCAGGCGGGTGCGCGCCGTGACCGGCTGCAGTTGCAGCGTCGACGGCACCGGCCCGTCTATCGCCTGATCCATTCGGCGATGTCCTGGATCAGCGTCGGGTCCACCTGCCCGGCCGTCTGGTATTCCTCCAGGGTGCCGGGGCCCTCGCCGGCGATGCCGAGGTGGTTCAGCGCGGGGTAGTGCTTGAGGGTGGCATTGGGCCGGCCGGCCAGAGCCGCGCGCCAGAGTTGCCAGTCGGTGTCGATCACCTGGAAGTCGCGACCGCCTTGCAGCAACAGCATCGGCAGGCTGGTTGCCAGTGCGTCGGCGACCGGGTCGATGCGGTCGAAGTGGCGCCAGTAGCTTGCCGGCACGCCCAGCGGCGCGTCCGCCGTCGGCATCGGCTCGTTGCCGCGAACCCGGGCGATCTTGCCATCGAGATCGTCCAGGAACGCCTGTTCGACCGGGCCGATGGCGCCGTCGGCGTTGAACAGGTAGCGGTTCTGTTCCGGCAACAGATCCAGCAGCGGGCGCGCGGGGGCGGCCAGCATGATCAGGCCGGCGACCTGACCGGAGCGTGCGGCGATGCGTGGCGCCAGCATCGCGCCCTGGCTGTGGCCGAAGATGTGGATGCGATCCGGGTCGATGCCCTTGGCGGCGCCCAGTGCGGCGATGGCGGTGATGGCATCGTTGGTGGTCTCGTCGTCGACGTCGTAATCGCCGGCGGCGAAATCCTGCGGCCGCGCCTTGCTGCGCTTGTCGTAGCGCAGTACCGCGATGCCGTGTGCGGCCAGGCCGCGCGCAATGTCGAGGAACGGACGGTTGCCGCCGATCGTCTCATCGCGATCCTGCGGGCCGGAGCCGTGGACCAGCACCACGGCAGGGAAACCGGCGGAGGGGGCTTCTCCCTTCGGCAGGGCAAGGGTGCCCGGCAGGGCGCGGTCACCGCTGCCGACGGAAAATGCCTGCTCGGTGAAAGCCGCGTCGCTGGCGGGCGCGGCGGCCGGCGGTGGCGGCGCGGGCTGCACGAGGAATCCCGCGATCCTGCCATCGGCGTCGATCGCGATCTGGGCGAGCAGTTCGGCTTTCTCATGGTGCAGCGGGATGACCACCACGTGCATGCCGTCGTGTTCGGCAAGTCGCGCCTCACCGCGGCCCTTGGCCGGACCCGTTTGCTGCGGCAGGGATTCCCACACCGCCTTGAGTTTTGCCGCCGGCACGGCGCTGGCCATCTGCGCGGTGAAACGCGCTTCGGCGGCGGCAAAATCGCCGGCGTCGAGCTGGTCGAGGAAGGCGTTTGCGATGACGAGCGGGTCGGCAGCCGCGACATCCGCCGCAGGAGTTGCCGCATCGGCCGGAAAGGACGGTACCGCGGTCAGCGCCAGTGCCGCCAGGACGAGGGAATACCCGCAAGCACGCATCTCAGACCTCCTTCTTCAACACCAGGCGGACGTGGTCGAACGGGGTGATCTGGGTCATCGAGACGAGTTCCCAGCCCTGTTCGCCGAGGCGGTTGAGCTCATCGCTCAATTGCTCGCTCATCGACGGGCCGAGCATGCTCGGGGTCAATTCCAGCACCTGGTAACTCCAGCGATTGCTCATGGCTTGTCATCCTTTCTGGATTTGGCGGCGTCCGGCAGCCGCCCGGCCTTGCGCAGTGCGTCGCGCAGAACGTATTCGATTTGTGCGTTCAGGCTGCGCAGCTCGTCGTCCGCCCAGCGCTGCGCCGCGGCGAGGACCTCGGCGTTGATGCGCAGCGCGTAGCCTTTCTTCTGGGTCACTGGGAACCTAGTACAACGAGCCGGCGTTGACGACCGGCTGGGTGCCGCGCTCGCTGCACAGCACCACCAGCAGGTTGCTGACCATGCTGGCCTTGCGCTCCTCGTCCAGATCGACGACGCCGTTCTTCTGCAGTTCCGTCAGCGCCATCTCGACCATGCCGACCGCGCCGGCGACGATGCGGGTGCGGGCGGCGATCACCGCGTTGGCCTGCTGGCGCTGCAGCATCGCCTGGGCGATCTCCGGCGCGTAGGCCAGGTGGCTGATGCGCGCCTCGATCACGTCCACGCCGGCCGCACTGAGCCGCTCGGTGAGTTGTTCCTGCAGGTGGTGGGAGATCTCCACCGGATGGCTGCGCAGCGAGGTCAGTCCGGCATCGTCGCTGTCGTAGGGATAGCTGGTCGCCATCGCGCGCAGTGCCGCCTCGGACTGGATGTGCACGAAGCTCTCGTAATCGTCGACGTTGAACACCGCCTCGGCCGAGTCGACCACCTTCCACACGATCACCGCGGCGATCTCGATCGGGCTGCCTTCCAGCTCGTTGACCTTGAGCTTGCCGCTTTCGAAGTTGCGCACCCGCAGGGAGACCTTGCGCTTGGAGTAGAAGGGGTTGTTCCAGCGCAGGCCGTTGTCGGGCGCGGTGCCGACGTACTTGCCGAACAGGCTCAGCACCGCCGACTGGTTGGGTTCGACCATGTACAGACCGACCACCGCAAACAGTCCCAGCGCTGCGATGACGGCCGCGGCGACGATCAGGCGCAGATCGGTGGCGGCGATGCCGGTCTTGAACAGGTAGCCCGCGACGAGGAAGCCGACGATGCAGGCCAGCAGGACCGGGATGCCGGGCAGGGAGCGGATGGGGTTTTCTTTCATCACGGCGCCTCGTTGTCTGGGTTGGGTCATTTGATATCATATTGATATCACAATGCAAGACGGGGCCATCACGCGCATGCATCGTCCTTGCGCTCGTGAACCTGCCGGTCAACGGATCGATCGAGTGCCGATACGGGCAAACCCCAGAGTTACGGTCGCGAGGAGGCCAACGGTGGCTGGAATGCCGCGCGCATCGCCACGGCGATGCCTGACAGGGCTCAGGGCGTGATCCGGTACAGCGGGGCGGGGACGAACTCGCCCGTTGCGTACAGGCTTCGACCATCGGCCGACCAGCCCAGCGCTTCCGCCTGGGGCAGCCACGGCAACACGCTGACCCGCGGCGGCGCGGCCACTGCGGCGGCCCAGTCCTGGTGTGGTGCGCGCGGGTACAGCAGCAGGTAGCGGTAGGTCATCACCGCCAGTGTCGTGCGGTCGGGCGAGACCGACGCGGCGGTGACCAGGGCGTCCTGCCGTGCACGCCTGGGGTGGCGGCGCAGGATTTCCGGGTCGGGCGCGGGGATGCCGGAGAGCAGGCCGATACGTTTGGCCGTCAGCAATTCCCGCGCGGGCGGCTGCAATGGCAGCACGAACAGCTCGGGCGGCTCGCGCTTCTTGGAGATCAGCAGGATCTCGCCGCGCTCGGCATCCACCGCCACCGCTTCGCAATCGCGCGCGCCATCCGGCCAGCGGAACGCGATCGACCAGACCGGCTTCAGGCGTGCGTTGGCGAGCGTGGCGGGCTCCTCGACCACGTGCAGCTGCAAACTGCGGCGCAGACCGCCGTTGTCGCCTGTGTCGGCGATCAGCAGGTAGCGCTTGCCCTTGAATTCGAACGCATCCAGGTCCTCCCAGTCGGTCTTGGTCACGCCCTCGATGCCGAAGGTCGCCAGCCGCCGGCCCGAGGTGCTGACCGCGAACAACCGCGCCGGATTGCCGCCGTCGTCGTGCATCCACAGCACATCCTTGTGCTGCGAAGAGGCCGCCAGGCCGCTGATCTCATCCAGGCGCATGTCCAGCAGGACGCCGACCAGACGGGCTTCGGGGGCGTGGTTGGCGGCATCGTCGGAGCGTGTGCATCCGGACAACAGGGACACGCCCAGGACGATACCGGCCAGGCGACGCGACAGCGGGGGCAGCTCCAGGCGCATCGGGAAAGGATCGCACGCGCCTGCCGTCGCCGGAACCATGCCGTTGCCGTGGCGAGCCGGAAGCTAGACTACGCAGGTCTTCCGTCTTGCCCGGTGTCGCCTTCCATGACCGAAACCCCTCCGCCGTCCCCGGACACCGTCCGACTGGGCACGCCGCTGTCCCCGCATGCGTTCCGCGTCCTGCTGCTCGGTTCGGGCGAGCTGGGCAAGGAAGTAGCGATCGAACTGCAACGCTTCGGCGTGGAGGTCATCGCCGCCGACCGTTACGCCGATGCCCCGGCGATGCAGGTCGCCCACCGCAGCCACGTGATCGACATGCTCGATGGCGACGCGATCCGCGCGCTGGTGGCGGCCGAGCAGCCCGACCTGGTCGTGCCGGAGATCGAGGCGATCCATACCGCGACCCTGGTCGAGCTGGAGCGCGAGTTCGCCGCTGCCGGCCGCAAGGCGCGGGTGATCCCGACCGCGCGCGCCGCCCGGTTGACGATGGACCGCGAAGGCATCCGCCGCCTTGCCGCGGAAACCCTGGGCGTGCCGACCTCGCCCTACCGCTTCGTCGACACGCTGGCGGACTACCGCGCCGCGGTCGCCGACATCGGCGTCCCCTGCGTGGTCAAGCCGGTGATGTCGTCCTCGGGCAAGGGCCAGTCGCTGGTGCGCGATGCGGCCGGCATCGACCCGGCCTGGGACTACGCCCAGACCGGCGGCCGCACCGGCGCGGGACGGGTGATCGTCGAAGGTTTCGTCGACTTCGATTACGAGATCACCCTGCTGACCGTGCGCCATGCCGGCGGCACCACGTTCTGCGCGCCGATCGGCCACACCCAGCGCGACGGCGACTACCGCGAAAGCTGGCAGCCGCAGCCGATGTCCGCGATTGCACTGGAGCGCGCCCAGGCGATGGCGAAGGCGGTCAGCGACGACCTCGGCGGCTGGGGCGTGTTCGGCATGGAGTTCTTCGTCAAGGGCGACGAGGTCTGGTTCAGCGAAGTCTCGCCGCGGCCGCACGACACCGGGCTGGTCACCCTGATCGGCCAGGACCTGAGCGAGTTCGCCCTGCATGCGCGTGCGATCCTCGGCCTGCCGATCCCGGTCATCCGCAGCCAGCGCGCCTCGGCCTCGTGCGCGGTACTGGCCGAAGGGCACGGCGTGCCGGTGTTTTCCGGGGTCGATGCTGCCCTGGCCGAGCCCGACACCCAGTTGCGCCTGTTCGGCAAACCGCGGGTGGAAGGCCAGCGCCGGGTGGCGGTGACGCTCGCGCTGGGCGACGACATCGGGCAGGCCCGCGAAAAGGCCCGCAACGCGGCCGCGCAGTTGCGTGTCGAGCTGCGTTGAGCCGCGGTCCCACCCGTCCCAGACAACCTACCGCCAATCCACCACAGGGAAACACCGATGGACGATAAAAGCGGCTACGCCGTGTTCTTCTTTCCGCAGGCGCTGGAAGCGCTGGGCGAGGCCATCAAGCCCTATCTCCAGCAGGGCCCGGCGGGCGAGCACATGGTGTGCCGGAACATCGACACCGGCGGGGCGATGTTCAAGATGGACCTCGACGGCCGGACCGTGACGGGCGAAGCGATCTCGCTGGAGCTGATGGTGCCCGGCAGCATGGTGCGGATGATCGTGTCGGCCCGCATCGAGGAGTCCTTCGGATTCGGCCCGCGCATCGCGGTGTCGTCGCTGGTGCCTGCGGTGGCGGAAAAAACGCGTGCACCGGTGCCGGCGGCCACGCCAGAGGCGGGGAAGGGCGACGGTTGACCGAGGGCTACCGGCGCGGTGTCAGATCCAGCCACACCAGGTGGTGGTCGCTGGCCTCGGCGATATC
>DASTUE010000030.1:0-3361 GCA_035759805.1 Lysobacter sp. | reverse complement strand
CGCCAACGCGGTGGAACCCGGCAAGCGCATGCTCAGCTCCATGACGCCGACCTACATCGCATCGCCCGACCAGCTCGCCGTGCTCGGCGCGCCCGGCGGCAGCCGCATCATCACCGAGGTGCTGATCGGCATCCTGGGTTACGACGCCGGCATGACCGCCCAACAGGTCGCCGCCGAGCCGCGCATCCACCACCAGTGGCTGCCCGACGTGATCTCCGCCGAGCCCGGCGCGCTGGACGCGGCGACGGTCAAGGCGCTCAACCAGATGGGCCATACCGTCAACGCCGGCGAAGGCACCTGGGGCAACCTGCAGACCGTCGCCTGGGACAAACGCACCGACGAGTTGTCGGGCGGCACCGACCCGCGCAATCCCGTCGGCGAAGCCGATGTGGTGCTGGACACGCCCTGAGCTGACGCGTATCCGCAACTGAACCGCCGTCCCAAACCAAGGCGACTGGCGCGATTGGCGGTTTCCCTCGCTTGCCCGATCGCCCATCATGATCAGCGGTGCAGCCACGGCTGCGGGACGTGGGAGTAGACGATGAAACTCTGGTCGCTGCTGGGCAACAGCCAGAAGCTCGACGGCGGGGCGATGTTCGGCAATGCGCCGCGGGCGATGTGGAGCCAGTGGATGCCGCCGGACGGGCAGAACCGCGTCGATCTGGCCTGTCGTGCGCTGCTGGCCAGTCCGCTGGCCGGCAAGACGGTGTTGTTCGAGTCGGGCATCGGCGCGTTCTTCGAGCCGAAACTGCGCGAGCGCTATGGCGTGGTCGAGGACCGCCACGTGCTGCTCGACTCGCTCGCCGCCACCGGCTTCACACCCGAGGACATCGATGTCGTTGTCCTCTCGCACCTGCATTTCGACCATGCCGGCGGCCTGCTCGCGGCGTGGGAGGAAGGCCGGCCGCCACGGCTGGTGTTCCCCAATGCCCACTACGTCGTGGGCCGCGAACACTGGCAGCGCGCGATCGCGCCGCACGCCCGCGACCGTGCCAGCTTCATTCCGGAATTGCCGGCGCTGCTGGAAGCGACCGGCCGTCTCGAACTGGTCGATGGCGAGTTCTCGCAGACCCTCGGCGGCGCGGTGCGCTTCCACTACAGCAACGGCCACACGCCGGGGCTGATGCTGGCGGAGATCGTCGGGCCGGAGACCATCGACGGCCAGGCGCACGGTGGCGTGGTGTTCTGCGCCGACCTGATCCCCGGCCGGCCGTGGGTGCATGTGCCGATCACGATGGGCTACGACCGCAATGCCGAGCTGCTGATCGACGAGAAAAAGGCCTTCCTCGCCGACAAGCTGGCGCGCAATGTCCGCCTGTTCTTCACCCACGATCCTGGCTGCGCGCTCGCCCAGGTCACCCGCAACGAGAAGGGCAGGTACGGCACCACCCACGAGGTGGCCGAGCTGCAGGCGAGGGCGCTGGCCGTATGAGGGTCCGGCTCGGCCTTGCGGCGCTGGTACTGGCAGGCATGGCAACGTCCGCGTTGGCGCGTGACGACGTCAGCCCGACCGGCGCCCCGCCGCAGCCGCAAGGCGAGCCGAGTTTCAGCGGGTTCGTGGAGGATCGTGATTTCGGCGTGCGCACCAGCCAGTTCGGGCTGGATCGGCGGGTCGAGATGTTCCAGTGGCAGCGCGATGGCGACGACCGTTACGAGCAGGTCTGGAAGCCGGCGCTGGTGGATGCTTCCGGGTTCGCGCCGGGCCACGACAATCCGCTGTCGTTTCCGCTGGAAAGCCGTCGCTGGTGGGCCACCGACGTCACCCTGGATGGCAAGCCGCTGGATCTGGCGGTGCTGAAGGCGCTGGGCCAGTGGCAGGATTTCCGTCCGGGCTTCACCCGCCTGCCGGCGAACCTGGCCGCGACCTTCCAGCCCGAGGGCGACGGGCTGGGCAGCTCGATCAATCCGCTCGACCCGAAAATCGGAGATCTGCGCATCCATTGGCGGGAGCTGCACCTGCCGCCACTGGCCGGCCACGTGGAACTGCGCGATGGCCGGTGGCAGCTGTCCGCGCGCACCGAGAAGGCCGTCCTCAATGCGCGCCCCTTGCCGTCGGTCGCCCAGGATGTGCAGGTTTCTGAGCGCAGCCTGGGGCCGTGGACGCTGGGTGGCGCGTTGGTGCTGGTAGCCGTGATCGGGTTGTCGCTGTTTGGCCGTCGCCGTCGCAAGCGCTAGTTCGATTCCCGCCCCGTCCCGGCCATCACGCACCGCATAGGTGGATCAAGGGTCCTCAGGCAGCCACGCCAAACAGCGCGCCCACGCCAGCGGTCAATCCCATCGCCAAGGCGCCCCAGAAGGTGACGCGCATTACGGACGCAAGCGCCGGGGCGCCGCCCGCCCGTGCGGCCAACAGGCCCAGCAGCGCGAGGAAGATCAGCGAACTGCCCGCCACTCCCCAAATCCGCCAGATGGCCGGCAGCAATCCGACCATCAGCAGGGGGAGTGCAGCGCCCACCGCAAAAGTGCCGGCAGACGCCATCGCGGCCTGGACCGGCTTCGCCGCCAGGGTGTCGGAGATGCCAAGTTCGTCCCGGCTGTGTGCGGCGAGCGCATCGCGGTCCATGAGCTGGGTCGCCACGTCCGATGCCAGGGCCCTGTCCAGCCCCCGATGCACGTAGATGGACACCAGCTCCTCGTGCTCCTGCACGGGGTTCGCCGCCAGCTCCTTGCGCTCCCGGGCCAGGTCCGCGCTTTCGGTGTCCGCCTGCGAGCTGACCGAGACATATTCCCCGGCCGCCATGGACATCGCCCCGGCCACCAGACCGGCCACCCCCGCAACAAGAGTGTCCCGCGTTCCGGCGCCCGCTGCCGCGACGCCCAGGACCAGGCTGGCGGTGGAAACGATGCCGTCGTTCGCCCCGAGCACGGCGGCACGAAGCCAGCCGGTCCGGTGTGTCCTGTGCCGTTCGCTGTGCCTCATGTGGTGACCACTCCGTGGGTGTAGCGTGCGAGGGGCAACGCTTGAATTTCGAACCGCATGATGGCGCTGGCGTGTATGCGTGGCCAGCCGTCAGGTCGCCGCGTTAGGGAGTACACCACCCCTGCAAAGCCCTGGAACGTCAGCTTGTTGCGCGCCTCTGCTTCAATGCCACGATCTCAGGCCGGACCAGCCCGAGCTCAAACCCGGCCGACGCAGTGAGGCTACCGCGCGTGTGGCGATGCCGTTGCCACGATGCGGCTCATTGCCCGGTAGCCGAGATTGACAGACCGGTTGGCGTAATCAACGCGGTTGAGCACATACCTGCTCCAATCCCCCAGCGGCGCCGCCGCCTGCCTGACCGACCGCATCGCCAGCGGCTGGATCGAATGGAAGGACGCGCAGGGGCAGAGCCTGAGCGACCGCAAGGCGTTGGCGGCGGAG
>DASTUE010000029.1:0-2130 GCA_035759805.1 Lysobacter sp. | reverse complement strand
CAGATGATCAGCCACGGTTTCATCTCCGGCGCGATGTTCACCTGCGTGGGCGTGCTCTACGACCGGATGCACAGCCGCATGATCCGCGACTACGGCGGGGTGGTGAACGTGATGCCGTGGTTCGGCGCGTTCTTCGTGCTGTTCGCGATGGCCAACTCCGGCCTGCCCGGCACGTCCGGCTTCGTCGGCGAGTTCATGGTCATCCTGGCGAGCTTCCAGCTGCATCCGCTGCTGGCGTTCACCGCCGCGATCACCCTGGTCCTCGGGGCGGCTTACACCCTGTGGATGATCAAGCGCGTCGTGTTCGGCGACGTGGCCAACGCCAACGTCGCGGCATTGAAGGACATCGACCGCCGCGAGTGGCTCGTGCTCGGTGTGTATGCCGCCGGCGTCATTGCGCTGGGCGTGTACCCGAAGCCGCTGACCGACCTGATGGAACCGTCGATCGCGCAGCTGGCCACCCAGCTGGCCGCGACGAAGCTGTAAGGACCGAAGACCGATGACCCTCACGCCCACCCTGCGCAGCGCGGCCGACCTGATGCCGCTGGTGCCCGAACTGGTGCTGGTCGCCGGCGCGTTCGCGCTGCTGATGCTCGACCTGTTCCTCGACGAGCGCCGCCGGGTCGTCACCCAGCTGGGCGCCGTCGCGCTGCTGCTGGTCGCCACCGGCTTGATCCTGGCTGGCGTGGGCGGGCAAGGCATCGTGATGGACGGGATGTTCGTGCGCGACACGATGGCCGACGTGCTCAAGGTCGGCATGCTCCTGCTCAGCGCGCTGTCGCTGGCCTACATCTGGCCGTTCATGCGCGACCGCGGCCTGTACAAGGGCGAGATCGCGGTGCTGGTGCTGTTCGCGACCATCGGCATGATGCTGATGGTGTCGGCCGGCAACCTGGCGATGGTGTACGTCGGCCTCGAGCTGCTGGCGCTGTGCCAGTACGCGCTGGTCGCGATCGACCGCGACGGGCCGGTCGGCGCCGAGGCCGGCATGAAGTATTTCGTGCTGGGTTCGCTCGCGTCGGGCCTGCTGCTGTTCGGCCTGTCGCTGGTGTACGGCGCGACCGGCAGCCTGGACCTCGCGACGATCGCCGCGGCAACGCCCGGCGCCGATCGTTCGCTGCTGCTGACGGGCATGGTGTTCGTGGTCGCCGGCATCGCCTTCAAGTTCGGCGCGGCGCCGTTCCACATGTGGCTGCCGGACGTCTACCACGGCGCGCCCACCGCGATCACCGTGTTCATCGGCGCCGGTCCGAAGCTCGCGGTGTTCGGCATGGCGTGGCGCCTGCTGGAATCCGGGTTCGGTCCGCTCGAGCCGGAGTGGCGGCTGCTGCTGGCGGCACTGGCCACGGCGTCGCTGGCGATCGGCAACCTGGCGGCGCTGGTGCAGGCCAACTTCAAGCGGATGCTCGCGTATTCGACCGTTTCGCACGTCGGCTTCCTGTTCCTGGGCTTTGCCGGCGGCGGGCCGGAAGGCTATGCGGCGGCGATGTTCTACGCGATCTCCTACGCGCTGATGTCCACCGCGGCGTTCGGCGCGATCGTGGTGCTGTCGCGCAGGGGCTTCGAGGCAGACGAGATCGCTGACTACAGGGGCCTGAACGCACGCGATCCGTGGACCGCGGGCATGATCCTCATCGCGATGGCGTCGCTGGCGGGCGTGCCGCCGTTCCTGGGCTTCTGGGCCAAGCTTGTGGTCCTGCGCGCCGCCATCGAGGGCGACATGCTGTGGCTGGCCATCGTCGGGATCGTGGCCGCGGTCATCGGCGCCTTCTACTACCTGCGCGTGATCAAGGCGATGTACTTCGACGAGCCTGACGACGCACCGGGTGCGGTGCCGATCGAGGCGCGGGACGACCGGACGCTGAAGCTGGTGTTCGGCGCCAACGCGCTGTCGCTGCTGGTGCTGGGCCTGTTCTGGAGCCCCCTCATGGCCTGGTGCCAGCGGGCGTTTATCTGAGTCCGGTTCAGCGCGGGGCTTGCGGGGCGCCTCCCGTTCACCCATAATTCCGCTCCTGCTGCGGGGTGGAGCAGTCTGGCAGCTCGTCGGGCTCATAACCCGAAGGTCGCAGGTTCAAATCCTGCCCCCGCTACCAGCTTTTCGCAGGACGAAAAGGCCTCTTCCACGAGGCT
>DASTUE010000028.1:0-5629 GCA_035759805.1 Lysobacter sp. | reverse complement strand
TTGACCGTACCGCGGGTCAAGGGCACGGCGGTTTCCGGGATCAGCAGCTTGGCGACCACCATCGTTGCCGGCGCGGCCATGATCGAGGCCGCGAGCAGGTGCTTGGCATAGAACGCCTGCGCTACCGTGTCGCCGCCGCCGAGCATGCCCACGTACGCCGCCAGCACGCCGCCGGCGATGTGCGCCATGCCGCCGACCATCATCGTCATCAGCTCCGACTCGGTCATCCTGGAGATGTACGGCCGCACCGTCAGCGGCGCCTCGGTCTGGCCGATGAACACGCTGGCGCAGACGCTGGTGGTCTCCGCGCCGGACACCCGCATGAGCTTGGTGATCGCCCAGGCCATCGCCCGCACCACCATCTGCATCACTTCCAGGTGGTACAGCACGCTCATCAGCGCGGCGAAGAAGATGATCGTCGGCAGGACCTGGAACGCGAAGATGAACCCGTAGGTTTCCACGTTCATCAGGCTGCCGAAGATGAATTCCGAGCCGGCATTGACGAAGCCCAGCAGCCGCACGAAACCGTCGCCGAGCGCGTCGAACACGTCGCGCCCGCCCGGTACCAGCAACACCAGCGCGGCAAAGCCGATCTGCAGGGCGATGCCGACGACGACCAGTTTCCAGTCGACGGATTTCTTGTGGTTCGAGAACAGCCACGTGATGCCGATCAGCACAGCCAGACCAAACAGGCCGAAGGCGACCCGTGCAAAACCTTCCATTCAGTTCCCCTTCGGCGGGTGCCTCGCAACGCCGCAGGTTATGGCAGCCGGACCGGTGTCGGCAACCATCGTGATCATCCGTCGCGCGCGACAACGCGGTTGCGGCCCTCGCGTTTGGCGATTTTCAGCCGTTGGTCGGCGCGTCCCAACAGGCTGGAGGCATCGTGGCCATCGTGCGGACTGGCGGCGATGCCGGCGCTGAACGTCATCCGGATCGGCTCCAGATGGGCGCGCTCGGGATCGAACGGGCGTTCGGCCAGCCGGCGCCGCAACGCATCGACCCGCTCCCAGGCGGTGCCCGTCGGCAGCGGCATCACCAGGACCAGCTCCTCGCCGCCCAGCCGCACCAGCCATTCGTCGGGTTCGATCATGCCCTTCAGTACCGCCACCACATGGCGCAACGCGCGGTCGCCCGCGTGGTGGCCGGCCTCGGCGTTGACCCGCTTGAAATGGTCCAGGTCGATCAGCGCCAGGCTCAGGCTGAGACCGTCCTCGTCGGCCGATTCCAGCAGGCGCGGCATCCGGTGCAGCAGCCAGCTGCGGTTGGGCAACTGGGTCAGTCCGTCGGTTCCCGACAGTTCGACCAGTCGCTGCATCCGATAGACCACGGTGGCGGTGATCAGGGTGACGATGGCCAGCAACAGCATCCGCTGGATCTGGGTGCCGGGGGTGACGGTGCCGTACTCGGTGGAAATCAGCTGCTCGGGCGAGGACACCACCGAAAACACCACGGCGTTCAACAACCCGTACTGCAGCAATGCCAGCAAGCCGGCAAACAGGGTCGTGCGGCCGTCGCTGCGCAGGGCGGTCACCAGGATCGCGAGCAGGTAACAGCACCACACCACCATGCTGTTGAGTGCCGAGGGCAGGTGGTTGGCACCCAGCACTGCAAGCACCGCGGTGGTGGCGGTGATGTCGAAGGCCGCGGTGGCGAAGGGCAGCCAGCGGTAGTGCCGGGGGCGGCGTGCCAACTGCAGCCAGAGCAGCGCGAACACATTGACGATGACCGCCCCGACCAGGCCCGTCAGGCTTTCCCGGATGGAGCCGCCGCCCAGGACATTGATCAGCGGCAGCAGCAACAGCAGCGCGGCGACCACCACCCGCAGCCGGGCGACCAGCAACTCGCCGCTGGCGCCGACGGCGAGCATGATCTCGTCCGGCCGCGACAGCAGCGATGCGACACCTTCACGGAAACCCCGGCTGCCGTCCATCGCACCCTCCCTTGAACCGTCGGCAGGATAGCGCGCCTGCCGATCGTGCCGACCATCCGGCATTGCGCCGATCAGCACCGATCAGCCAAAGCCGCGTACTGCGACCCACGCGCCCAGCAACAGGAACACCGCCGCGGCCACGTAGCGTGCCGCCTTCAGTGGCAGGCGATCGGCAAACCGGCTGCCCAGCAGCACCACCGGCACATTGGCCAGCAGCATCCCGACCGTGGTGCCCACCACGACTTCCCACAGCGGCGGGTATTTGGCGGCCAGCAGCACGGTCGCGACCTGGGTCTTGTCGCCGATCTCGGCAATGAAGAACGCGATCGTGGTGGCGATGAACGCACCGCGCGCCGGGGTCAGGGCGCCATCGTCGTCCAGGGTGTCGGGCTTGAGCGTCCACAGCGCCACGGCAAGGAAGCTGACGGCCACGATCCAGCGCAGCACCTCCGGACGCAGCCATTGCGCGACCAGCGCGCCGAACCAGGCGGCCAGGGCGTGGTTGAGGATCGTGGCAACCAGGATGCCGGCGATGATCGGCCACGGCTTGCGGAAGCGTGCGGCGAGCAGCAGCGCGAGCAACTGGGTCTTGTCGCCGATCTCGGCCACGGCAACGGTACCGGCGGAGATCAGCGCGGTGAAAAGCGGGAACGTATCCATTGTGTCGATTCCAGGGGCCGGGCGGCGGTCGATGACGAAAGCAGACCCGCGCGGCCCGACCCCGGACGCCCGGTAAGAGGCGTCCTGAGATTGTTCGCGCAAAGCCTGCCTTCGGTCTCGCCCGGCCTGCGCCATCAAGGCGCGCGCCGCATGCACCATGGCCAGCGGGCCAAGTATGTTGATGCATGCTCCCGAGTCGACACGGTCAGTGGCGTTGCGATCGCGCTGACTCGGACGTGGGTTGAGCACGTTGATTCAACACGTTGATGAAGACTGCACTGATCGGTCGATGCGGGTGGGCTACTCCCCGGAGAGAAGAGCGCGCGAAGTCTACCGCATATCGCCCTGGCCCTGGTTTGACCCAGGCTTGGCTGCTGCCGGCCGGCTTACACTGACGCCATCACGCAGAAGGAGTTTCCCCCATGCAGTACCGCCGCCTCGGCTCTTCCGGCCTGCAGTTGTCGGCCCTGTCGTTTGGGGCCTGGGTCACCTTCGGCGGGCAGATACCCCGCGGCACCGCGCGCGATCTGATCGCAGCGGCCTGGGATCACGGCGTCAATTTCTTCGACAATGCCGAGACCTACGGCAATGGCGCGGCCGAGCGGCTGATGGGTGACGTCATTGCCGACCTGCGACTGCCGCGCGATGGCTATTGCGTGTCCAGCAAGGTGTACTTCGGCGCTGTCGACGAGCCGCGCCCGACCCAGCGCGGGTTGTCGCGCAAGCACGTCACCGATGCCTGCCACGATGCGCTCAAGCGCCTGCGCGTCGATTACCTCGACCTGTACTACTGCCACCGCCCCGACCCGGACACCCCGGTCGAGGAGACCGTGTGGGCGATGGACGCGCTGATCCGGCAGGGCAAGGTGCTGTACTGGGGCACCTCGGAATGGTCGGCGGCGCAGATCCGCGAGGCGCACAAGGTCGCCCGCCATCACCACCTGCACGCGCCGACCATGGAGCAGCCGCAATACAACCTGCTGCATCGCGAACGGGTCGAGCTGGAATACGCGCCGCTGTATGCCGAGTACGGCATGGGGATCACGACCTGGTCGCCGCTCGCATCGGGCCTGCTCACGGGCAAGTACAACGCCGGCTTCCCCGAGCAGGCCCGGCTGGGCCGGCAGGACAACGGTTGGCTGCGCAAGCTGGTGATCGGCGAGCCGGAACAGCACCGGATCGAGCGGGCCCGGCGGTTCACCGCGCTGGCGGCCGAGTTCGATGCGGCGCCTGCGCCTTTGGCGATCGCCTGGTGCCTGCGCAACCCGCACGTGTCCAGCGTGATCCTGGGCGCGAGCCGGGTGGAGCAGCTGCTGCAGAACCTGCAGGCCATCGAACTGCTGGAGCGGCTGGACGAGACGTGCTGGCACAAGGTGCGCGTCGTCGCGGCCTGAGTGGTGGGTTCAAAGTGTCGCTTGATTCGTTAATGAGAATCATTATCATCAGTGGCCACTCCTGATCGAGCCACGCCCATGCGCACGCAACTCTCGTTGGCCCATTCGCCGGATGTCCGCTTCAAGCCCCGCGTCGCCCGTCCGGTCTCCATGCCCCAGGCACTTCAGCCGCAGGCTTCGGCATCGCTGGCGCCGGGCCAGTTCGACAGCGGCTCGTTGCTGGGCGGTGCCCGCGAAGTGCTGATCCGCCACGGCGGCGAGGTCTACCGCCTGCGCCATACCCGCAACGACAAGCTGATCCTGACCAAGTAGTCCAGACAGGTCCGGTCGCCGTGGAAGGCGCGGCGGCGGCCTCCGCAGGCTGATCCCGTGAGGCGTCCGGCTGTGCCTATACTCGCCCCTTCAAACAAGGGGAACAGGGAATGACACTGGGATCGATACTCGCCATCGTGCTGCTGGTCGCCGGCATCGTGATGGTATTCAAGGCGGTGCGCATGGTGCCGCAGGGTTACGAATGGACGGTCGAGGCTTTCGGCAAGTACACCCACACGCTGTCGCCGGGGCTGCACTTCCTGATTCCCGTCTACCAGGACATCGGTCGCAAGATCAACATGATGGAACAGGTGCTCGACGTGCCCAGCCAGGACGTCATCACCAAGGACAACGCCGTGGTCAAGGTCGACGGCGTGGTCTATTTCCAGGTGCTCGATGCGGCGAAGGCCGCCTATGAGGTGGCGCAGCTGGAGATCGCCACGCTCAATCTGGTGATGACCAACATCCGTACCTCGATCGGCTCGATGGATCTGGACGAATCGCTGTCGCGCCGCGACGAGATCAACGCCAAGGTGCTGGTCGCCGTCGATCAGGCCACCCATCCGTGGGGCTTGAAGGTCAACCGGATCGAACTGAAGGACATCGCGCCGCCGCGTGACCTGGTCGAGGCGATGGCGCGGCAGATGAAGGCCGAGCGCGAGAAGCGCGCCAACATCCTGGAAGCCGAAGGTTTTCGCCAGGCCGAGATCCTCAAGGCCGAGGGCCAGAAGCAGGGCGCGATCCTGCATGCCGAAGGCGAGCGTGAGGCCGCATTCCGCGAGGCGGAAGCGCGCGAGCGTCTGGCCGAGGCGGAGGCCAGGGCCACCGAGATGGTGTCCAACGCGATTTCGCAGGGCAACGTGCAGGCGATCAATTACTTCATCGCACAGAAGTACATCGAGGCGTTCAAGGCCTTGGCCGAAGCGCCGAACCAGAAGTTCGTGCTGATGCCGATGGAGTCGGCCGGCGTGATCGGCTCGCTGGCCGGCATTGCCGAGCTGGCCAAGGACGCACTGGGCCAGCAACCCGGTAATCGCCCGGTGCCGCCGATGCGGGTCGGAGGCTGAGCCATGCATTGGGACTGGCAGGCGGTGAGCTGGGGCGTGGTGGCGTTGGTGCTGTTCGCGGTGGAAACACTGGCGCCGGGGGCGTTCATGCTGTGGCTCGGATTTGCCGCGGCGGCGGTGTTCGTGCTGGTGCTGTTGTTCGATCTGCCGTTCCTGGCCCAGATAGCGGCCTTCGTCGTGCTGAGCTTCGTGTCGATCCAGATCTACCGCACCCGCTTCCGTGGGCGCGGACGCAAGAGCGACCGGCCGAGCCTCAATCGCCG
>DASTUE010000027.1:0-3414 GCA_035759805.1 Lysobacter sp. | reverse complement strand
GGCTGAAGCCGCTCCTACAACAATCCGATCGCCGCGGCCCAATCTCCTGTAGGAGCGGCTTCAGCCGCGACCTGTACATCACGACCACGGTGAGAGAGATCGCCACCCCGCCGGATCGACCACCGGAATCGGTACGTCGTTATCGCGTCATTCCCTGCGCGTTCGCGGCTCACGCCGCTCCTGCGCCTTTGGACGCCCGAAGGAAGTCCGGTCGGACAAAAATCACGCCGCCTGCGCGGGGATCGAGCGGTTGGTGTGGGTCAGCTGGTTGGCCTGGTCGACGTACACCAGGGTCGGCTTGTAGGCCGCCGCTTCCGCCTCGTCGAGCCCGACATAGGCGCAGATGATCACCAGGTCGCCCGGTTGCGCGCAGTGCGCGGCCGCGCCGTTGACCGAAATCACGCCGCTGCCTTCCTCGCCACGGATCGCGTAGGTGACGAAGCGATGCCCGCTGTTGACGTTGTAGATATGGATCTGTTCGTACTCGCGGATGCCGGAGATATCCAGCAGCCGCCCGTCGATCGCGCACGAACCCTCGTAATGCAGTTCGGCGTGGGTGACGGTGGCCCGGTGGATCTTGGCCTTGAGCAGGTTCAGTTGCATTTCGATGACTCCGACCACGGCATGCGGGCGTTCAAGAGCCGCCAGTTTATCAGCGCATGGCGCGCTGCAACATGACCCGGGCGCAACGTTGCTTCGCATTCACAGGTCGAATGCCAGGTTGTCGATCAACCGGGTCGTGCCCAGCCGCGCGGCGACCAGGGCGACACGCGGGCCGCGCTCGCCCGGCGCCGGTTCGCCCAGATCGGGGCGCCGGATGGCCACGTAGTCGATATTGAATCCCGCACTCGCCAGCTGCTCGACGGCGCCCGCCTCCACCACCTGCCGCGTCTGCCCGGATTGGCTGGCGTCGCGCATCGCCTGCAGGCAACGCCATATCGTGGCCGCCACCGGGCGCTCCTGCGCCGACAGGTACTGGTTGCGCGAACTCATCGCCAGTCCGTCGGCCTCGCGCAGGATCGGCGCGGCGATCAGTTCGACCGGAAACGCGAGGTCGTCGACCATATGACGGATCACCGCCAGCTGCTGGTAGTCCTTGAGTCCGAACACCGCGACATCCGGCTGCACCTGGTTGAACAATCGCGACACCACCGTGGACACGCCATCGAAATGGCCGGGGCGATGGGCGCCTTCCAGCACCCCGGTCACGCCCGGCACGCATACCTTCACCGCCGCGTCCACGCCGTGCGGATACATCGCCTGCACGCTGGGCAGCCACATCACGTCGGCACCGGCCGCATCCAGACCGGCACGGTCGGCCTCGACCGTGCGCGGATAGCGGTCGTAGTCCTCGTTCGGACCGAACTGGGTCGGATTGACGAACACACTGACGACCACGCGATCCGCGCTTTCCCGCGCCAGCTTGACCAGCGAATGGTGGCCGGCGTGCAGGTTGCCCATCGTGGGCACCAGGCCGACACGCAAGCCGGCGCGCTTCCATTCGCGGACGCGGGCGCGCAATACGGAGAGTTCCGTGACGGTTTCGATCATGAATCAGCAGATGGGTCTGGATGGACAGGTGGAGAAGGACAGGCATCGGAGCAATCAGCCCCGGGAACCCGAATCAGGCGTAGGAGTGTTCCGCGCCCGGGAACTGCCCCTCGCGCACGGCCGTGGCATAGGCCTGCATCGCGCCGACCACCGAGCCGCCTTCAGCGAGGAAGTCCTTGACGAACTTCGGCCGGCGCTGGCCACCGGCCAGACCGAGCATGTCGTGCAGCACCAGCACCTGCCCGTCGCACTGCGGGCCGGCACCGATGCCGATGGTGGGGATGGCCAGTTCGGCGCTGATCCTCGCCGCCACCGCGGTCGGCACGCATTCCAGCACCAGCAGTTCCGCGCCGGCATCGGCCACCGCATGCGCGTCTTCGAGCAGTTTCGCTGCCGCCGCCTCATCACGCCCCTGCACGCGATACCCGCCCAGGCGAAGCACCGATTGCGGGGTCAGGCCGAGGTGCGCGCACACCGGAATTTCGCGCTCGACCAGATGGCGGATCACCTCGAGCTTGTGTCCGGCACCTTCGATCTTGACCATCGCCGCGCCGGCCTGCAGGAAGCGCGTCGCCGCATCCAGTGCACGCGACGCCGACGCATCGGACTGGAACGGCATGTCGGCGACCAGCAGGGTCGTGGCCAGTCCGCGCGCGACGCAGGCGGTGTGATAGGCGATGTCGTCCACCGTCACCGGCAAGGTGCTGTCGTGCCCCTGCACCACCATTCCCAGCGAGTCGCCGATCAGCACCATGTCGATGCCCGCGGTGTCGACCGCGCGCGCAAAACCGGCGTCGTAGCAGGTCAGCATCACCAGCTTGCGGCCGTCTTTCTTGGCAGCGCGCAACATCGGCACGGTCCAGGGCTTGCGCTCGGACGGGGTCGCGGGGGAGGTGTACATGGAGATTGCTCGCTAACGGGCCGCGTGGGTCGGCGGCGGGGGCGTATACGGTAGCGCCTGGATGTCGTCGGTGGCCATCCTGGCGAGCGAATCGCAAGCCGAACCGATGCCGGGGATCCGCACCTGCGGCGCGACTTCGACCAGTGGCAGCAGCGCGAACGCACGCTCATGCAGGTGCGGATGCGGCACCCGCAGGCCCGGCTCGTCGATCACTTCGTCGGCATACAGCAGCAGGTCGAGATCCAGCGTACGTGGCCCCCAGCGGTCGCTGCCATCGTCCCGCCGCAGCCGGCCCGCATCACGCTCGATCCGCAGCAACGCCGCCAGCAGCGCCTGCGGGGTGAGCGTGGTGTCCAGCATTGCCACGGCATTGAGAAAGTCCGGCTGCGAGGTCAATCCCCAGGCCGGCGTCCGGTACAGCCGCGAGGCCTTCAGCAAACGGGTATCCGGCAACTCATCCAGCGACACGAATGCCGTCTGCAGGATCGCCGCGCTGTCACCCAGGTTGCTGCCGAGGCCGACAAAGACCATGGCGGAGCTCATTCGTCGGTGGCTGACGATACCCGGCGGCTTCGGCGACGCGGGCGGCGCGGTGCGTCCACGTCGCCCGGACCAGGCGGCACCGCGTCGGCATCCGCGTCGTATGACGCACGGTGGGCGTCACCCAGCTGCCGCTGCTGATCGAGCCAGAACTCGACGTCGGCGGCATGCTCGTCCGACGCGGCCAGACGCAGGCTGAGGAAGTCGAATGCAGCACGGAACCGCGGATGGGACAGCATCCGCGACACCCGCTTGCCTTGGCGCAACGAGAACCGCGATTGCAGCAGCCAGATCTCCTGCATCGGGATCGAGAACCGACGCGGCAGTGCAATGGTGGACAGCTGTTGCACCGTGACCCGGTCGGCCGCGCGACGCTGGGCATCCACCGTCTGCACGCCCTGCGCCTGCAAGGCCATCAGCGA
>DASTUE010000026.1:0-4181 GCA_035759805.1 Lysobacter sp. | reverse complement strand
TGCAGGAAATCGCCCCCCAACCCGTGCCCCGCCAGCTCCCGACACCGACACCGCAGGCCTCGGCGAACCAGCACGCGCAGGCACCCGCGCGGACCTCCCACAACACCTCCGGCAACCGCTGGCTGCGCGCCGCACTGGGCGACGACCGCTATGCATTCGAGCTGCTGCGCGTGCAGGAAGTGGTGCGCATGAGCCCGATCATCGCCCTGCGCGGCACCGCCAACGCGATGCTGGGCGTTATGAACCTACGCGGACGGATCGTCCCGGTGTTCGATCTCGCACGCTGGCTGGGCACCGGCCGGGTCGATCCCGACGAGCACGCCCGCATCATCGTGGTGGAGCGCGACGACGAGCTGATCGGCGTGCTGGTCTCGGCGGTGGACGACGTGGTGACCCTGTCGCGCGAGCACATCGAGCCGCCGCTGCCGGGCACCGATCCGGGCGGCGTGGTCGGCGTCGCCCGCGTCGGCCGGCTGCCGACGGTGCTGCTGGACGCCAATGCGCTGTTCCAATGACTGGGCGGATGAGTCCGCCGAAATGAGCCTGTTGCATGGGTTTGCCGGATGCTCCGGTTCCGCCGTGATTGGGACGCTCCGACAACGCCGGGTTCCGTCCGCTCAAGTTTCCGCATGCCCGGCCGTTGAACCTTTCGACCGCACCGGCTGCCCATCCCCATGAATGAACTTTCGCTACAGCCCGACCTGGGCATCGAACACGTTGCCGAACTGCGCGCCGCGCTGGCGCCGCACTTCGACGATGCGGCCCCGATCGCCCTCGCCGGCGACCGCGTCGAACGTGTCCACACCGCCGGGCTGCAACTGCTGCACGCCTTCGTCCGCGACCGCGCCAGCGCCGGACGCGCCACCACCATCACCCTCGCCTCCCCGGCCCTGGTCGATGCCGCCCGCGTACTCGCGCTGGCCGGCAGCCTGGGACTGGAGTCGCAGGTCGACCGGCCCGACGGCCCCGAACACAACGGAGACCCCGCATGAGTGCCCAGCTGTTGATCGTCGACGATTCCACCTCCATGCGGCAGATGGTCGCCTTCGCGTTGTCGTCGGGCGGCTACACCGTGCGCGAGGCGGAAGACGGCCAGGCCGCGCTGGACATCGCCAGGACCACCCGTTTCGACGCCGTGGTGACCGACGTCAACATGCCGCGCATGGACGGGATCGAGCTGATCCGCCACCTGCGCCAGCTGCCCGACTACAAGTTCACCCCGCTGCTGATGCTGACCACCGAGTCGGGCGGCGACAAGAAGCAGGAAGGCCGCGCCGCCGGCGCCACCGGCTGGCTGGTCAAGCCGTTCGATCCCGAGCAGCTGCTCGCCACGGTTCGCAAGGTTCTCGCCTGACACCATGGACATCACCCAGTTCCACGCCGCGTTCTTCGAGGAAAGCCGGGAAGGCCTGCAAGCCATGGAAGCCGGCCTGCTGCGCCTTGAGAACGACATGGAACCGGGTCCGGATCCGGGCACCGTCGCCGGCGACACCATCAACGTCATCTTCCGCGCCGCCCACTCGATCAAGGGCGGGGCGGCCACGTTCGGCTTCCGCGACGTCACCGACCTGACCCACCTGCTGGAGACGTTGCTGGACGAAGCGCGCGCCGGTCGCCGCCGCCTCGACCCCGTCGCCATCGATGCGCTGCTGGACGCGGTCGATGTACTGCGCGGATTGCTGGCCGTGGCCGAACACGGCGGCCAGAGCGACCAGCAGGCGATGCGCCGCGCGCGTGCCGGGCTGGACCGCCTGCTGGCGGACGAAGCCGGCGCTGCGGCGGCCGTTGCCGAAAACGCCGTCGTTGCCGGCGACCCCGAACACTGGCGCATCGGCTTCCGCCCGGAAACCTCGTTGTTCATGACCGGCAACGACCCGCTGCGGATCCTGCGCGAACTGGGCACCCACGGCGAGCTGACCGGGACCTGCCTGGACGACCGCCTGCCGGCGTTCGACGTGCTCGACCCGTTCGAGGCGCACCTGGCCTGGGACCTGATGCTGCCCGGCACCGTGTCGCGCGCCGCCATCGACGAGGCGTTCGCGTGGGTCGAGGACCAGTGCGAGCTGTCGATCGAGGCTGTCGCCCCGACGTCATCGAACGCGACCTCATCGCTCCGGATGCCGGCACCCGCCCCCGCCGCGATGCCGTCCGACGACGAATCCACTGCCGCTTCCAGCACGCCGGGAACTGCCCGCGCCGCCAATGCGGACGCCGACACCTCCATCCGCGTCGCCGTGGCCAAGGTCGATGCGCTGATCAACCTGGTCGGCGAACTGGTCATCACCCAGGCGATGCTGCGCCAGCGCTCCGAACACCTGGACCCGGTGGCCAACGAAACCCTGCTGACCGGCCTGGGCCAGCTCGACCGCAATACCCGCGATCTGCAGGAAGCGGTGTTGAGCGTGCGCATGCTGCCGGTGGAATTCGCCTTCAGCCGCTTCCCGCGCATGGTCCGCGACCTCGCCTCGCGGCTCGACAAGAAGGTCCGCCTGCGCACCTTCGGCGAGGCCACCGAGCTGGACAAGGGCATGATCGAGAAGATCGTCGACCCGCTGGTGCACCTGATGCGCAACGCGATCGACCACGGCCTGGAGTCCGCCGACGAGCGCCGCGCCGCCAACAAGGACGAGACCGGCACCATCACCATGAATGCCTCCCACCAGGGCGGCCACATCATGATCGAGGTCAGCGACGACGGCCGCGGCATGGACCGCGAGCGCATCCTGCAGAAGGCGGTCGAACGCAACCTGCCGCTGCCGGAGAATCCCACCGACGCACAGGTCTGGGACCTGGTGTTCCACCCCGGGTTCTCCACCGCCGATGCGCTGTCCGACCTGTCCGGCCGCGGCGTCGGCATGGACGTGGTCAAGAGCAACATCCTCGCGCTGGGCGGCCAGGTCGAGGTCCGCAGCGAGAAGCGCGTCGGCACCACGGTGTCGATCCGCCTGCCGCTGACGCTCGCGATCCTGGACGGCATGTCGGTCGCGGTCGGCGACGAGGTGTTCATCCTGCCGCTCAACACGGTGATCGAGTCGTTGCAGCCCCAGCCGCACGAGGTGCGCACGATTGCCGGCGACACCCGCGTGCTGCACGTGCGCGAGGACTACCTGCCGCTGATCAACCTGCGCCAGCAGTACCGCCTGCCCGCGGCCGACGGGGCCTCAGCCGCGCCGATCGCGGTGGTGGTGGAAAGCGGTGGCCGCCGCCTGGCGCTGGAAGTCGACGAACTGCTCGGCCAGCAGCAGGTGGTGGTGAAGAACCTGGAAGCCAACTACCGCCGGATTCCGGGCATCTCCGGCGCGACCATCCTGGGCGACGGCCGCGTCGCGCTGATCATCGACGCCGGCGGCATCGTGACCGCCACTCCACTGCCTGCAGCCGCCTGACCCTCTCCACCCCACGCATTGCCACCGCCACGGATGCACCAAGGACACCTCTCATGACCAACCCCAACCACTCCCTCCTCGCCCCGCGCGCCGCGCACGCCCAGACGGGCCTGGATGCCGACGCCGACAACAGCGAATTCCTCACCTTCGCCCTGGGCGAGGAAGAGTACGGGGTGGACATCCTCAAGGTGCAGGAAATCCGCGGCTACGACGCCGTCACCCGCCTGCCCGACGCGCCCGACTACATCAAGGGCGTGATCAATCTGCGCGGCACGATCGTGCCGGTCATAGACATGCGGCTGAAGTTCCGCCTGCAGCACGCCGAGTACACGGCGCTCACTGTGATGATCGTGCTCAACGTGGCCGACCGCGTCGTCGGCATGGTCGTCGACAGCGTGTCGGATGTCGTGCAGTTGAGCGGCGAGCAGGTCCGCGCGGTGCCGGAGATCGGCGCGACGATCGATCGCCAGTTCCTCACCGGCATCGGCACCCTCGACGAGCGCATGTTGATCCTGCTCGACATCGAACGGCTCATGTCCAGTACCGAGATGGGACTCGTCACGGCAAACGCGGCGTAACATCGCCCGTCCCCCGAACCCGCTTGTCGCCCAACATCCGGCAACTCAAGCGGAACCGGGCAGCCTGAAGCGCCGCCGCGCGCGGTGTATCTGTATTTTCACTTCGTTAGCCACTCCGTGCGTAGGTTCCGGAGCCGTGTCGATACGGTACGGAGGTGAATCATGAACGTCAGGGATGCAGCAGTGCCACGGCGCTCACGCTTGCGACGCTCGTGTT
>DASTUE010000025.1:0-8144 GCA_035759805.1 Lysobacter sp. | reverse complement strand
CGTGCACGTAGGCGGCGACGTTGTTGCTGCTGTCGATGCGGACCATGCGGCGCACCTGGATGTTCTCGCCCAGCTTGGCGATGGCGGGCGGTTGGCCGTCGCGGGTGCCGGAGGACCGGCGGGTGGGGCAACGCGATTGATTCCCGCAGTCCGGGCAAGCGAAGCGCACCCGGGGCCCCTGGCGGTGTAACCCGGGCAAACCGCAGGCCGCCCCGGGTCGTTCGCAGGCCCCGGGTGCGCTGCGCTGACCCGGGCTACATTCGACCGGCGCCGCGTCGGCCAACAAAAAACCCGCGGTTTCCCGCGGGTTTTTCTTGTCTCAGCGAAGCGCTGCGATCAGAGCTGCATCGCCTTCGCCACTTCCGCCGCGTAGTCTTCCTTCACCTTCTCGATGCCTTCGCCGACGGCGAGGCGCTGGAAGCCGACGACATCGGCGCCGGCGGCCTTGACCGTCGCTTCCACCGTCTTGTCGGTATCGAGCACGTACGGCTGGCCGTACAGGGTGACCTCGTTGACGATCTTGGCGATCTTGCCGCTGATGATCTTTTCCAGGATCTCGGCCGGCTTGGACTTGTCCTTCTCGGACATCTTGGCCAGCTCGATCTCCTTTTCCTTCGCCACGAACTCGGCCGGCACGTCGGCGGCCTTGTTGTGCGGCGGGTTCATCGCGGCGACATGCATCGCCAGGCCGCGGGCCAGGTCGGCGTCGCCGCCCTTGACCTCGACCAGCACGCCGATCTTGCCGCCGTGCACGTAGGCGGCGACGTTGTTGCTGCTGTCGATGCGGACCATGCGGCGCACCTGGATGTTCTCGCCCAGCTTGGCGATGGCGGCGGCGCGGGCTTCCTCGACGGTCTCGCCGGAAGGCAGCTTCGCCGACTTCAGGACCTCGGCATCGGCGGCGCCGGAGGCCAGCGCGGCCTGGGCGACGGCGTTGGCGAAGGCGAGGAAGTTCTCGTCCTTGGCGACGAAGTCGGTTTCGGAGTTGACCTCGACCAGCACGGCCTTGCCGCCGGCCTGGGCCGAGACGATGCGGCCTTCGGCGGCCACGCGGTCGGCCTTCTTGTCGGCCTTGGCCAGGCCCGACTTGCGCAGCCATTCGGCCGCGGCGTCGATGTCGCCGTTGTTCTCGGTGAGCGCCTTCTTGCACTCCATCATGCCGGCGCCGGTGCGCTCGCGCAGTTCCTTGACCAGGGACGCGGTGATTTCTGCCATGGGGATTACCTCGATGTTGGACGTCTTGGTGTCTGAGACGTCATCCCTGCGAAAGCAGGGATCCAGTGTCTTTGGAGCGACATGGACAAAGTCGCTGGATTCCTGCTTTCGCAGGAATGACGAGCAAAAGCGGGAAGCGGTGCGGCCGCGCTCCCCTTCATGTAGGAGCGGCTTCAGCCGCGATCACGGCTGGACTTGCCGCAAGGCCCGTCACCGGATCCATCGCGGCTGAAGCCGCTCCTACAGCCCTGAACATTCGAGGTAAACCCCCATGGCAGAGATCACCGCTTCCCTGGTCAAGGAACTGCGCGAGCGCACCGGCGCCGGCATGATGGAGTGCAAGAAGGCACTCGTGGAAAACAATGGCGACGTCCAGGTCGCCGCCGAGTGGCTGCGCAAGCAGGGCCTGGCCAAGGCCGACAAGAAGGCCGACCGCGTTGCCGCCGAAGGCCGCGTCGTGTCCGCCCAGGCCGACGGCAAGGCCGTGCTGGTCGAGATCAACTCCGAGACCGACTTCGTCGCCAAGGACAGCAACTTCCTGGCCTTCACCGATGCCGTCGGCGAAGCCGCCCTGCAGGCCGCTGACGTCGAGGCGCTGAAGAGCACCAAGCTGGCTTCCGGCGAGACCGTCGAGGAAGCCCGCGCTGCCGTGATCGCCAAGGTCGGCGAGAACCTCCAGGTTCGCCGCATGGCCCGCATCGACAGCGCCAACACCGTGTCGGCCTACGTCCACGGCGGCCGCATCGGCGTGCTGGTCGAGCTGACCGGCGGCAACCCCGAGCTGGCCCGCGGCCTGGCGATGCACATCGCCGCGATGAACCCCCCGTACATCTCGCCGGCCCACGTTCCCGCCGACTTCGTCGCCAAGGAAAAGGAAATCGCCCTGGCCCAGGTCAAGGACACCGGCAAGCCGGCCGATATCCTCGAGAAGATGATTTCCGGCAAGGTCGCCAAGACCGTCAACGAGCTGTGCCTGACCGGCCAGCCCTACGTGCTGGACACCAACCAGAGCGTGGAGCAGATGCTCAAGTCCGCCGGCGCCGAAGTGATCAGCTTCGTCCGCATCGCCGTCGGCGAAGGCATCGAGAAGCAGACCGACGACTTCGCCTCCGAGGTCATGAAGCAGGCCGGACTGGCGTAAAGCCAACCGCAACGCGACAGCACACAAGACCAGAGAGCCGCGGAGAAATCCGCGGCTTTTTGCTGCCTTCGCCACGCGCGACGCAGACAAAAAGGCCGCCGGCATTGCTGCCGGCGGCCAAACAGACCCGATTGGAGATCGCCAACGGGGTTGGCGGTCAGATCACATCTTCAATCAGAAATCGTAACGGGCCGTCAAACGGATCTGCCGCGGTGCGGTGAAGTTGATTTCCTGACCGTAGAACTCGCTGCGGGTGTTGCGGTCACTCGCATACCGCGAGTTGTACGAGGTCGCCACCTGCTGGTTGAACACGTTCATCACGTCCAACTTCAGGGTCAGCTTGTCGTTCGCCCACACCGGCATGTACGCAACGTTCAAGTTGAACGTATACGTCCAGGGCGTGTTTCCGTGGGAGCTACGCGGTGAAGCCGCGTAATCGTCGGACGGCGGCGTGTACTTCGGCGTTCCCGGCGCCGTGCCGCTACCGGCCAGGCCGCAGAAATAATAATACGAGCCGTTGTAAAGGCCGGGATCGGCTGTCGGATAGAAGCTGTTGCAGTTGCGCGGGCGACCGGAACTTACGATACCGGTCATGCCCACGCGCCACTCCGGGGTGAACTGGTAGTAGCCGAAACCCTTCAGCTGGTGGGCGCGGTGATTGGGCAGGTAGCCGCTCGCGCCAACCATGAGTTGCGGCAGATCCCAGTCCTGGGTCTGGCCGACGTCGGACTGGCCGCCACCGCCGGTATCCAGGTCCGATGCCAACTGGCCTTCGGTATTGCCCCAGTTCTTGGAGAAGGTGTATTCCAGCTTGCCGTACCAGTTGTTGCTGAAACGGTGCTCGCCATAGAAATCGATGGCGTAGTACTTGCGCTTCAGCGCCGGGAAGCCGAGCTGTTCCTTGGTGTAGTAGACATCCTTGAACGAACCGTCCGCCTGTTCTTCCTGGAACGTGTTGCCCTCACCTGGATTGAACAGGAAGCAGGCGCCGCTCAGGGCCGGGGTGCAGGTATCGTCGATCGCACTGCGCAATTCGCGGTAGGTACCCTTGACGCCCCAGTTGTAGACCGAGGTCAGTTGCTGCTGCATACCCAGGATGTACTCGTCCTGGTAATGCGACTTCATGTTCTTTGCCGCGACGGTGCGTGGATCGGGCGACTCGCCACACTCCAGATTGGAGGAAATCGCGGTGCTGCTGCCGGGACAGGTGTATCCCAGACTCGCATCGACCGGCACGTTCACCAGCCCGGTCGGCGCACCGGTGCGCGGATCGGTTCCGGTGTAGGTGAAGTATTCCTGCGTATACAGCGAGCCCGCCGCGCCGCGGACGGACACGTTGTTCGGCAGGGCGAGGTGGTAGCGGCCCGCGTTCGCGAACAGCTTCAGCGAGGAGTCACCGTTCACGTCCCAGCTGGCGCCGAACCGCGGAGCCAACTGATGGCGCTGGCTGACGTAGGCGATGCCGTCACCGTTGTAGTTGGTGAACTGCTCGTTGCGCAGACCCAGCGACAACAGCAGGTTGTCGGTCACCTGCCAGCGGTCCTCGATGTACTGCGCGGTCTGCTTGACTTCCACGTCCGCCATCTGGGTGTAGAACTGGCGGCGCACGAAGTAGCCCTTGTTGGAACCGGGAACACCCATTCCTGATCCACCTGCGGAAGCCGGGCTGCCGACGCCGTGCGAAGGATCGATCGGCGCATCCTTGTTGGAGGTCTGCTGGAATACCCAGACGAACCCGCCCGCGTATTCGCTGCCCAGCACGGAGTGGGCGGTGCTGTCGTCGTAACCGATGCGCAGGCCGTGCGATCCCAGCTGGTACTCCAGGTCGAAGCGGCCACCCTTGGTTTCGTCGAATGCGCCATCCAGCTTGTTGGTCGCCGCGAACTGGCAGGTCTTGTTGTAGACGATGCCGGGCATTTGGTTGTTCGCCGACGTATTTCCCGACAGGCGCGGGCAGCTGGGGTCATACCCCCACGGGTTGTCGGCGTGTTCGATCTTCTGCTTGCCGTACATCAGGCTCAGCGTCAGGTCGTCGGTCAGGTAGCCGGTGTACTTGCCGACATAGAGGTCGCTCTTGTCGGAGCGGTTGGATCCGCCCGCCTGGATGTTGTCGTGTGTGAAGTCGTCGTAGCTGAAGCCGGTGAGCTTGCTCCGGTAATCCTCCTGGTCGTGGACGGCAGTCAACTCCAGGATGTTGTCGTCATTGATGTTCCAGTCCAGCTTGCCCATCCAGCGCGGCATGCGGTACTTGTAATCGGTGTAACCGCTGGCCGAATTGGGGTTGGTGATTGCCGCACCAACGCTGTTGCCCTCCTGCTTGTTGATCTCACCGGAGCCGTAGATGAACAGCCGGTCCTGGACGATCGGTCCACCCACGTACGCGCCGTAGGTCGAGGTCCAGAACCGGTTCTGGTCGCGGTAGGCGTAAAGCGTTCCGTCGGTCTTCGGGAATGCGCCGGTGTTGGGGTACATCTGGTCGCGCGGGCTGGCACGCAGCGACTCGGGCGCCCACGTCACGATCCCGCCAGCCTTCCACTCGTTGGTGCCGCGCTTGGTGGTGATGTTGATCACGCCACCCGTGGAGCGACCGAACTCCGCCCCGTAGCCACCGGTAAGCACCTGCATCTGGTCGATGCTGTCGAACGGCAACGTCGTGAAGCCAATGCTCGTCAACGGGTTGGTGACCGCATATCCGTTGATGTAGTAAGCGTTCTCCGAAGACGCACTGCCGCCAAAACTTGGCGCGCCGTAGCTGGTGTTGTTGACCACGCTGGGGGCCAGCAGCGCCACCCCCGCTACACTCCGGGGAACCGGCAATTTCTCGAGGTCTTCCGCGAAGAACACGGTGCGCGTGTCGACCGAGGACACATCCACGGCCACGGCGCTCGACGCGGTGACCGTGACACCCTGCAGGTCGGTCGCGTTACCGGCGTTGTCGGATGAGAACGAAACCTCGGTTCCACCGGCGATGCTGACAACCACGTTTTCACGGGTGGAAACAGTTGTACCGTTGCTGGTGAGCTTGACTTCGTAGCGACCGGTAGGCAGCGACGTAGCACGATAGCGGCCATTCCTGTCGACCGGGATCGAACGCTCGAGCCCGGTATCGATGTTGCGAATGACGACAGAGCTGCCTTGATCGACTGGTGCGACGCCGAAGATCGCACCTGATGCGTTGGACTGGGCTTGCACCCCGGAAACGAAGCAAAGGCCCAACGCAACGGTAAGTGCGCTTCGCCGCAAGCTGCGGCTTATAAATGGTTTCGACACGTTTGTACTCCCCATAGAACGGTCAATGGCTTGCCCAAAGCGGGCGGCCCGACTATGGCGTTTTTCACATTGACTAAACAAGACGTTAAGAATTTGTTCACCAGATAGTGAGTGGACCATCACGGTTTTCGTCGATTTCTTCCCGGTTCATGTTCCGTCCACGGCGCACGAACCCTCCATATCGCCGGCGACGGGACAAGTACCGCCCCGCCCGTGTCCCGTACAATTGCCCGCGTTTGCCCATCCACAAGAGGTCGTCATGTCCCAGCTCGCCTATCGCCGCATCCTGTTGAAGCTTTCCGGCGAGGCGCTGATGGGGGACGAGGACTACGGCATCGACCCGCTGGTCATCCACCGGCTCGCGCGCGAGGTGATGGAGGCGCAGCAGGCGGGGGCGGAGGTCGCGCTGGTGATCGGCGGCGGCAACATCTTCCGCGGCGCGGGGCTGGCGGCCGGCGGCATGGACCGGGTCACCGGCGACCAGATGGGCATGCTGGCCACGGTGATCAATGCGCTGGCGATGCAGGACGCGCTGGAAAAACTCGGCGCCAAGGCGCGGGTGATGAGCGCGATCAAGATCAACGACGTGTGCGAGGACTACATCCGCCGGCGCGCGATCCGCCATCTGGAAAAGGGCCGGCTGGTGATCTTCGCCGCCGGCGTCGGCGCACCGTTCTTCACCACCGACTCGGGGGCCGCGCTGCGTGCGATCGAGATCGGGGCCGACCTGCTGCTGAAGGCGACCAAGGTCGATGGCGTGTACGACAAGGATCCCAACAAGCACGACGATGCGGTGCGTTACGACACCCTCACCTATGACGATGTCATCACCCGCAACCTGCAGGTGATGGACACGGCGGCGTTCGCGCTCGCCCGCGACAGCGATCTGCCGTTGCGGATTTTCGACATGAGCCAGCCCGGCGAGTTGTTGCGGATCCTGCGCGGGGAACCCATCGGCACCCTGGTGCAGGGACGCAGCTGAGAGAACCCTCCGCCCGGAGCGGATGCCGGGTGGGATGGCGTTGCGACCAGCGGTGGATGCCGCCGGCTGAAATAGTGTCCAGCCGGGCGGCATGCCACGATTGATCGATGCACCCGCATCCGCACTCCGCGCCGCACACGACCCGGGCGTTCGCGGTCGTCACCCTGGCCAACCTCGCCTACACGATCGTGGAGGCGGGCTACGGTTTCCATACCAACTCGCTGGTACTGCTGTCGGACGCGCTGCACAACCTGGGCGACGTCTTTGGACTCGGCCTGGCATGGGGCGCGGCGGTTCTCGCCAGGCGTCCGCCCACCGGCAAGCACACCTATGGCTGGCGGCGGGCCACCCTGCTGTCTCCGCTCGCCAATGCCCTGCTGCTGGTGACGTTTTCGGGTGCGCTGGGGTGGGAGGCGATCCGCCGGTTCGACGCGCCGCCGGCGATCCCGGCCTTGCCGGTGATGATCGTCGCCGCCATCGGCATCGTCGTGAACCTGGGTGGCGCGTGGATGATGCGCCACGGCCACGGCCATGACCACGACCTCAACCGGCGCGGCGCCTTCCTCCACCTAATGGCCGACGCCGCCATCTCCGCTGCCGCGGTCGCCGCCGGTGCCGGCATGTGGTGGTTTGCCTGGGAGTGGCTGGACCCGGTCATTGCCCTGCTGGTCGGCCTGGTGGTGGCGGCCAGCGCCTTCGGGCTGCTGCGGGAAAGCTTCAATGCGGCGATGGACGCGGTTCCGCGCACGGTCGATCCGGACGAGGTGAAGGCTTTCCTGATCCGCCAGCCCGGGGTGGCCGCCGTGCACCACCTGCACATCTGGTCGCTGGGTGCCGGCGAGATCGCGATGACGGCGCATCTGGTGCGCCCCGGAACCCACGATCACGACCGCTTCATCGACACGCTCAACCACGCGCTCGACGAGCGTTTCGGCATCAACCATCCAACCCTGCAGATCGAACACGGCCAATCGTGCGAGCACGACCGGCACGACCGCGCGCCCCACGGGCACTGAAATCCGGGCCTCGGCGCGGCGCGGTTCGCTATACTTCGACGATTACCGCACAGGATCGGAATCGGCGATGCTCAACGAGATCAAGAAAGACGCCCAGACCCGCATGAACAAGAGCATCGAGTCTCTGCGTCATGCGATGACCAAGGTCCGCACCGGCCGCGCCTCGACCTCGCTGGTCGATCATTTGAAGGTCAACTATTACGGCTCGGAGATGCCGCTGGGCCAGGTCGCCAGCATCGCCGTCAACGATGCCCGTTCGCTCACCATCACCCCGTGGGAAAAACCCATGGTCGCGGCGGTGGAGAAGGCGATCATCAACTCGGACCTCGGCCTGACCCCCAACACTGCCGGCACCGTGATCCGCATCAACCTGCCCGCACTGACCGAGGAGCGCCGTCGCGACCTGTCCAAGATGGTCCATGGCGAAGGCGAGGACGCCAAGGTCGCGATCCGCAACATCCGCCGCGACGCCAACCAGCAGGTCAAGGAACTGCTGAAGGAAAAGGAAGCCAGCGAAGAT
>DASTUE010000024.1:0-4051 GCA_035759805.1 Lysobacter sp. | reverse complement strand
ACACCATCGACATGCCACCCGGCAGCAAGCGCAGTTACCGCGTGCGCGCCGATGCACTCGGCCGCTGGGCGTACCACTGCCACCTGCTGTACCACATGGAAGCCGGGATGTTCCGCGAAGTGCAGGTGACCGAATGAACGTCATGACCACATCTGCCGTGCTCGCGACCGCGCTGGCGCTTTCCTGGGCACCTGCATGGGCACAGGAGACGGATCATTCGATGCACATGCCAGCATCGCAACCCGAGGAGCCGCCGCCGGCCGAACCCGGGGACCCGCATGCGGGCCACGACATGCCTGAGGTTGAGCCCGATCCCCACGCGGGTCACGACATGCCGCCGGTCGAGGCCGACCCGCACGCCGGCCATGAGATGCCGCCAGTGGCGGCTGATCCACATGCCGGCCATGACATGCCTCCTGCCGCAACCGAAGCGCCGATCGATCATGCCGCCATGGGCCATGACATGGCCGATGCGGACTTGCCGGCGAGTGCAGCGCCACTCGAACCGATTCCGGAGGTGACGGCCGCCGATCGTGCCGCGGCCTTCCCGGATGTCGCCGGCCACACGGTGCACGACAACGCCGTGCATTCGTTCTGGTTGCTCGACCGGCTGGAAGCCTGGGATGCCGACGAAGGTGGGACCGGCGTCGGCTGGGAAGCGTTGGCGTGGGTCGGCACTGACCTCAATCGGCTGTGGCTGCGCAGTGAGGGCGAGCATGTCGACGATGCGCTCGAAGCGGGCGACATCGAGGTCCTGTACGGCCGCGCCATCGCGCCCTGGTGGGACCTGGTGGCCGGCGTGCGCCACGACTTAGGTGAGGGTCCCTCGCAGACGTTCGCTGCCATCGGCGTGATGGGTCTTGCGCCTTACAAGTTCGAGGTGGAAGCCACCGCCTATGTCGGCCAGTCCGGGCAGACCGCAGCCCGGCTCGAGGCCGAGTACGAAACGCTGTTCACCAACCGGCTGATCCTGCAGTGGCTGGCCGAGGCCGAATTCCATGGCAAGGACGATCCGCGGCGCGGCATCGGTTCGGGCCTGGGCACCGTCGAACTGGGAGCGCGCCTGCGTTACGAGATCCGGCGCGAGTTCGCGCCGTACGTCGGCGTGGTCTGGGAACGCGGTTACGGAAACACGGCCGACTTCCGCCGCGTCGAGCTCGAAGACGTCGAGGACACCCGGGTGGTTGCCGGCGTGCGTATCTGGTTCTGACCAAGGGACGAGACCACCATGGCTTTCATCAAGCGCAAGACGTTGTTGTTGCTCACGGGGTTACTGCTGCTCGCCGTGTTCGCCTTCGGCGGATTCGTCTGGTCCGGGGTGTACAACATCGGCGCGGACGATGCCCATACCGGGCCCGTGTACGCCACGCTCGAGGCGCTGCGCGAACGTTCGATCGCCGTGCGCGCCAGCAAGCTGGACGTGCCGGAGCTGGACGATCCGGCGCGGGTGACGCAAGGCGCCGGCAACTACGCCGCCATGTGCGTCGGGTGCCACCTGGCGCCCGGCATGACCGGCACGGAACTGAGTCAAGGCCTGTATCCCGCGCCACCGGACCTCACCAGTGAAGCGGTCGACGCCGCGCAGGCCTTCTGGGTCATCAAGCACGGCATCAAGGCGTCCGGGATGCCTGCGTGGGGCAAGAGCATGGATGACGCCTACATCTGGAACATGGTGGCGTTCCTGCAGCAGCTTCCGGGCATGGATGTAGCGCAGTACCAGGCCCACGTCGCCAGCAGTGGCGGGCATTCGCACGGCGGGGGCGAGACGCAGCCACATCCGCATCCAGATGCGTCCGGTGACGCCGCAGAGAGCGCGATGCCGGCGGGACTCGACCACCCGCCGGGCACGCCCGACGAACACCACGACGCCGCCGAACAGGCGCCCGAACTGGTTGCCGAGCCCGCCATGGTCGAGCACCGCCATACCGACGGCACGCTCGAGTCCCATCCCGTCGCACCGACTGCACCAATCGAACCACCCGAACCAACCGAACCAACCGAACCTGCCGACGACGGCCACGACCACCAACATTGATTCTGGAGAGACCGCATGAAGATCGCCACCGTATCGCTCGCGGTTGCCTTGGCACTCGCCTGCGCTGCCACCGCCACCGCTCAGACACCACCAGCGGACCAGCACGCACATCACCCGGCGCCCCTCGCAGACGCTGCCGCGATCGACATTTCCGAGGAAGCGGCCCCGGCGGTCGCGATCGCCGACCAGTTCGGCCAGGCGTTGGCGGCCGGTGACTTCGAAACCGTCGAAACGCTGCTTGCGCCGGACGTGCTGATCCTCGAGTCCGGCGGTGCCGAGCGCAGCCGCGAGGAATATCTGTCGCACCACGCCATCAGTGATGCCAAGTTCCTGAAGGATGCACACCACCAGTTGTTGCGTCGGCGGGCACAGGTGGCCGGCGACCTGGTCTGGATCGGCAGCGAAAGCGAGCTTCACACCACGAAGGATGGCAAGCCGCTGACATTGCTCAGCACCGAAACGATGGTGCTGCGCAATACACCAGACGGCTGGCGTATCGCCCACATCCACTGGTCCTCGCGGCCGAAGCGCTGAGGCCGGCGTCATGAACATTCGCACGATTTCAATCCTGACCGTCCTGCTCACTGCTGTCGTCGTGATGGCCGCGGCGTGTTCGCAGTCGTCCGAACCGCAGCCACCGGCGCCATCGGCGACGACGGCTTCCGCGCAACCTGTTGCTTCGGCCGAACCGGTGGCCGCGGCAGAAACGCTTTCCTTGCTCGTCGTCCACAAGAGCCCGTCCTGCGGCTGCTGCGGGCTCTGGGTCGAGCACATGCAACAGGCGGGGTTCCCGGTCGAGGTGCGGGATACCAACGAACTGAACCCGATCAAGGCGCGCCTGGGCGTGCCCTATGGCAAGGGGTCTTGCCACACCGCGGAAGTGGCGGGGTACGTCGTCGAAGGCCACGTGCCGGCCGATGACGTGAAACGCCTGCTCGCGCAGCGGCCCGACGCAAAGGGACTGGTCCTGCCCGGCATGCCGCTGGGCTCGCCCGGCATGGAGACGCCCGACGGGAGAACCGACGCGTACACGGTCGAACTGATTGCCAACGATGGCACCACGAGTGCCTTCGCCGAGCATTAAGGGGAAGCAAATAGGGGCGGTGATGCCGGCGCGCCGATTTTCGCCGCGAACCACCATGCAAGGAGCAACACATGACCCATCACACCGCAGCCCACCGAACCCAGGCCATGAACGATTGCATCGACGCATGCACGCAGTGCCATGCCGTCTGCCTGGAGACCATCAACTACTGTCTGGGGCAGGGCGGTGAACACGCCGAAGCCGGGCACATCGGCCTCATGGCTGCCTGTGCCGACATCTGCGCGACCAGTGCGGACACCATGTTGCGCGGCTCCAGCGTCCACACGGCCACTTGCGGCGCATGCGCTGAGATCTGCCGGCGGTGCGCGGCGTCCTGCGACGCCATGGGCGACGACGCGGAGATGAAGCGTTGCGCCGAGGCCTGCCGCCGTTGCGCCGAAAGCTGCGCGGCGATGGCGGCCTGAGCCCAGGCGATCACCCGACGTCACCAACCGACGAGTTGACCTCGGGCAGTCGGAGAACGAAGCTTCCCAATGGCCAGTCGGCCAGCATCAATGGAGTAGAGCCATGAAGATCAGGATCCTTGTGGGAATTGCGCTATTTGCCACGACCTTCGCTGCCTGGGCGGCTGCAGGTTGCCCAATGGGCTGTTGCTGATCGCAGCGCTGACAGATGCCCCGCCTTGCGCGGGGCATTTCCTTTGTAGGGATCCTTGTCCGCCGTCGCAGTCACGGTGCGGCAGGACAAACCCGCGGAGAGGCCCGGTTTCTAGCCAACGCTTCGCATCTGGGGACCGTGGTTCCGACATAAGATGCATTATGCGAAATAATGGATGCCCCGGAGCCTGCGCCAAGGCCCCCGCAGGCACCCCGCCCTCAGCGTGGATCGATGATGATCTGCGGGTCCAGTTCCTTCCCGTTGGCCTTGACCGAATAGGCATAGCTACCGCGCTCGGGCTTGGCGACGATGCT
>DASTUE010000023.1:0-2435 GCA_035759805.1 Lysobacter sp. | reverse complement strand
CGCGTCTGCGAACGCCCGGCCAGGGATGGCCGCGACACGACGGCTTCCGCGACCTGTCCCGACAACACGTCGCGGCTGAAGCCGCTCCTACAACGCACCTGCAAGGTCGCCCCTACACAGTGGAGACATGAAATGTCCCTTACCGAACGTTACGCCGACACCCTCGACGAAATCCGCGCCGCCGGCCTGTTCAAGTCCGAGCGCATCATCAGCAGTGCCCAGTCCGCCGAGATCACCCTGGACGACGGCAGCACGGTGCTCAACTTCTGCGCCAACAACTACCTCGGTCTGGCCGACCATCCGGACCTGATCCAGGCCGCCAAGGACGCGCTGGACACCCACGGCTTCGGCATGGCCTCGGTGCGCTTCATCTGCGGCACCCAGGACCTGCACAAGGAGCTGGAACAGACCATCGCGACCTTCTTCGGCACCGAGGACACCATCCTCTATGCCGCCTGCTTCGACGCCAACGGCGGCCTGTTCGAGCCCTTGCTCGGTCCGGACGACGCCGTCATCTCCGACAGCCTCAACCACGCCTCGATCATCGACGGCGTGCGCCTGTGCAAGGCCCAGCGGTTCCGCTACGCCAACTGCGACATGGCCGACCTGGAAAAACAGCTGCAGGCTGCCGACGCCGCCGGCTGCAAGACCAGGCTGATCACCACCGACGGCGTGTTCTCGATGGACGGCTTCGTCGCCCCGCTGGACGAGATCTGCGCGCTGGCGGAAAAGTACGGCGCGCTGGTGCACATCGACGAATGCCACGCGACCGGTTTTCTTGGCGCCACCGGCCGCGGCTCGGCCGAAGTCAAGGGCGTGATGGACAGGATCGACATCTTCACCGGCACCCTGGGCAAGGCCATGGGCGGCGCGGTGGGCGGTTTCACCACCGGGAAAAAGGAAGTCATCGAGCTGCTGCGCCAGCGCTCGCGCCCGTACCTGTTCTCCAACTCCCTGCCGCCGCACGTGGTCGCCGCCGGCACCAAGGCGTTCGACATGCTGGCCGCCGCCGATGACCTGCGGGAGAAGCTGGTCGAGAACACCGACTACTTCCGCAAGAAGATGATTGCCGCCGGTTTCGACATCAAGCCGGGCAACCATCCGATCGCTCCGGTGATGCTGTACGACGCTCCGCTGGCGCAGAAGTTCGCCGAGCGCCTGCTTGAGGAAGGCATCTACGCGATCGGCTTTTTCTTCCCGGTCGTGCCGCAGGGGCAGGCCCGCATCCGCACCCAGATCAGCGCGGCGCATACCCGCGAGCACCTGGACCGCGCCATCGACGCCTTCACCCGCATCGGCCATGAACTGGGCGTGCTGAAGGCGTGAATCGCCTGGCGACGTGAAAACGCCGTCTTCGTCTTCAGCTTTGCCATACGGAAACGGCCGCTTGCGCGGCCGTTTTCTGTCTTGCAGGGTTACCGCTGGCGCGGCGCTATCGGTTACTCGTCATTTGCCGACGTGGCAGGCACCGCCGGAATCGCGGCCTCGCCCTCTGCCGCCGGCACTTCGGCCGCGGCGGGCTTCGGCGCACCCTTCGCCACGCGCACACCTTTGGATTCCATCCACGCGGCGAACGCATCGGCCGTCATGCGCTGGCCGTTCTGGTTCATGTCGAAGCGCCACGGCGTGTTGTCGAACTCGGTCCGCGGCTTGTAGGCCGCCGGATCGGTCGCATCCACGGCCGCCGGAGTGGCGGCTGATTCCGAGCCGGCGTCGCCCGGTACGGCCGGCGTCGCCACGGCGCCGGGCACGATGCTCCCGGCAGTAGTCGCCGGCAAGCTCGCCGGCGATGGCGCCGGGACAATGCTGGCGACGTTGCTGCAACTCTCGACCTGAAGCCGGAACAACACCTGATCCACCGACAGCGACTCGCTCAACGCCTGCGACAGCACGCCCGTGGGCGCACCGAGCTGGCGGGAGGGCGTGCTGAACTCCGCCGTCACCGGCGCAGTGACGGTCTGCTGGACCGGTATCGCCGGAGCCAGCAGCGCGCCGCATTGGGCCACCTGCGCGTGTGCCAAGCCGGCGGAAGTAAACAGCACGAAAGCAATGGCAACGCGCAACATGATCATCTCCTTGGAACCCGTTGGATGCCGGGCCGAGCCATTGGAGTGTAGGCGCGCTCCCAGGATCGGACAACCGACCGCTTCCGCATTCAGCCACATCCGCCACAAAAAAGAAGCCCGGCACAAGGCCGGGCTTCTGGTTTACCGCAGCGACTCCGAAGAGCCACCTGTCACTCGCGTGACACTCAGTTCTGGACGTTCAACTCGGTGCGGCGGTTCAGCGCGCGGCCTTCCGGATTGTCCGAACCGTCTTCGTTGGTGTTCGGCGCGATCGGACGGCTCTCGCCGTAACCGTTCGGGCCCACCAGGCGCGAGGAATCAACACCGTTGCTGGTCAGGTAGTTGTACACCGCCGTCGCACGACGCTCG